>NZ_JALJQZ010000015.1 GCF_022968395.1 Affinirhizobium lemnae
GCCAACTTCATGGGATTCGTCAAACTCGCAGCCATCGCCATCTGGCTCAAATAGCTAAATCGTCACTACCGCCTAGTTAGGAGTGACTCCGGGCAAACCATTGTTCGAACGGAATTGATCGCCGGTTGGGGGAATTGTCAGCGTGGGCGTCGTATCCTCCGCGGAGGGCTGACGCTGGTCGGTCGCCTTTTCCTGCTCACGCTGTCTCTGCGCTTCCGCCGCTCGCTCTTTCGCTTCCTGCTCGGCGCGGGCACGCGCCTCGGCCTCCGCCTTTTCCCGTTGCGCTTTGCGCTCCACCTCAAGCGATTGGTATAGGGACACTTCCCTGCGCAGCCGCTGCTTTTCAAGAACACTGGCCTGAAGCGTCTCGACCCGTCTGCGCTCACGCTCGAAAGCGCGAAGAGAAAGATAGTTCGTTAGCCCACCCACTTCCAACTCACGCGTGGGCGCGTCCCACGGACCGGAAAACTGAAGTCCAACACTCGCCTCGCCGCCTGCAATCGCGTTCTCCCCAAGCGCATAGGTGACAACGAGCTTTCCATCCAAAGTCTGGTCGGGAAGATTGAACCGCACCTCCCCGGACAAAGCAGCCGGTCCCGCCTTTGCGGCAATGCTTTGAAAGCGCAATTGGCCAGAACTCATGGTGAAGGGCAACGTCACGGCTCCGATTCGGGTTGGCCCTGCATAAAGCACCGCCTCCGCGATCGGGCGAACCTTGCTCTCGGTCACATCGCCCTGAATGCGGTCGGCGGCACTGAGGAGAGAACTCACCGGATCCTGTGCCAGATCCGGCAAGACACCATCAGCAAGTCGCAACGAGCCCGACCCGCTGAGCGCCGTCACCAGGCCTGCCGGTGTCTTGGCCGTGGCTTCCGCGGCCAGTTCGAAGCTGAGCTTCCCCGTCGCAACAGGATGGTTGGCGCGCAGCCACATCAGAGGCGCCAGATCTGCATCCTTGAGCGCCAGACGCGATTGCAGCAGACCGATGCCATCGCTGTTCGACAGCGCCAGACGGCCGGAAATCGTGCCGCCGAGCCATTTGCCCCGCAGTTCTTCCAGCGTCATGCCGCCACTGCGATTGACGAAACGCATCGCCACATTTTGCGCAGGCTGGGTGCCCGGCGATACGAGAATCTCGTTTACAGACACATCGAGATTGAGGTCAGCCTGCCGGAACATTGGCGCTGCCAATGGCTTGGTGGACAGTTCACCCGTTTCAGCATCCTGCAGCGGTCCGTAAACCGCTTCGGCAAGCCACAATAGGTCCATGGCACCCAGGTTGAGCTTGCCGCTGATCGTGGGGATTGGGGCAGCACGGTCAAAAAGGAGGTCGCCGCCCAGCGTATTGCCAGCGACAGTACCGGAGAGTTCACCAAGACGAACAGCCTTCGCATCCAACGTCATCTTTGATCGCAGATCGACGGGCAGACCGGTACCGAGCTGCGGCAGGCCGAAACCGCCGGCAAGCAGGGTTGGCTCGAGATCAGAACTCTTGAGGCTTACAGAATAGCTGCCATTGCCGAAACTGTCCGGCGCAAGGTTCATCCCGCCTTCAGCCACCACCTCGGTCAGATCCGTTCGGTAACCGAACCGAACCTGTATCGGCTGGGAAAGCTTGCCACTGGCGCTGACATCAATGACGCCGTTGTAGTCTCCGTCAAACGGGAAAGTGGCAATGCCAATCTGGTCGAGAAGCGTGAGCGATTCGGTGTTCGCCAGTCTGGCCGAGGCTTGAAATTCGGTTTCCTGCGTCAGGTCAAAGAGATGCAGGGCCTTAATGTCAGAGGAGATCAGCGTGCCGTTCGAACTGCCGCTTACCTTAAGGACAGCTTCATCACCCAGCGTGATGTCCGCCGTCAGCTTCGTATCGGCATACCGGTCAGCACTACGCGCCATGCGTTCCAGCACTGGGTGTCGCGGCAGGCGCTCTCTCAGCATCGCCAGAAAACCTGCTGCGTCCGGCGCCGTGAGACTGACAGTGCCCTGCCCCGCATAATCGAAGATCGAGCCTTCTCCACTCCCCTTTGCCAGAATGCTGGCGCCTGCCAGATCGGCAATGGCCAGTTGCGGCACGGTCAATTTTCCGCCGCCAAACTCGAAGCGCGTTTCAAATCCCTGCGCGCCAACGCCGAAAGCCGTGAGCCTGTCAGCCTTCAAATGCGCTGACAGCTTGTGGTCCAGCACATCGTCACCGGCGTCATTGCCGGTCATCAGAGAGGCCAGTGCCCGCAAGGCATCGAGATCGATCTCATTGCCTGCAAGATCCACCGCAAGCTGCGGCACCGCTGCCGCCTCTGTGGCGGAGGTCCGGCGAACTTGCCCCTTCAGCGTCGCGCCACCGACGGCGACTTCCAAATTGTTGAAGACCTGAACGCCGGTCGTCAGATCGACATCGGCGGAGAACCCGGCTGCCTTGAGACGCCGGATTGCCGGATCGACCTTGCCGGTCAACCAGTCGGAAAGGCCGGAAGGCTGGTTGGAGGCAAGAACCATCTTGCCCTTGAAACCGGCACTATCCCTGAGGGTCAACCGACCATCGAGTTCTACCTGTGTCCGGCCCGGAAGCGTGGCAACTGCGTTTTCGATTTGCCATCCCATCTGGGCAGGGCGAATGTCCAGACGGATATCCCGCAGGGTCGTCCCCTCCGTCACGATTGCCGGAAGGCTGATCGTTGCCCGTCCTGGCACCTGCGGCACGGGGATATTGGCAGCCATTTCAATCAGGGCATGAAGGCGTCTTTGGGCAGAAACATGCGGATCGCGGGCCGTCTTGCCTTTGGCCAGCATGTCGCCCGCCAGCTTCTCGACATCCACCTGCTGGCCGTCCGCCGTCAGCAGGAATTCCGGTCTATCCCCGGTGTCCAGAGTCGCCTCGCCGGTAATGACATAGGGGTTATCGACGGCACCGGCTTCAACACGGTATTCGGGGATCCGGATGCGCTCGTTCATCAGCTCGAACTTGCCCTTGGTGCGTGGCGGCGGAACGCGCTTCTCCGCAACCGCCACGCCATTGGCGACCGGCTGATCCTGGAACACAAGATTGAAGGCGCCCTTGTAGGCCGGCTTCGCATCTGCCACGCCGAGCATACCGTCGAGCTGAACCTCCACCGGCTGGATATCCGGCCAGAGGCGGAGTTTGAGAGGCACTTGACCGGCCTGCGCGTCTGGCTCGCCGCTGCTCAGCGAAAACTTCGCCTCGTAACCGTCCAGCGTTCCATTGCCTTCGGCGCGCCACGGTCCAGCAAGCGAGCTTGCAGACAGATCGGCGGTGAGCTTGCTGAGAGTTCTGTTGCGACCGGTCGCCTCGTCAATGAACTGGATCTCGGCGCCCGTGATGTGCACATCTTCCAGCACGACGTTACGCGCGGGAATAGCCGGACGGCTGCCGCGCATCCAGTCCAGCTTACCGTCCTTCAAAAGGCGGATACGGGCCTTGGGGTTCACCAGCCGCATATCGAAAACACGCGCCTCGCCGGAGAGAAACGGCGCCAGTTCCATATCCATGGAAAACTCCGCCACCTGGATCAGTGGCGTTCCATCGAGGTCCTGCCCCACGCGCACATCGCGCATCGTGACCGAAGGAAAAGGCAAAAGCCGGGCATCGACGCTACCATGCACGGTAACCTTCTTGCCAAGTATGCGGCTGGCCTGTTCTTCGAAGCTGAGCCGGAAACTGCTCCAGTCCACGAATAGCGGAGCGAACAGCGCGGCGAACAACGCGATGACCACCAGACCGCCAAACAGCAGGAAAAGACGTCCCAGCAACCGGACCACTCCTTGATTTCGGAGGTCTATTTAAAATTCTACAAGCTCCGGCACAAGCCGTACAAGGGTCGCATCAGGCGGTTTCCCGCAGGATCTTGCCGGGATTGAAGATATTCTTCGGATCGACCGCCCGCTTGATTGTCCGCATCAGGCCAAGCGCAGGTCCCGCCTCATCTTCGAGAAAACTCATCTTGCCCTGCCCGATGCCGTGCTCGCCCGTACACGTTCCGCCGCAGGCCAGAGCGCGGCGGTTCAACCGCTCGACAAAGGCTTCGACGCGCGCAACATCTGCTGGATCCTTGTCGTTGAACAATATCGACAGATGGAAGTTGCCATCCCCGGCATGACCAACAATCGGGGCGAGGAAGTCATTCTCTACAATATCCGCATGGGTCGCAGCCACACAATCCGCCAGCTGAGAGATCGGCACGCATACATCCGTTGCCAGTATCGTAAGGTCGGGACGCAGCGCGCGCGCTGCCCAATACGCATCATGCCGCGCCTTCCACAGCTTGGCGCGCTCCTGCGCATCTGCCGTCCAGCGAAAACTCTCGCCACCGCATTCCTCGGCAATCATGGAAAACTGCTCGGATTGCAGGGTCACTGTCTGGTCCGTGCCATGAAACTCAAGGAAGAGAGTTGGCTTTTCTTCGTAGGAAAGACCGGAATAGGCATTGCAGGCGCGGATCTGGACCTCATCAAGCAGTTCGATACGTGCAACCGGAATGCCCATCTGGATGGTCATGATCACGGCATCGCAGGCCGCCTTGACGCTTGGGAAAGCGCAGACACCGCCACCGATCTTTTCAGGAATGCCTTGAAGACGAAGCGTAATGGAGGTGAAGACGCCGAGCGTCCCCTCCGAGCCCACGAAGAGCCGGGTCAAATCGTAACCTGCGGAAGACTTCTTGGCGCGGCTTCCGGTAGCAATCTCCTCGCCGTCTGCCGTGACCACAGTCATGGCCAGCACATTGTCCTTCATGGTGCCATAACGCACGGCATTGGTACCAGAAGCGCGCGTGGCCGTCATGCCGCCAATAGAGGCGTTTGCACCGGGGTCAATCGGGAAGAACAGGCCCGTATCGCGAAGATGAACGTTCAACTGCTCACGCGTCACGCCCGGCTCGACGGTCACATCCAGATCTTCCGGCGAAACGCGCAGGATACGATTCATGCGCGAGAAATCGATGGATATGCCGCCCGAAGGTGCATTGACCTGCCCCTCCAGCGACGAACCGGTGCCGAACGGAATGATCGGCACACCATGCTCAGAGCACGCTCTGACCACCGCTTTCACGTCATCGGAACCTTCAACGAAGACGACGGCATCCGGCAATTGCCGGGTCAGATAGGTCGTCGTGTGGGTATGCTGCTCGCGAAAGGCCTGCCCGGTCTGAAGCTTGTCGCCAAGCGCCCCCCGCAACGCCTCGATGACAGCGGCGACTGCGGCCTCGTTTCGCACACCGGGGCGTACATCCCTCAAGACCATGATCTTCTCCATTGAATGCCAAGCGGTAGAACCCGACATCTTTGGTAGGAGAGGATCATTGTTTTGTCTATCAGTTTTGGCTCACCAATACCCTTCTACGTGCAACGATTGGATGGGCTCACTCCGCTGCCAGAAGCGGCCTTTCCTTCTCCTCATTGGCGGCCGGACGCGACGCGGTGACCAGTTCCTCATGCAGCCTTTGCTCTTCATGCGCATGCGGCTTGGCAAAGCGTGCGATCAGGAGATAGGCAAGCGGCGTAATGAACAGGGTGACGATCGTTGCGAGACCCAACCCGCCGACGATGACCCAGCCGAGTGCAATACGCGCTTCCGCACCCGCACCCTGCGCGAACACCAGCGGCACGCCGCCGAGGATCGTCGCGATCATCGTCATCATGACCGGACGCAGGCGAAGGCGGCAGGCCTTTTCAATGGCTTCTCGAACGGCCATACCCTGATCTCGCAGCTGATTGGCAAACTCCACGATCAGGATGCCGTTCTTGGCCATGACCCCGACAAGCAAAACAAGTCCGATCTGGCTGTAGACGTTGAGGGTTGATCCCGTAAGCACCAGGGCGAAGATGGCGCAGGCAAGACCAAGCGGCACCGTGGTCATGATGATGATGGACGACAAGACGCTTTCGAACTGTGCGGCCAGCACCAGGAAGATTATGGCAATCGCAAAGCCAAAGGTAATTGCCATGCCGCTTGAATTCTCACCCAGCGTCTTGGCTTCCGCCAGTGGCATTAGTCGCGCACCGGGAGGCAGAAGCGGCTGCGCCAGTGCCTGCGCTTCCTGAAGCGCCTGACCAAGCGAAACGCCATCGCCGAGTCCAGCCGAAATCGAAACCGCGGCCAGTTGTTGCTCGCGGTTCAGGCGCGGCGCGACCGCCCCTTCCTTTAGGCTGACGACGGTGGACATTGGCACGACCTTGCCGTCATTGGTGCGCAGGAAGATGTTCTGCAGATCGGTCGGATCGTCGATCGGCTGCATCGTGGAGGTCAGCTTGACCGGATAGGCCTCTCCGTTGACGAAGACATCACCGATAGAACGCCCCTCCAGGAGTGCCTGCATGGCAGTGGACAGGCCAGTGATGTCGATGCCCAGATCAGAGGCACGCTCGCGGTCGATGGAGACCGAAAGCTGCGCCTGCGTCGGTTCATTGTCGAGACGCGGCGTCTGGAAATCCGGGTTCTTTTCCATCGCCTGAACGAGCTTGATGGCGGCATCCGTAAGCTTCGCGTGCTCATTGCCCACCAGCGCGAACTGCAGGCCATTCCCCGCCCCGCGAATACGCAGACTGTTGGACTGGATCGCGAAACCACGCACCGCCGGAACCTTCGCCGCAGCTGCATTCACATCCTCAACGATCTGGTTCTGGGTGCGCGTGCGTTCACCCCAGGGCGCCAGCGTCATCACCATGAAACCGCTATTGGTGGAATTGCCCATGCCGGAAATGGAGAAGATGTTGCGGATCTCGCCAGAGTCGACCAGCGGCTGGAGATTTTCCTCGACGCGGCGGATCTGGTCCTGCGTGTACTCAAGGCTCACACCCTGCGGCGTGGTCAGGCGCATCGAGACGAGGGAGCGATCTTCCAGCGGCGTCAGTTCGTTCTTGACGAGACCGAAAGCGACGAAGGCGGCCGCGCCAAACATGACCGCCACTGCGATGATGACGATCGGCGCATTGAGCGTAAACCGCAGCCACTTCTCATAGGTGTTCGCAAAGAGATTACCGAAGCTGGCAAGAAGCCCCTTCGGTTCGCTCATCGGCTTGGTCAGCATGCGCGAGGCCAGCATGGGGCACAGCGTGAGGGCGGTGATCGACGAAAGCCCCACGGCGAATGCCAGCACGAAACCGAACTCGCGGAACAGGCCACCCAATTGTCCGGGCAGGAAGGAAAGCGGAATGAACACAGCCGCCAGCGTTGCCGTAGTGGCGAGAACCGCAAAGAAAACTTCCTGCGTACCCAGCACCGCCGCAGCGCGCGGCCCCATGCCTTCCGAGCGTCGGCGCACGATGTTCTCGAGCACCACAATCGCATCGTCCACCACGAGACCCGTCGCTAGAACAATGGCCAGCAGCGTAAGGATGTTGATGGAGAAACCGACGAGATAAATCGCCGTCAGCGTTCCGATCAGCGCAACAGGCATGGTGAGCGCCGGAATGAGCGTCGCGCGCCAGTCGCGCAGGAAGAGATAGAGAACGACGACCACGATGAGCGCGGATAGCCCCAGCGCCAGTTCCACCTCGTGCAGCGCCCCGCGAATGAACACGGCGTCATCCGAGGTTATGATGATCCGCGTTCCTTCTGGAAGCACCTTCTGCAGTTCGGCGACCGCCGCTGCAACACCCGTCGAGATGTTGAGCGTGTTGGATTGCGCCTGACGGATGATACCGAGACCGACGCCCTGCACGCCATTGGACCGAAGCGTCGTGGTTCCGTCATCGGCGCCGAGATTGACGCTTGCGACATCACGAAGGCGGATATTGTCCTTGATCAGTACGTTCTCGAAGTCGCGCGGCGTCTCAAGGTTTGCCGTTGCGCGAACCACGATATCCTGCGTACGGCTTGTGAGCGAACCGGCTGGAACATCGAGCGCTGCACTGGACAACGCAGTGGAGACATCGGTAACCGTGAGGCCACGGCTGGCGAGAGCCGCCTGATTGAGATCGACACGGAAGATCTTTTCCTGATCGCCGTAAAGCTCGACATCGGCAACGCCCTCCACCGCTGCCAGACGGTCAACCACCTGCTTGTCGACAAGCAGGGTCAGATCTTCCATCGAAAGCTTTGAAGACGTTACGGCAAGCCGCATGATCGGCTGTGAATCGGAGTCCGCCTTGACGATGCGCGGCTCGTCCACCGTATCAGGCAACTGGTAGGAAACGCGGCCAATCGCATCGCGCACATCGCTTGCGGCAACAGCAAGATCAACCGTGTCGTTGAACTCCATGGTTACGCGGCTGGCACCGAACTGCGATTCGGAAGACAGGGCCTTCAACCCGCTGACGCGGGCGACAGCGCCCTCGATGACCTGCGTCAACTCCTGGTCAACCGTCTGGGGCGAGGCGCCTTCGTAGTCGGTTCGAACAGTAATGACCGGCTGATCAACATCAGGGAGTTCGCGAACTTCCACGCCGACGAAGGCAGCCAGACCGGCCACGACCAGAAGCGTATTGATAACCGCCGCCAGGATAGGGCGGCGAACGAACAGAGCCGTGAAGGTGGATTTTGCATCCTCTGCCTTCATGTCGTGCTGATCCTTGCTGCTCATCGGGTCGCTGCCTCCGCCACGCGCTGGGGCTCGCCCTGAATGCGAACCGGCTGGCCTTCACGAACACGTTGCAAACCTTCAGTCACGATCCGGTCATCCGGCTTCAGGGGTGCCTGCACCAGAACGGTATCAGGATTGCGCTGGATGACACTGACGCGAACCTTCTGCGCCTTGCTATCGGCTACCTTCCAGACGAAGGCACCTTCGGCATCCCATTGAACCGACAGGGGGTCCACTGCCGGATAGCTTTCACCGGCAAACCGCATCGCCACCTGGAACGACATGCCCGCACGCAGCAGATCCGTTGGATTATCGATGCGGCCACGAATGCGGACGGTACGGCTTGCAGCATCCACGCGGTTGTCCACGGAGTCGATCACGCCCTTGAACACCTGTCCCGGGCGGCTGACGGAGGTTGCTTCGAAGGAAGCTCCCGTTTCGATCTGGGTGATGAAGCGTTCCGGCGCGTAGAAATCGACCAGGATTTCAGACCGATCGTCCAGCGTCACGATACTTGTCTGCGTCGTAACGTTGTCACCGACATTCGCCGGGACGATACCGGCCACACCATCGATCGGCGCGGTGATTTCTCGCCGCTTGAGGTTCAACTGCGCCGTGCTCAGCGCCAGCTTGGCGGCCTCTTCGGCAATCTGCGCATCCAGCGCATCAAGACGGGTCACGCTTTGGAGGTTCTTGTAAGACGCAGCCTTCTCGACCGCACTCCTCAGCGCCACCTGCGCCTTGTCGCGCTCGATCAACTGCTCGTCATCGTCGAGACGGGCGAGAACCTCACCCTTGGTAACCTTCTGGCCTGCCCTGACGAGAATTTCGTCAATCGTGCCGGTCGCCTGCGGCATCACCACGACGGACTGGATGGCAACGCCGCTGCCAATGGCTGTCAGCCGATCATTGATCGTGGCTGTCACGACTGGGCGAACGGCAATAAGCGTGGCCCGTTGACCTCCCCCTTGACCTCCACTCTGACCAGCGCCCTGACCCTGCCCTGCCCCTTGGGCAGCACCCTGGCCGTTTCGCGCGGGGCTATCAGATTGAGCCGTTTTCTGCGCGTCCATCGCTGCCGGCTGGATGAGACCCACCAGACGCGCGGGCACACCCATTCCAACGAGACTTCTTGCAGCATCGGCGCTGACAAAGATCCACAGACAGAGCCCCGCGAACAGCACGACAATACTGAGGAGCAATTGCTTCCAGATGCGCATTCAGTCACTCCGGTTGAATTGAAGACTTTATCAAGTATCGCGTTCTACGGCTGGTTAGACAACGCTGGATTACCAATCTTGCCAAATTGTAACTTGACGGAAACTCACGGAATCGTGAGCCGAAAGCCACAGGATACGAATATGCACGTTGATGCCATTTCTCATCTGGCGCACCACTGGAATAAAACCAGAACGTAGCCTATGGCCTTGTGCTTCCGGAATCATTAGATTGCGCTGATGACGAACAGTTTCGATGACATTCCGTTCTTCGATGAAGAACCGGATCACGGCTCCCGCCGTTCCAAGCCCCCTGCTCCCTCCACGGCAGCGCCCGGCAGCGGCCTGGGCATTGCGGCGCGTGCCATAGCCGCACGCGACCAGAGCCGCCCGGCACCTGACTATCTTGGCGGCCTGAACCCGGAGCAGCGGGAAGCAGTCGAATCGCTGGATGGACCCGTTCTGGTGCTGGCCGGTGCGGGCACGGGAAAGACGCGCGTCCTCACCACGCGCATTGCCCATATCCTTGCGACCAATCGTGCCTTTCCAAGCCAGATCCTGGCCGTGACCTTCACGAACAAGGCTGCGCGCGAAATGAAGGAGCGCATCGGCGTTCTCGTCGGCGGTGCGGTCGAGGGAATGCCATGGCTTGGCACCTTCCACTCGATCGGCGTGAAGCTTCTGCGGCGTCATGCAGAGCTCGTCGGCCTTCGCAGCGACTTCACCATTCTGGATACGGACGATGTTATCCGTCTGATAAAACAGCTTATTCAGGCTGAAGGCCTGGATGACAAGCGCTGGCCTGCGCGCCAGTTCGCGGGCATGATCGACGGCTGGAAAAACAAGGGGCTGACGCCCAAGGATATCCCCGAAGGCGATGCGCGCGCCTTTGCCAACGGCAAGGGTCGCGAGCTCTATGCCGCCTATCAGGCACGGCTGAAGACACTGAACGCCTGCGATTTCGGTGACCTCCTGCTGCACCCGATCGATCTGTTCCGCCGCAATCCGGATGTGCTGAAAGATTATCATCAACGCTTCCGCTACATTCTGGTGGACGAATATCAGGATACCAACACCGCCCAATATATGTGGCTGCGGCTTCTGGCACAGCGCCCGAAGGATGTGCCGCAAAACGTCTGTTGCGTCGGTGACGACGACCAGTCCATCTACGGCTGGCGTGGCGCTGAAGTGGATAACATCCTGCGCTTCGAGAAGGATTTTCCCGGCGCGAAGGTCATTCGCCTTGAACGGAACTATCGCTCTACCGAGCATATCCTCGGCGCCGCAGGACACCTGATTGCGAACAATGAAGGTCGCCTCGGCAAGACACTTTTCACGGAACGCACCAATCCCGATGACGAAAAGGTGATCGTTCACGCGGCCTGGGACTCGGAAGAAGAAGCCCGTGCCGTGGGCGAAGAGATTGAGCAGCTTCAGCGCAACAAGCACAAGCTGAACGACATGGCCATTCTTGTTCGCGCATCGTTCCAGATGCGTGAGTTTGAAGATCGATTCGTGACCCTCGGCCTGAACTACCGGGTCATCGGCGGTCCGCGCTTCTACGAGCGCCTCGAAATTCGCGATGCGATGGCTTACTTCCGCCTCACCTGCCAACCGGCGGACGATCTGGCCTTCGAGCGGATCGTCAACACGCCAAAGCGTGGGCTGGGCGATACGACCGTCCGCACCCTGCATGATTATGCCCGCGCCCGTGACATTCCCATGCTGGCCGCTGCGGCAGACCTGATCGAGACCGATGAATTGAAGCCCAAGGCGCGCAAGGCGCTTTTCGATGTGATTCAAAGTTTCAGGAGATGGTCGGAACTGCTTGAAACGACTCCCCATACGGAGCTTGCCGAGCAGATTCTGGAGGAATCCGGCTACACCGATATGTGGAAGAACGACAAGTCGGCAGAGGCGCCGGGTCGTCTGGAAAACCTCAAGGAACTCGTGCGCTCCATGGAAGCGTTCGAGAGCATGCGCGGCTTTTTGGAGCACGTCTCTCTTGTCATGGATGCCGAGCAAAACGAGGATATGGATGCGGTCTCCATCATGACGCTGCATTCGGCCAAGGGTCTGGAATTCGAAACGGTTTTCCTGCCCGGCTGGGAGGAAGGGCTTTTCCCGCATCAGCGCGCGCTGGATGAAGGCGGTCGCGCAGGCCTAGAGGAAGAGCGTCGCCTCGCCTATGTCGGTATCACCCGTGCCAAGCGGCGCTGCCACATCTGGTTCGTTTCGAACCGGCGCATCCACGGCCTCTGGCAATCCACCATGCCGTCGCGTTTCCTCGATGAATTGCCGCCCATGCATGTGGATGTAGCCGAATCGGAATCGAGCTATGGCGGTTATGGTCGCGGCGGCTACGGACAGTCGCGTTTCGACAAGGCCGATCCCTTCGCCAATTCCTATTCCACTCCCGGCTGGAAGCGCGCTCAAGCCAACAAGAGCGAAGCCACCCGCGACAACTGGGGCAGCCGTTCCGGCCATGCTGTAGAGCGGATTGGCTACGGCGAGAGCGGACCACGCGGCAGGACCATTGACGGCGAATTGGTCGCCAAGTCGGTAGCCGATACGCCGTCGAAGTTCCGCGTGGGCGACCGCGTCTTCCACATCAAGTTCGGTAACGGCAATATCTCGAACGTTGAAGGCAACAAGCTGACGATCGATTTCGACAAGGCTGGCCAGAAGCGCGTGCTTGATGGCTTCGTCGAGAAAGCGACGTAAGTCCGCAAGAGGCAGATGTGAGCACTTCAGATACCGACCTGACCGACCTGATCACGTGGAGACGTCACCTCCACACCATGCCGGAGGTTTCTGGTGAAGAGCACCAGACTGCGGCAGAGGTCGTGTGCTTTCTGCAGGCTTCGTCGCCGGATGAGATTGTGACGGGTCTCGGCGGCACGGGCGTTGCGGCGGTGTTCAACGGTCGAGAGCCGGGGCCAACAGTCCTGTTTCGTGCGGAACTCGATGCCCTGCCGATTGCTGAAGTGACCGAAGTTACACATAGGTCGAAGATCACTGGCAAAGGCCATATGTGTGGCCACGATGGGCATATGGCGATGGTGGCCGGTCTGTCGCGAGCTTTCAGGCGTGAGCGCCCGGCATCGGGACGCGTCATCTTGCTTTTTCAACCCGCTGAAGAAACCGGTGCCGGCGCCGCGGCCGTGATAGCAGATCCCGCATTCAAGGCATTCAAGCCCCACTTTGCGTTTTCGCTGCACAATATTCCCGGTCTGCCTCTTGGACACAGCTGGATCAAATCAGGCCCGGTCAATTGCGCCTCCTGCGGGCTGCGGATCGCGCTGACAGGCAAGACCGCGCATGCCTCTTCGCCAGAGAGTGGCACCTCTCCGGCTCCTGCCATCGCAGAACTCATTCCTGCCCTGACGGCTCTACGAAAAGGCCATATCGAAACCGAGGATCTGATACTGACCACGGTCACTCACGTTGCAGTGGGTGAACCGACATTTGGCGTGGCACCGGGTGACGCTAAACTCTGGGTAACGCTGCGCACCGTCAGCGATGACGGCATGTCCGAATTGCGCGAGGCCGCGGAAGGTCTGGCCCGAAACCTGGCCGAGAAACATCAGCTAGGCGTCTCTTTCAGCTATCACGATGAGTTTCGTCATTGCCGTAACGATGAAGAGGCGGTGGACATCATCCGTCGCGCCATGGACAAGGAAGATCTTCCCCATTCGGCCGGTAAGATGTTCAAGTTTTCCGAAGACTTTGGCCGTTTCGGAGACGCTGCGAAAGCGGCCATGTTCTTCATTGGCGCCGGAGAAAATCAGCCCGCTCTTCATAACCCGGACTATGATTTTCCCGACGCCTTGATCCCGATCGGCGGACGCATATTCCTGCGCATCGCGAAAGAACTGCTGGGATAGAGGTCTGCGTGTCGGCACTTCAGCCCCGACACGATCATGGCGTCAATCAGGTATCGCCCTTCAGATAGTCCACAAGCGTCCGACGAGCGCCGTTATCCGGCGCATTGTCTGATGCGGAGGCCGTGCTGGCAGGCGCGGAGCCACCGCCACGCAGGTTCAGTTTTCGAAGGGCCGCCGCCGGGATCGTACCATTATGACGATCGACAATGATCATGTGCGTGACTTCACCACGCTGGAAGGCGCGCAGGAACTTGTCGTAATTGGCAAATGCCACGCAGCCATGCGAGTCACCGCGCGTCCGCAGCAGATAGCTATGCGCCAGCAGGCCGGTCCGACCGAGCGGATTGACGCCATCGGTCGGCGTGAGACGAATGGCGGCGACACCGTGGAAAAGCTTTTCGCGCATCGACAGGCGATAGGTACCGGGTGGGGTCGGACCACGCATCTTCACATGCGTATATTTCGGGTTGTCACGCATTTCACCAATGCCGGAATGGGCTTCCAGACGCTCACCGCTCGGCATGTGCACGACACCGTTGGTGATGTCGTAGACCGCGACCTTCATGCTGTTGCCGCCGCGATCCGGCCACGGAACGCTCTTGGCAGGCGCTTCCTTCATCGGGTTTTCAGGACGGGCAAAGGCGAGTGCCTTCGGAGCTTCCTCTTCCTCCTCTTCAACCGCGGGCTTCTGAACTGGCTTTGGCTGTGCAGATGGCGCAATCGCCATGGCCAACGCGTTGGCTGCCGGACGACGGATCGGAAGTGGACCAGCCATCGGCAGGCCATCATCCACGGATGGCGCCATGGCTTCTGCCACAGCAAGCTCGGCAGGGCTTTGCAGGTCGGCAACTTCAACCTGCCCCTCGTCTACATTACCCTTTGGCAATGCATCCCAGGCAGTCTCGGTCGGAGGCGCGATGATGACGGTCTCGTCCAGCGCAGCCACAAGGGCGGTCTTCACGTCGCCGCCCTTAGGCCGCTTGGCGGCAAGGCTGGCGAATTGCTTGTCCATCTCGGCTTGGGCGAGAGCTGCCGCAACACCGGATTTGACGGCGTGATCGGCGGGAACCTGGGCATTGAGGTAGGCCAGATGCGCACCCTCAAGCCGCGCCGCTTTCTCCGTCGCTCCACCATTCAGGCGGGAGAACTTCGCGATTTTCAGAACCCGCTCCGCTTCGGAGATGGGAGCCGCGAGAATCGGCTTCAAATTCAGCGAAGCCTTCAGCTGATGAGAATAATCAGACGGCTTGATGCTACCCATGCTGTGAACGGTCGCAAGCGCGCCCATCATCCAGCCACCAATGGCAAGGCCGAAACCGAGTGCAACCGTACCCTTGATGAGACCATAGGCGGGAGACGCCTGCTTCGTCTGGCGGCGTCGCGAAGATGTTTTGACGGTCCGAGCCGTCTCGAAAGCCACTGCCATGATACGCATCACCCCTTACTCAGTCGAACAGCCGAAGCGAACAAACCTGCTCCGGATAGAAGAGCCCGCCTGCAATCGACGTGAGCTTGGGAGTACCCACGAACATGAGACGTTCGCGGATAAGAATGACAAAGTATGGTAACCAATGTGTTTACAAGGCCCCCTGAAAGTTCAGCAAGCCATTATAAACCGATACCGCCGGAAGTTTAACAGAAATGCGGCAAACCGACGGCAAGCCGTCAAAATGCCGCATATCAGCAATTTTTAGGTGTATCAATATGATCAACCGTCCGATTTTTACGATCTGGATCAGTCAAAACAGCACAGAGAAATGAATGCGCAGAGCAATCCTCATCGTTACCTCGTAAGCCTGTTAGTTGCAGCAGGTTGGCACAGCCTCACCCGACGCTCCACAGCGGTCGAGCTTGGGCCGGACCTTACGCTCACTTACACGGTTGCCTGGGGCTTCGGCATGAGCCAGCGTTTCACAGTGGGTCAGCGCTGGAGACCCTGGTCATCGGTAACCAGTGGCTGGATCGAGATATTGCAGAAGCCCTACAATTCGGGCGCTGCTGTCTACGCCAGCGAGGATGGCAAAACTTGCTACATAGGAACCAGTTACAATCTCATTGTGATAGACGCGAGCCAGAAATCCTTTTAGATGCGCTGCGATAGCTCACTAGCTCTATCGCGAACAGAGCTTGCTCAACAATTGCTTGTCGATGGTTTCCGTGGACAGGAGCAGATCGATCCGGGCGCGCCCCCACTATGGAGATATCTCGATCAGAGCGCACAACTTGGAACAATTCCTGATGAGCCGCCTCAATCAAAATACTACAAAGCTGTTCGCTATGTGGGTAAACTTGGCATCATTGACGACGGAAACAACGGTCGGGGAAGTGGAGTAGCATTTGTTTCTGCAAAAGACTCCCCGGAACCAAGGTTGGGATTAGAGGCTAACTGCGGCTGAAATCGCATAAGCAACAAACTTGATCGAGCCTCGGCAAATTGGCATCTTGCGGCACAGCAAATCATGGGAGACACATCATGCGGGCCTTGTTGCTGATCGATATTCAGAACGGTTTCTGCCCCGGTGGAAATCTCCCCGTCCCGGACGGCGACGCGATCGTGCCTATCGCAAATCGCCTGATCGACGAAGGGCCCTATGATGTGATCGTCGCCTCGCAAGACTGGCATCCGGACAATCACGGCAGTTTCGCATCACAACATCCGGGCAAGAAGCCGTTCGACATGGGAGAGATTTCCGGACAGCCACAGGTCATGTGGCCGGATCACTGCGTTCAGGGTACTGCCGACGCAGAGTTTCATCCGGATCTCGATCTGGAGCATATCGATTACATTCAGCAAAAGGGTGAGAACCCGGCAGTCGATAGCTACTCTGCGTTTCGCGACAATGATCAGGCCGCAATCACCGGCCTTGCGGGCTACCTGCGGGCGCAGCAGGTGACGGAGCTTGATCTGTGCGGACTGGCAACGGACTATTGCGTGAAATTTTCTGCGCTGGACGCAAGAGAGATGCTGCCAGAGATCAAGGTTCGTTTCATCGAAGATGCGAGCCGCGGTATCGATCCTCAAGGCGTGAAAGCCGCTATCGAAGAAATGCGCGCCGCAGGCGTATCCATATGCAGAAGCACTGATATTCTGGCAGACTGAGCTGCATTTCGGGATGCAGAGGCTTGCCGCCCTATCGCAATAAGCTTAATTGCCTCGCGCATAGAGGTATTCCATGCGCACCCTTCCCTTCTGGCACGGCATCAGGGCCGGCCTTATCGTTGCAATGTCAACGACCCCCTTCGGATTGCTGTTTGGCGCAATCGCGGTAGACGGCGGCGTCAGTCCGCTTGAAGCGACATTGATGAGCGGCATCATATTCGGCGGCGCGAGCCAATTGGTCGGTGTGCAAATGTTCGGCAGCCATGTGCCTGCGTGGCTGATCGTGCTTTCCGTCTTCGCGGTCAATTTCCGTCACATCCTGTATTCGGCGGCCATGACGCCGTTGGTCAAGGACTTTGGTCGCTTACAGAAAGCTGCGGCCTTCTTCTTCCTCACGGACCCGCAATTTGCCGAAGCCGCCAAGCGTGTGGATCGCGTCGGCAAGCTGGAAACCGCGTGGTACTTCGGCGCAGCCTTCATCATCTACGTCGTCTGGGTGGGAAGTTCAGCGCTTGGCGCAGTGTTCGGGCAGTTGATCGGCAACCCGAAAGCTTGGGCCTTCGATGCATTGTTGCCGATCTATTTCCTTGGACTGGTGATGGGGTTTCGCAAACGCCCGCTCTTCGGCGCTGTCGTTCCCGTCAGTGCCGTAGCCTCGATCATCGGAATGCACACGGTCGGCTCCCCATGGCATGTCAGCATTGGAGCCGCGGCTGGCATTATTGCTGCGCTCATCCTTCATAAGCCGCAGTCGTCTAACCCAGATGAGGGCGCAAAGCCATGAGTCTCGATCTGAGAACCGCCCTCATCATCCTCGCCGCAGGCATCGCGACCTATCTCACACGGATCGGTGGCTTCTGGCTGCTGAGCAATGTGAAAAACCTGCCTCCACGGCTGGAGACAGCATTGAACGCCGTACCGGCAGCGGTTCTGACAACGCTTGTTGCGCCCGCCTTCTTCGATGGCGGGATTGAACTCAAGATCGCGATGATTGTCGCGCTGCTGGTCGGTCTGCGCCACAACGGCATCCCCCTCATCCTGGCCGGATGGGGAGCTGCCATGGTGTTGCGGCATTTCGTGATGACCTGAGAAGCCTCAGATTGGTTGAGTTGCCTGCTTCAGCCAATCAAGCACATCCGCCTCAGAAATCAGCGGCGACAGCTTCTCGCACACCGTAGCGTGGTAGGCATTCAGCCAGTCGCGCTCTTCGGAGGTCAAGAGATCCGGCAGAACCAGACGCCGGTCGATGGGGCACCAGGTCAGGGTCTCGAAGCGCATCATGGGAATGTCACCGCCCTCGATCGTCTCCGGTTCGCTGACATAGATCAGGTTTTCAATACGAATGCCGAACGCTCCCGGACGATAGTATCCGGGTTCGTTGGAAAGGATCATGCCCGGCAGGAACTCCTGTGTAGAGAGCCGCGCAATGCGTTGCGGCCCTTCATGCACGGAGAGATAAGAGCCGACACCGTGGCCTGTTCCATGACCATAATCAGCGCCAGCCTTCCAGAGAGCGATACGTGCCAACGGATCCAGATCACAGCCGCGCGTGCCCTTCGGGAAGCGTGCGGTCGAAATCCCGATCATGCCCTTCAGCACCAACGTGAAGAAGCGTTTCTGTTCTTCCGGCACCGCGCCAATCGCAACCGTGCGGGTGATATCGGTCGTGCCGTTGACGTACTGCGCCCCGGAATCGATGAGGAAAAGTTCACCGGACGAAAGCTTGCGGTTGGTTTCTGTCGTCACCCGATAGTGAATGATCGCGCCGTTTGGTCCCGCCCCGGAAATCGTATCGAACGAAATATCCTTCAGCGGGTTCTGAAGATCCTGCCCGACGCCGGCGCGGAACCCTTCCAGCCGCGTCACGACATCGATCTCCGTGATACTTTCCGGCTGCTGGCTATCCAGCCAATGCAGGAAGCGCACCATGGCAGCGCCATCCTGAACATGGGCCTCCGCCGATCCGCGCAATTCGACTGCGTTCTTGACCGCGCGCGGCAGACGCGCCGGATCGATCGCTTCGAGTGCGATACCGCCTGCTGCCTCGATGGCCCGCTTCAACGCAAATGGCGTTGCTTCCGGGTCGATCAGTATCTTGCCGCCATTGGCGCCAAAGGCTGTCACGCGCTCGACAACCAATGCCGGAGCATGAACTGACGCCAAGGTTTCGACATGGTTTTTCGCTTCTCCGACCAGCTTTGACGCGTCGATAAAGATCTCGGCTTTGCCGTCTGCCGTGATGACCGCCCGCGCCAGCGGATGCGGCGTGTGCGGCACATCCTGGCCGCGCACGTTGAAGATCCAGGCCACGGACGAAGGATCACCGATCAAAACAGCAGAGGCCCCCTTCTCCTTCACCCAGGCAGCAATCTCTGAAATCTTGTCAGTTGCAGGCTTGCCTGCATGGCTTTCCTGCTGAACGCTGACGGCACCTTGAGGCTCTGCCGGGCGATCAGCCCAGATTGCATCGACAGGATTGGCATCCACGAGGATCAGGGAGCCACCGCACTCGTCCAGCGCCTTTTCAAACCGCTTCACGTCGCTGCCACCATGTAGCCAGGGATCGATGCCCAGCCGCAGTCCTTTTGATCCATGTTCGGCGAGCCAGAGATGCGGTGGCTTCGCGACAAGATCACCACCGGTAAACGTATCGGGATGCACCTGCTGAGCGAGCTGTGTCGTGTAGCGACCATCAACAAAGACGACTGCCTTGTCACGGAGAATGAGAGCGACACCAGCGGATCCCGTAAAGCCGGTGAGCCAGGCAAGCCGCTCAGCGCATGCCGGAACATATTCGCCTTGAAACTCATCGGCACGCGGCACCAGAAAGCCATCGATACCAAGAGCATCGAAACGCTCGCGAAGCGCGGCAACGCGCGCCGGACCTGTTTGCGGGGAGGACGTGGTTTCAAAGGACTGGAACATGGGCATGTCTTTCAGTTGATCGCCTGCGATTGGACGTCCGCCTGAAGCGCGATTCCAATCCGAGTGGTTCGATCCCGACATTTGCATCCGTTCGCAGCCCCCTCAAGAGAAAATGTCGGGATCACGAGAACCACCGCGCCATGTTTGATAGCAGTTCGACATATGCAACAGGCGCAATCCACTCATGTTGCAGTGCACCTAACGCTCGGCGCATCGATCGCCTACATTAAAGTCATCGAAGGGCGCAGCGGCACCCACCAGCCTAGGAGGCTAGACAATGGCAAATTCATTCCTGCACAATGCTTTCAACCGGATCGTGGAAGCCCGCGAACGTCAAGCCCGCCGCTACGTCAACAGCGCTCTACTGCGGCTGGACGATACGAGCCTCGCGGCACTGGGCAAGTCGCGCGAAGAACTTCGCCGCGAAGGTGCTTCCAACTTCCCGCTCTGAAGCCGACATAGACTTGAATATGCGAGGCGCTAGCTCCGCGCCTCGTGGCGCAGATGGATGGTCACCCAGCCATTACGCCAGATCGTCTTCACATGGGCCAGACCGGCACCGCTATAGGCAGCGATGACCTTCCAGCGCTGTGATGCAAGAATGCCGGAGAGAATGACATCTCCACCCGGCGACAGATGTGTCACCAACTGCGGTGCCATCTTGATCAACGGTCTGGCGAGAATGTTCGCGATGATGAGATCGAACGGTCCGTGCTTACGGAACGCCGCGGAATAGAAGCCCGGCGCCGTCTCGAAACTCATGCCAGCCGAAATACCGTTGAGCTTGGCATTCTCGCGCGCGACACGCGTCGCAATCGGATCGATATCGGTTGCGAGAACCGGGATTTTGCGCAGCTTGTACACGGCGATTGCCAGCACGCCGCTACCGGTTCCCAGATCCAGCGCGTTGCGCGGCGGATGCGAGCGAACCACGCTTTCAATAACCTCGAGGCAGCCGGAAGTCGTGCCGTGATGGCCGGTGCCGAAAGCCTGGCCCGCATCGATTTCGATTGCCAGATCGCCGGATCGCACCTTGTCGCGATCATGGGAGCCATGGACAAGAAAGCGGCCCGCCCGCACAGGCTTCAGTCCCTCGAGCGATTTGGCAATCCAGTCGATATCCGGCAGCACTTCGCGCTCGATTTCAAGCGTGGGATAACCCTCCGCGATCGTCTCCGCAAAACGTGCGCGTACCTCGTCCTCATCAGCCAGCATCATGTAGATCGATGCTTCCCAGCGGTCGGCCTTTTCGTCGATCTCGGTGGTGCCGATGGCATAATCCTCTTCGCCGAAACACAGCGACAGCAGTTCAAGGATATCCTCGGATTCCCGCTCGGTGACGGTAACGAAAAGACGAAGTTCACTCACGGAAAGCTCTTTCTGACCCGGACAAATCAAGCGGAACCAATGGCACGAAAGCCCCCGCAGCGGCAAGCCGCAGATCCCTTAGCCCTTGATGAGATTTTCCAGCTTTTTTATCGCCGTGTCAGGGTTCTCTCCGTAAGCAATCGTTCCAGAGAAGCGTCCGCCATTGTTGAGCAGGAAAACGGACGCCGTATGATCCATCGTGTATTCGCCGTTCGGTTGCTTCTCGTCTACCGGCACCTTGCGCGCATAGACGCGGAAACCCTTGATGACCTCGGCAACCTTGCTGGGGTCACCGGAAATGCCCACAACGCGGTCGGTGACATTTGAGATGTAGTCTTTCAGCAGCGCAGGCGGATCGCGCTCGGGATCGACCGTAACGAAATAGGCGTTAATCTTGTCACCATTCGGATCAACCTTGTGCAGCCAGCCATTCAGCTCGAACAAGGTTGTGGGACAGACCTCCGGACAATGGGTGAAACCGAAAAAGAGTGCTGTGGGCTTTTGCTGGAATGCCTTTTCGGTGATCGGCTGGCCATTCTGCGCCACCAACTGGAACGGCACCCCAAACGGCCCCTCAGTGATCTGTTGTTGCGACCGGGTCACATCGTAGGTGAGCCAGCCAAGAATGCCCGCCATGACGGCGACAGCAACCCAAAGGACGATCCGCACAGTTCTCAACGATTGATCCTCGCACTCCAAAACCAGATATGCGTTTAGAACCTTGTGGGTGGAACTGCAATTGTTTGAAGCATGTGGAGCCTGAGCGCGCGCATATGCCTCACGCAGATGTGCTCACATGCACCAGGCAGCCAGATTTTCCGACATCGCCAGAAAGAGCGCAGAGCCGTTAGCAATCCAGCCCGCAAAGCCCAAGCTCAGTGCAGCCGTCAACACCAGCAAAATCAACGCAGTCAAACCGCGACGATACATCAAACTTGAGTATATTTCAGATCTAGTTGGCCACATACCGCAGTCTTTGCCACTCATTTTCAGTGGAACGTGATTATCGAATGCTTAACGAGTTAATGTTCATTCTCTAACTCGCGGAGAGGTAGTCGCAGAATTGCCGCACGCGTGAAAGTTAGCTTTCATCATTTGTATCAGATTTGCCCTTCAAAGACACCTTGGCTCTCAAACAAAATGCGGTCCCTTATGGCGAAGAATGCGGGCATGTTTTCGATGACTGTCAATCAACGGCTGCTGACCCTTGGCTTTGCAGCGTTTCTGGGCATGGCATCCATGCTGGCGGCCGGTTGGTACCAGAAGCATCAGGTTGAGCAGAACTTGCACGATGCGGCCGAGGTCCGCAAGGTTGTGGCCACGATTGCGGATCTGCGCTCCGCATCGCTTGAACTTGCGCTGACGGCGATGGATTCCATCATTGACCGCGAAGAAGGCAAGATGAAGCCGGAGCGCATTGAAACAATCAGGAAGACGACTACGGAGCTTGCCGCTGCGACGTCTGTGGTGACCAGCTTTGCGGCGACCGTCGCGAAGCAGGATATTGCACGCGATTACGCCGCTGATGTCGCAAAGCTGTCCAGCCTGATCGGTCGCGACTTACCCGCATTGATCGAGGCACGCGCCAACGCCGACGCCTTCGGAAAGATTGATGATCTCATCGATCAAACCGGCGACCATGTCACAGGGATCCTGGACACGCTTTCCACCGAAGGCGATCAGTTGGCCAATGCCCGCATGGCCGAAGTGCAGACCCTGTCGGACAACATCTTCTATTTCCAGCTAATGGTGGCCGCTCTCGCATTCGTCACGGTCGCAATCCTGCAGCTGTTGCACACCGGGGTTATTCGCAGAAGCCTGGCAAACCTGTCTTCCAGTATGCAGCGCATTGCCGATGGCGACTGTTCGACGCCGGTCTCCGGCACCGAGGGCAAAGACGAAATCGCCTCCATGGCGCGCAGTACCGAGCGCTTTAGGCGTGCGGCTCTCGAGAAGCGCAATCTCGAGCAGGAGGCAGCCGAAGCGAGCGCCCGCATTGATCAGGAAAGCCGTGAGCGAATTGCAACCCAACAGGCAGATGCCGACTCGATCCGAGAAGCGACCATGGCAATTGCGTCCGCTCTATCCCGCCTGACCGGTGGCGACTTGCATGTTTCACTCGAAAAGCCGTTTCGTCCAGACCTGGAACCCATTCGCGAAGACCTGAACCGACTAAGTGAAAAGCTTCGGTTGGTCATGCAGGAAATCAACCAGAGCTCCTCCTCTATCCAGGCCAATGCCCAGCAGATGCGCTCTGCCGCAGACGATCTGGCAAAACGCACCGAACAGCAGGCTGCCTCTCTTGAGCAAACCTCTGCGGCGCTGGAACAGATTACCCGCACCGTGCGCACGGCGACCGACCGGGCGGAGGGTGCAAGCCAGATGGTCAGCAACTCGAAGGACTTTGCGGAAAGCTCCTCCAAGGTCGTGAGTGATGCGATGGCAGCCATGGAGCGCATTGAGGCGGCGACTGGCGAAATCGGCAAGATCATCAACGTGGTCGAAGAGATCGCCTTCCAGACGAACCTTCTGGCGCTCAATGCCGGCGTCGAGGCCGCGCGTGCTGGCGAAGCCGGCAAGGGCTTCGCCGTCGTAGCGCAGGAAGTGCGCGAACTGGCAGGCCGCGCCTCTGGCGCCGCAAAGGACATCAAGGCACTCGTGACGCGATCCAATGCCGAAGTACAAACTGGAGTTGATCTCGTCAAGGCAACGGGTGAGGCTTTGCATAGAATCGGCGACGATGTTCTGCAAATTAACGAGCACGTTAGTGCAATCGTAACCTCGGCGCGCGAACAATTCGTTGGGCTTTCGGAAATCAATTCCGCAATCGGCCAGATGGACCAGACGACGCAGCAGAACGCGGCCATGGTGGAGGAAACCAACGCATCGAGCCATACCTTGGCCAATGATGCAGAAACCCTTGCCAGGCTCATGCGGCAGTTCCGCGTCAATGGTAGTGGCCCCGTTGCCGTGCAGGATCATGTAGCGCCTGCCGCATCGGTTCACCGTCCGTCCCCTGCCCGCACCCTGATGAACAGGGTTGCGAGCGCCATCACCAGCAACAGTTCTGCCGCGAAAAAAGTCGCGACCGAATCCAACGAGAAATGGGAAGAGTTCTAAACCATGTCGAACGCTATCAAGCAGTCCGGAGCCTATCTCGAGATCGTCTCATTCCATCTGGGCGATCAGGAATTCTGCATCGACATCATGGCAATTCGTGAAATTCGTGGCTGGGCGCCGGTCACTCCGATGCCACACACGCCGCCTTATGTTCTCGGCCTCATCAACCTGCGCGGTGCGGTGATCCCGGTTATCGACATGGCTTGCCGCCTGGGCATGAAAATGACCGAGCCATCGGAACGTGCCGCCATCATCGTGACCGATATCGCCGGCAAGTTGGTTGGCCTGCTGGTCGAGCAGGTCTCCGACATGATGACCATCAAGAGCGAGGATCTGCAGCCTGCGCCGGAAATCATTCCGGAAGCACAGCGCGCCTTCTGCCGCGGCATCGTTGCGCTGGAAAAGACCATGGTCTGCTTCCTCAACCTCGACACCGTAATTGCGGACGAACTCGCTCAGGCTGCCTGAGCCAGTTCACCACCTGCTTCGTGATGGCACCGATACCCTGGTCGAAAGACCGGGGCTTTCGGCGTTTTGTATCACTTGGGAGGACCGTTCTTCCAGATAACGTTCTGGTTGAAGAGCGGAACGGTGGAGATTGCCATCTTGGCAGAGCCGTCCACGATCTGCCGCGAGTGGATGAGGTAGACCAGTGTGTTGTTCGGCTTGTCGTAGATACGGTTGACGACAAGCTTCTTCCAGATCAGCGACATGCCCTGCTTGAAGACCTCTTCGCCCTCCTTGGAGAGCTCGATATCATCGATCTCGATTGGGCCGGTCTGGCGGCAGGCAATGGAGTTGTTCGAGGGATCCTCAAACCAGTTACCGTTCTTCAACCGATCCAGCACACCGCGGTCGAAATAGGTCACGTGGCAGGTCACTCCCTTGACCTTCGGATCACTCATTGCATCGACAATGATGTCATTGCCCATCCAGTCGACACCCACCTTGCCGATAACTTCGGCGAGAGCAGGCGTTACCGAAAGAGCCGTCGCGAACGCAGCAGCGGCAAGTGACGCGTATCGATGCATGATCAATTCCCCATCCAGCAGATGTATCCACATAAGAACGAGCGGGATTATTACAAGCACTCAGAGCCGCGCATTGACGACGCGCAACGATCTGAAAGAGCCCCTACCCGCCAATCAGCGCCAGCCACTCGTCCTCGTCCATAACGGTCACGCCCAGTTCGCGCGCCTTGTCGAGTTTCGATCCAGCACCGGGACCCGCGACGAGGTAATCCGTTTTTTTGGATACAGAGCCGGCAACCTTGGCGCCGAGACCTTCGGCCCGTGCCTTGGCCTCATCGCGCGTAAACTTCTCGAGCGAGCCGGTGAAGACAACCGTCTTGCCTGCCACCGGGCTATTGGTGGCGGCAACAGGCTCCATCGCCTGCGGCTTCACTTCTTCCAGCAGCCGTGAGATGACCTCGATATTGCGCGGCTCCTTGAAGAATTCGACGATCGCGCGCGCCATAACCTCGCCGATACCCTCGATCGCATTGAGATCATTCCAGGCCTCGCCGCTCAGGCTGGCTGCCTCCTTCATGGCTGCCTCGAAGGCTTCATAGCTGCCATAGGAGCGCGCCAGAAGCTTCGCGGTCGTCTCACCCACATGACGAATGCCAAGGGCGAAAATGAATCGGTTGAGCGCAATCTCCCGGCGGTTATCAATGGCCTCGTAGAGCTTGCGCACACTGACCTTGCCGAAGCCTTCAATGTTCTCCAGCTTGGTGAGTGAAGCCTCCTGACGCTGCTTCAGCGTGAAAATGTCGGGCGCTGTCCGAATCTGGAGCGAAGGATCTTCCGCCTCGAAGAAGAAATCGATCTGCTTCGATCCCAGTCCTTCGATATCGTAAGCGTTTCGAGACACGAAATGCTTCAAATGCTCCACCGCCTGCGCACGGCAGACGAAGCCGCCGGTGCAGCGCGTAACGGAGTCCAACCTGCCCGTCTTTTCATTCCGTTCGCGCACGGCGTGGCTGCCGCAAACCGGGCACTTCTTCGGAAATTCGTAAGATACGGCATCCGAAGGACGCTTCTCCAACACAACGTCCAGCACCTGCGGAATGACATCCCCTGCCCGCTGCACGATGACCGTATCGCCGATGCGGATATCGTGACCTTCCGGGCGGATGCGATCACCCGCATTGCCGATCCCCTTGATGTAATCCTCGTTATGCAGTGTCGCGTTCGTGACCACTACACCACCGACGGTTATCGGCGTCAGCCGCGCAACCGGCGTCAACGCACCGGTGCGCCCCACCTGAATATCGATGTTTTCCACTGTGGTGAAAGCCTGCTCAGCCGGGAACTTGTGTGCGGTCGCCCAACGCGGCGAGCGCGACCGGAAGCCTAGCCGTTCCTGCAGCGCCAGTTCATCCACTTTATAGACCACGCCATCGATATCGTAATCCAGATCCGGGCGCTGAAGGCCGATATCCCGATAATGATCGAGGATATCGGATACCTTCGTCAGGCGCTTAATCAACGGATTGACGGGAAAACCCCATTCCCGGAATGTCGCAACCATGCCCATCTGCGTCGTGGCGGGCATCTCGGACATCTCACCCCAGGCATAGGCGAAGAAGCGCAGCTTTCGGCTGGCGGTTACTTTCGGATCCAGCTGGCGAAGCGAACCAGATGCGGTGTTTCGCGGGTTCACATAGGTCTGCTTGCCTTCCGCCTCCATCTGCTGGTTCAGCGCGAAGAAATCGCTCTTGGCCATGTAGACCTCGCCGCGCACTTCCACGACAGCCGGAACGCCCGCCGGCAATTGCTGAGGAATCTCCTTGATGGTGCGAATATTGGCCGTCACGTTCTCGCCGGTGGTACCGTCGCCACGCGTGGCAGCGCTTACCATCCGTCCATTTTCATAGCGGATCGACATGGAAAGCCCGTCGATCTTTGGCTCTGCCGTCAACGCAATCGAATCGTCCGGCAGACGCCCCAGGAAGCGGTAGACCGAGCCAATGAAGTCCTGCACATCCTCATCGGAAAATGTGTTGTCCAGAGACAGCATCGGCCGTGAATGCGTGATCTGCGCGAAGGTTGGCAGCGGTGCAGAGCCAACGCGTTTCGATGGACTGTCTGCACGAACAAGCTTCGGAAAGCGCGCCTCAATCGCGTCATTGCGGCGCTTCAGCGCATCGTAATCCGCATCAGAGATCTCGGGCGCATCTCCGCCGTGGTAGAGAAGGTCGTGGCGCGCAATTTCAGCCGCCAGAAAGACCAGTTCGGCAGCGGCCTGCTCTTCGTCCAAGCTTTCGACCGATGTCTGTTCCGCAGCCATATCAAACTCCCTGCAAACCGCTGAACCGTACTTAAAGCATGTCGCGCAAAAGTGTGCAGCGGTTTTGCGATAACGACATGCGATAAAACAAAGAGTTAAAGCGTCAGGAGCGAATCTGAAAGATCGCGACACGCTTAGCGCAATCGGCACGAATGAAAAATGCCGAAGAGGGTTTCCGCTCGACGGACCCACAGCCTTTGCCGCGCAGGCATTCACGCAAGTGTGGCCTAAACCATCTGGACAATTGTGCATCGCAGCAGCAATAGAGGATAAATAGAGTCAACTTATTGGAGATAAGACATGGCGCTTGGCTGGCGTGATACGGGCTTGCACTATGGAAAGATAACGCGCGCCTTGCACTGGGCCATGGCACTGCTGTTTCTGTGGCAATTCCTCGGCATGAGCCTGCGACTTCTTCTGGGTCGAACACCGCTCGTCAGCTTTTTCGTCGGAACTCATGCCTCGATCGGCACGCTCCTGATGACGCTCGCCCTGATCCGCGCGCTCTGGGGCCTATCCAACTTGCGAAATCGCCCGGCCCATGAGGGTGGGCTGGTGGGAACAGCGGCGCGCCTTGGGCATCTTGGGCTGTATACCCTGATGCTGATAGTTCCGCTTCTTGCGCTGCTTCGCGCCTATGGCTCGCAGCGCGGTGCGGCCATTTTCGGCGTGCCTGTTATTCCAGGTGCCCCTGAGAAGATCGACTGGATGGTGAACGCAGGCAATGCCGCACATGGTCTTCTGGCATGGTGTCTTCTGGCCATGGTGGTCGGACACATCGGCATGGTCGTCATTCACCGCACGGTTTGGAAGGATAACGTGATGAACCGCATGGCAGGCCGTCCGCTTATCGCGGCGGAGTAGGCTGAGCAATCAGCCGCTGGCCAACAAACGGGCAGCGGCGGCCCTTGCCTCATCGGTCACTGTTGCGCCGGAGAGCATGCGCGCAATTTCTTCGGCACGGTGTTCCGGCGTCATGGTGGCCACGCGTGTTGCGATCTTGTCTGATCCTTCGACTGGACCCTTGGAGATCAGAAGATGCGTTGCTGCTCTTGCGGCAACCTGCGGCGCATGCGTGACGGACAGCACCTGCACCTTGTCTGAAAGCCGCTTCAACCGCTGGCCGATCGCATCGGCCACAGCACCGCCCACGCCGGTATCGATTTCATCGAACACGAGCGTCGGAGCGGAACCACGGTCCGCCAAGGCCACCTTGAGCGCCAGCAGGAAGCGGGAAAGCTCGCCGCCGGACGCCACCTTCATGATCGGCCCTGGCCGCGTGCCGGGGTTGGTCTGCACATGGAACTCGACGGTATCAATGCCTTCAGCGCTGGCATTGTCCGCATCCGGCGTAACATTCACCATGAAGCGCGCCCGCTCCAGCTTCAATGCCGGAAGCTCTGCCATCACCGCATCCGCCAAAGCATTGGCACCGTTGACGCGCTTGGATGAAAGGGAAGTGGCCGCGCGGTCATAGTCAGCCTTGGCGCTCGCTGCAGCCTTCTCCAGCGCGCCAAGCCTCTCCTCGCCCGCGTCCAGCTCGGCGAGATCAGCGACCATCTTGGCGGCCAGTGCGGGCAGTTCCGCCACCGCAACGGAATATTTCCGGCTTGCAGCGCGGAGCGAAAACAGACGTTCCTCGACACGCTCCAGCTCGCGCGGATCAAATTCCGTACGCCGAAGCGCAGCCTCGGCTTCCATCTGCGCATTCGACAGATTATCGAGCGCGGCATCGAGAAGTTGAACCGTATCTTCCAGCAGGCCGGGCGCCTCATGGCTCTTGCGTTCCAGACGGCGCACCAGCGAAGCAATCAACGGAACCGGCGAAGCATTACCGTTCAGAAACTCGCAGGCCTCTGCAATATCGCCTGCAATACGCTCGGACTTCTGCATCCGGGCGCGATGCTCCGCAAGCTCATCCTCTTCGCCATCGCGGGGGCTTAAGCCCTCAAGCTCCTCGACCGAGGCTCTGAGATAGTCGGCCTCACGCGCTGCGGCCTCCACACGGGCACGGTGCGTTTTCAGCGCCCGTTCCGCATCGCGCCAGGATTTGTATAGCCCACCAAGCTGCGCTACCTCTTCCGTCAGGCCGGTGAACGCGTCGAGCAGGGTGCGGTGGGCATTGATGTCGACAAGGGCGCGGTCGTCATGCTGCCCGTGAATTTCGACGAGGTACTGGCCAAGCTGGCGCATCAGTTGGACACTAACCGGCTGGTCATTGATGGATGCCTTGGTGCGACCGTCCGCTGATTGGACGCGGCGGAAAATCAGATCACCGTCATCGTCGAGCCCATTTTCACGCAGAAGAAGCCGCACGGGATGATGGCCGGGAACATCGAAAACAGCCGTCACCTGCCCCTTGTCCAGCCCGTGCCGCACAAGGCCGCCATCGCCCCTGCCGCCAAGCGCCAGGGAAAGGCTGTCGAGTAGAATGGATTTGCCCGCACCCGTTTCGCCCGTCAGGACCGAAAGCCCTTTTTCGAAGGACAGGTCAAGCCGCTCGATCAAGACGATATCGCGGATCGACAACTGGATGAGCATGACGTTCCTATTTCACTGGATGAGCAGGGACGCTGGGCAATCAGACGCCAATCAGCTTTGCGCCAGCGCGAGAAATCCATGAACCGCGGTTTTCGCGAGGCTCCAGACCACCGCCCTTCAACAACTTGAAGGAATCCGCGTACCACTGGCTGTCAGGATAGTTCTGGCCGAGAACGGCGGCAGCCGTCTGCGCCTCTTCCTGGACGCCCATTGCGTAATAGGCCTCAACGAGGCGGGCCAGCGCCTCTTCAACCTGGTTGGTACGGCCATAGTTCTCGACCACGTTGCGGAAACGCTGGATTGCCGCAAGATACTCCTTGCGCTCCAGATAGTAGCGACCGACCTGCATTTCCTTGCCGGCCAGCTGGTCGCGCGCGAACCGCATCTTGGCCTGCGCATCTTCAACATATTCCGACTTCGGATAGTTATCGACAACCTTCTGCATGGCTTCGATCGTGCTACGCGCGGCCTTCTGGTCCTGCGTCACATCTGCGATCTGCTTCGAATAGGACAGACCCACGAGATACTGCACATAAGCGCTATCCTGCGAGCTGGGGTACTGCCTCAGATAGCGGTTACCCGTGGCCACGGCTTCATCATACTGCGCAAGGCGATACTTGGAAAAGGTGCTCATCACGAGCGCCTTGCGGCCCCATTCCGTGAAAGGGTTCTGCCGATCGATCGAGTCGAACTTGCGGCTGGCTTCCGCAATATTGCCCGCCTTCATATTGGCGAGGCCCTGATTGTAAAGCTGCTCCGGAGGATCCGTCGCAAGCCCGAGCTTGGTAATATCGATGTCAGGATCTGACTGGCATGACGTGACCAGCGCAGACGTGCCGACCAACAACAGAGACACCAGCGCTACTCGTGCAGTGTTTCTCATTCCAACAGACATAGACTCAGTCATTCGACAGTTCCCGATTGCCACGCGATATTACATCGACCGCCCGAATTGGCGTTCTAGCCATATAAGAAGCAAGAGAGCAACGCAATGATGTGGCTTTGACGCAATTTTGTGGCACGCTTGCCCAAGTTCCAAAAAGAAAAGCCGCCTCGGACGGGCGGCCAATCAGATTTTGCAATGTCAACTCAACCAACGGACGGAGCGAGCTCCTGCACCTTGACCGGCACGAACTCTCTGGCGCGAACCCGCTGGCTGCGGCTTGGGGCTTCAACCAACTCATAGGCGGTCGGATCGCTCATCAGCGCCTTCAGGGCATTGGCATTCATCTTGTGTCCACCACGATAGGAACGATAGCAGCCGATGAACTGCGCACCGGCAAGCGCCAGATCACCCACGGCATCCAAAGTCTTGTGACGAACGAACTCGTCAGCGAATCGCAGACCTTCCACGTTCACCACGGTATTGTCGTCTGAAATGACCACCGAATTCTCCAGCGAAGAACCCAGCGCGAACCCCGCAGCCCAAAGGCGCTCGACATCGCGCATGAAGCCGAAGGTGCGAGCGCGGGAGAGTTCATCACGGAACACATTCGCCGTCAGATCACCCTTCCAGGACTGGCGACCGATCAGCGGCGATTCGAAATCGATTTCCACCTCGAAGCGTGTGCCATCATAGGGACGAAACTCGGACCACGAGGCCCCTGATTCGATGCGTACCGGCTTCAGAACACGAATATAACGGCGCTTTTCGCCGAGATTGACCATTCCGGCGCTTTCGATCGCTTCGATGAAAGGGAAGGAAGAGCCATCCATGATCGGCATTTCAGCGCCCTCGACTTCAACGATGACGTTGTCGAGCCCAAGCGCATATAAGGCCGCCATGACGTGTTCAATCGTCGCAACAGACCGTGGCAGCGAGGTGCCGAGCACCGTGCACAGATCCGTATTCCCGACGTTGGAAGACACCGCCTTGTATTCAACACTTGAACCATCGGCAAAACTGCGGCTGAAAATGATGCCAGTCCCCGGATCTGCGGGTTGGAACGTTATCGAGACCGGGCTTCCGGAATGAACACCGATTCCCGAAAGTGTTACCGGCGATGCGATCGTTGTTTGAAAACCCAAAAATCCAACAGTCATTCGTTTTGCCTTCATGTCTCCCGTCAATGCGGGAGTTATGTTCTTGGGGGTTAGACTCAAATCCACCTGACTCAGAACCCATTTATGATCCTGTAGATACGGCGGTCTCTTCCACAATCCAAATCACTGTTCATTTCGGATTGTAACGAAAACCCCCGCTCGAAAACGTCTCAACCGATTCTCGCAACCCTCTAGACCGCAAAGAAAAACCCGGACTTGCGATCCGGGTTCCCATTGCTTTGCGATTCTCTTTGTTTCAGGTGGATTGACGGCGCAGGAAGGCAGGAATTTCCAGCTGGTCGTCATCCTGATGATGTGATGACGGAACGGCACGACCGTGATCATCCAGGTTGCCGCGACGCGGTGCGTACAGGCTTGCTTCTGGCGAAAGCGCACGACGCTGCTGCGACGCGGCGGATGGTGCTGCCGTCATGTCGGAAGCAACCTGCTCTTCTTCATCACGGCGACCAAGCGAATTCGTGATGCGCTTGAGAAGGCCCATCGGTCCACGCTCTTCCTGTGGGGCTGCCACAGGCTGCGTGCGCTGTTCCATTTCAGCCTTCACCACTGGTGGGAAATCTTCCACCTTTGGCATGCGAACCTGATCAACGGTCTGGCGAACGATGGGAGCGATAGGCTCGATCGGTGGAGGCGCCATACGCGGTGCAGGTGAGGCGGCCATCGGCTGCGGAGCAGGCTGCGCCGAGAAGCTCGGAGCCTGCGGTGCTGCCGTGAAGGACGGAGCCGGAGCTGCACCATAGGAAGGTGCTGGCGCAGATGGCTGCATCGGAAGCGGAGCCGGACGCTGGGCAACGGGCTCGACCGGAGCAGCAGCCTGGAACAGGCGGCTCTGCGGACGGAACTCGTCAGCGGCTGGCGCAGCAGCGACCGGTGCAGGCTGCGGTGCTGGCGCCTGCTGGACAGGTGCTGCAGCCACTGGTGCCGGAATCGAAAGTTCGCGTTCCATCTGGGCTTCTGCCTGACGGATCGTTTCCGCAACCGGATCAACCGGAGCAGGACGGGGGGCCTGCATCATCGCAGGCTGAACTGCGGCCGGAGCCGAAGCAACGGCCGCGGAAGGACGGATAATCGGCTTCTGCGCAGCGCGCATGTCGGCTCCGCGGAGATCGTTTGCGTTGTGCGCACGATCAATGCCGGTTGCCACGACGGAAACGCGGATGACGCCTTCCAGAGCTTCGTCGAAGGTCGCACCGAGGATGATGTTCGCATCCGGATCGACTTCTTCGCGAATGCGGCTTGCCGCTTCATCGACTTCGAACAGCGTCAGGTCGCGACCACCGGTGATGGAGATCAGCAGGCCCTGCGCGCCCTTCATGGAGGTTTCATCCAGCAGCGGGTTGGCAATGGCCGCTTCAGCAGCCTGCATTGCACGGCCTTCGCCGGAAGCCTCGCCGGTGCCCATCATTGCGCGGCCCATTTCGCGCATCACGGAGCGAACGTCCGCGAAGTCGAGGTTGATGAGACCTTCCTTGACCATCAGGTCGGTGATGCAGGCAACGCCCGAGTAGAGAACCTGGTCCGCCATGGCGAATGCATCGGCAAACGTGGTCTTGTCATTGGCGATACGGAAGAGGTTCTGGTTCGGGATGATGATCAGCGTATCGACGGACTTCTGAAGCTCCTGAATACCCTGCTCCGCCAACCGCATGCGGCGGCCACCTTCAAAGTGGAAAGGCTTGGTAACGACACCAACGGTCAGGATACCCTTGCTGCGGGCAGCCTGGGCAACCACCGGCGCAGCGCCCGTACCCGTACCGCCGCCCATGCCGGCCGTAACGAAGCACATATGCGTGCTGGACAGGTGATCCATGATTTCATCGAGGCATTCCTCAGCGGCAGCGCGACCGACTTCCGGCTGCGAACCCGCGCCAAGACCTTCGGTGACCTGAACGCCCATCTGGATGATTCGCTCGGCCTTCGACATCATGAGGGCCTGCGCATCCGTGTTGGCAACGACGAAATCGACGCCTTCCAGGCCTGCGGTGATCATGTTGTTGACGGCGTTACCGCCGCCTCCGCCAACGCCGAAGACGGTGATCCGAGGCTTCAGCTCGGTAATGTCCGGCTTTTGCAGCTTGATGGTCATATGAACCGTTCCTTTTTTCTCTGGCCGCCTCGCCAAGCGCGCCGATCTCTTTCATTACGCTGACACCCTTGCCTGAAACTAGAGCGTCAAAAACTCTCCTTGAGCCACTGCCCCATGCGGGCAAAACGGCCACCACCGCCGCCGAGCGTAGACAACAGTCCACCCTGCTCGGAATGCGTTTCCATGTCTGCGACCTGCGGATAGATCAAAAGACCGACCGCAGTCGAAAAGGCCGGACCCTTGGCAGCAGTCGGCAAACCGGAGACCCCCATGGGGCGACCAATGCGGACATTACGGGCAAGAATACGGCGGGCCGTATCCGGCAGGCCGGTCAGCTGGCTGGCACCGCCTGTCAGAACCACACGCTTTCCGACGATCGGGCTGAAACCCGATTTCTGAATGCGATCGCGAATCAGTTCCAGCGTCTCTTCAAGGCGAGCCCGGACGATTCGGGTCACCAGAGCGCGCGGAACCTGTGTAGGCTGATCGCGATCGTCTTCGCCAATCGGCGGAACGGAGATCAGGTCGCGCTCATCTGCTGCGGTGGCAATGGCGGAGCCATGAACCACTTTCAGGCGTTCAGCATCTTCGATTCGGGTCGAAAGCCCCCGCGCCAGATCGGTGGTCACATGATGACCGCCAATGCTGATGGCATCAGTGTGAACCAGCTTGCCCTCGGCGAAGACGGAGATGGTCGTCGCTCCACCACCCATGTCGATGGCGGCGCAACCAAGCTCGACCTCATCATCCACCAGAGCCGCAAGGCCGCTGGCATAAGGCGTCGCAACAATACCTTCCACCGACAGGTGGGCACGATTGACGCACAACTCGATGTTCTTGAGTGCGGCCCGCTCAGCTGTCACCACATGCATGTCGACGCCAAGAAGATCCCCGTACATGGAAAGCGGGTCGCGAATCCCCTGCTCTCCATCAAGGGAAAAGCCTGTCGGCAGCGAATGAAGAACGGCACGATCCTGTCGGCGAGACTGTTGGCTGGCAGCGACAAGTACCTTGCGAAGGTCGGAAGCCTCGACTTCCTGCCCGCCCAGATCGATGCTGGCCGTGTAGACATCGCTGGTCAGGCGACCGGCAGAGACGTTGACGATAAGACTATCTACCGTCAAACCGGCCATACGCTCGGCAGCATCGACAGCCAGACGCACGACGCTTTCGACGGCATCGATATCGGCAATGACGCCGGACTTCACGCCGCGCGAACGCTGGTGACCGATCCCGATGATTTCAACATTGTGCGTGCGGTTCGGCAGAATCTGGCTCTCCTTCCGGGGGGTCAGACGGCCAATCATGCATACGATCTTGCTGGAGCCGATATCTAGGATGGAAACGACATGCGACCGCTTCGAGGACAAGGGCTTCAAGCGGGGCAGACCCAAACCGGAAGAACCGAACAAGCTCACGTCTGACCTCCAGCTTTCTTCAATGCTTTCGCGCGTGCGGCCAGAGCCTGTTCACGCCGTTCCTGTGCGCCTTCGGTCAGGCGGATTGTCGTGCGATCCGACAGGCGAAGGTCGATAGCGGCGATATCCCGCTCAAGCACATCTTCAGCAGCCTCGTATGTGGCCAGGAAGGCGAGCGCTTCTTCGACGCCCTCTTCCGGCAGCTTGATAATGACGCCGTTATTGAGGTGCAGATCCCAGCGACGACCGGCAACGCGCACATATGCGCGCACACGGGAGCGCAAATCCGGCCAGCCCGCCATTTCGGCCTGGAACGAGGCTGCGGCCTTTTCAGCGCCGCGTCCGACAAATAGAGGAAGAGATGCAAATTTGCTGTCGCGCAGAGGTGCGATGACGCTGCCATTCTTCTCGATAAGCGAAAGCTCGGAACCATTCTGCCAGATGCCGAATGCCTCACGCTCCTTGAGCGTCACCTCAATGGTCTTCGGATAGACTTTGCGCACTTCGGCATATTGAACCCAGGGCAGCTTGCTCAGCTTCTGGCGCGCACCTTCCACATCCAGCGCAACGAGCGAGGTCGTCCCATCCAGCCCGAGCAGTTGCAGGATATCGATTTCCGAGGTTTCACTGTTGCCGGAGACGCGGACATTTTCGATGGCAAAGCCCACTGCGGCCGTCGTGCTTTGCGCAAAATCGTCGGTGTGACCGCCGAGCGACATACCGTAGAGACCGACCATGCCGAAGAAGGCGAAAACGGACACTGTACCGGTATGGCGAGGAATATGAACGCGGCCCGTTGCAAGGCTCACGCAGAATCGCACCACACGCCGAAGCGGACGCGGCAACACAAGACGCTCATCGCTGGGCTTGCCAGCACCGTAGCGCAGTTCTTCACCGGTATTGGATTTACCGTTTAGCGAGAACACGAAGCATCCTCCACCATCCAACGGACGAGTTCACCAAAGCTGCGACCGCCGTGAGCGGCCATTTCAGGCACCAGGGAGGTGGGCGTCATGCCAGGCTGGGTGTTGATTTCCAGCCAGATGAGCTCGCCATCTTCAGTCTTGGTATCGTCGAAACGGAAATCGGAGCGACTCACGCCGCGGCATCCCATCGCCTGATGCGCCTTGACCGCCAGTGTTTGAACCTTTTGGTAAATATTTAATGAAATTTGCGCGGGAATGACATGCTTTGATCCGCCATCCGCATACTTCGAGTCGTAATCGTAGAAAGCACCGGAGACCGGGACGATTTCCGTTACCCCCAACGCCACGCCATCCATGACGCCACAGGTCAGTTCGCGACCCGCGATGTAGCGCTCAACCATCACACGGTCGCCATAACGCCAGTCTGATGATCCGATAACCTGTGGTGGATGCGACTGACCTTCCTTGACGATCACGACGCCAAAAGACGAACCCTCGCAAACCGGCTTCACCACATAAGGTGGTTCCATTGGGTGCTTGTTACCGATGTCGAAACGGTTCAGATCAAGTCCGGCGGCAACGGGAATGCCGGCCGCAGCAGCAACGGTCTTCGCGCGCGCCTTATCCATGGCAAGCGCCGAGGCCAGTACGCCGGAATGCGTATAAGGGATCCGCAGGTATTCAAGCACACCCTGAATGGAGCCATCTTCGCCATAGGGACCGTGCAACGCGTTGAAAGCGACATCCGGGCGTAGTTCAGCCAGAACGGCGGCAACATCGCGCCCAACGTCTACGCGCGTCACACGAAAGCCCTCCCCCTCGAGAGCTGTCGCGCAGGCATTTCCCGAGGACAAGCTAACCGGGCGCTCGGCGGACAATCCACCCATAAGAACAGCCACATGCTTGCCACTCATCGAATACTCCTTGAAGACCGGGCCCATTAGACCCCATTCCTTGCGCCAAACTGACGCGAGAACCTGATTCCCGCACATCTTCATTAGTGCCGCAACATGGTTAATGAATCGTTTACTTTCGTTAACCCGCCATTGAAAAGCGTTGCGGATCAACGCCTACGCGGACATTGATAAAGAGTCAGAAAATATTGCTTCAGGCTTTTTCCTCGAAGGAAAATTACCCTAAACGAGGCCCGCGCCTTTTATTAAGGCTGCCTTATTAAGAAATCGGACAAGAAAATGACCCATGCGATGCACACTGCGTCGCCGGCCGCCGAGCCGTTGAAACCCGCTGCACTGAATTCCCCTGCACGTGTTCTGACGGCCAGTCTGGTCGGAACGACGATCGAATTCTTCGACTTCTATGTATACGCCACGGCTGCGGTCCTGGTGTTCCCAACGCTGTTCTTCCCAAACAGCGATCCCATGACAGCGCTTCTGGCGTCCTTCGCCACATTCTCGATTGCCTTCTTCGCCCGCCCGTTTGGAGCCGTCGTCTTTGGTCACTTTGGCGATCGCGTCGGTCGCAAGACGACACTGGTGGCAGCACTTCTGACGATGGGCATCTCGACGGTCATCATCGGACTGCTACCCTCCTATGAGCAGATCGGTGTCATCGCCCCTCTTCTGCTGGCTCTTTGCCGGTTCGGACAAGGCTTTGGTCTTGGCGGCGAATGGGGCGGCGCGGTCCTGCTCGCCACGGAAAATGCCCCGCCCGGCAAACGCTCATGGTATGGCATGTTCCCGCAGCTCGATGCGCCGGTCGGCCTCTTTCTGTCGTCCGGTATCTTTTGGCTTTTGCTGCATGTGATTTCGCAGGAAGCGCTGTTGAGCTGGGGCTGGCGCGTGCCGTTCCTCTCTTCGATCATTCTGATCGCGATTGGTCTCTGGGTTCGCCTGTCGATCACTGAAACGCCAGCGTTCCAGAAGGCGATCGATAGCAACGAGCGAGTGGAAATCCCGGTGGCGGAACTGTTCCGAAACCACAAGTGCAGCCTCGTGCTCAGCACCTTCGTGGCGCTGGCAACCTTCGTGCTCTTCTACATCGGGTCAGCCTACCTTCTGTCCTACAACGTCAAGGTTCTGAAGATCTCCTTCATCGATGCGCTGGAAGTGCAGCTTCTGGGATCGGTTGTCTTCGGCCTCTTCATTCCCATCGCTGGCAAGCTGGCAGATCGCGTTGGTCGCCGGGAACTGTTGATCCTGGTGACGATCCTCATCGGCCTGTTCTCGTTCCTTCTGCCGACGCTGATGACAAGCGGAGAGACAGCAATCTTCATCTTCTCTGCTTCATCCATGGCGCTGATGGGCTTGACCTACGGCCTCATCGGTACTGCCCTTGCAGCCCCGTTCCCAACGGCTGTGCGTTACACGGGCTCTTCCATCACCTTCAACTTCGCCGGCATCTTCGGCGCCTCGCTTGCACCTTACATCGCCACATGGCTGCAGACGAACTACGGCATGTTCTATGTCGGGCTGTATTTGGGTGTAGCGGCGGTCATCACGCTGATCTGCATTCTTCTCTCTGGCAAGAACGAAGTCTGATCTGAAGTAGAATCGAAAACATAAAAAAGCCCGCGAAATCGCTGATTTCGCGGGCTTTTTTTACGATATCAGGCTTATTCCGTGGTCACGCCCTGGAATGGTCGAACCTCGCGACCCGGCATGAAGATGCCAAGGCGCTTTATTTCCCATTCGAGCTTGACACCCGAGGTCTCGTAAACGCGCTGGCGTACCAGTTCGCCGAGATATTCCAGATCGTAGCCGGAAGCATGGCCGATATTGATCATGAAATTGCAGTGAAGCGATGACATCTGCGCGCCACCGTTCATCAGCCCGCGGCAACCCGCTTCATCGATCAACTCCCAGGCCGAATGTCCGGGCGGATTCTTGAACGTCGAACCGCCAGTCTTTTCCTTGACCGGCTGAACCGTCTCGCGGTGATGGCGAACGGCATCCATTTCGGAACGAATCTTGGCGCGATCGTCGGCATAGCCTTCATAAAGCGCGTGGGTGAAAACAAGGTCGGCCCCTGCGGAGGAATGACGATAGCTGTAACCCATGTCGGCATTGGTCAGGACATGCTTATTGCCTTTGCGATCAACCGCATGAACTTCAACAACACGTGCAGAGGTTTCCCCACCATTGGCACCGGCATTCATGCGCAGCGCACCACCGATGGAACCGGGAATCCCGTAGTAGAATGCAAAACCGCCGATACCATTATCCATGGCCATGGCAGCGATGTATTTGTCGGGGCAGATGGCACCAGCAAGAATACGATTCTCACCTACAAGCTCCAGCTGACCGAAACCTTTTGCGGAAAGGCGTAAGACAACACCAGGAATCCCCCCGTCGCGCACGAGAAGGTTGGAGCCTACGCCCATCACCGTCAACGGCACGTCTTCCGGCAGAAGCTTAAGGAAGGTGATGAGATCTTCCTCGTCATGCGGCTGGAACATGAGTTCGGCCAAACCACCGGCCTGAAACCAGGTAACCCTGTCCATCGGTGCATCGGGCGTGAGCCTGCCTCTCAATTCATTGACCCCGGACCCCAGCGAGGCCAGCAGCTTTTCCCCATTCACCTGCTTCATCAAGATTGTCCCGAAATGCTTTCCAGTTCTCTGGGCAGCGAGGCTGCCCATTGCGTAATGTTCCCAGCCCCCAGAAGAACCACGAAATCACCTGGTTTTGCAATGCCGGAAATGATGCCCGGCAATGCGCTGGGCGCAGAAATGTAGCGCGCATCACGGTGACCGCCCGCCTTGATACGGGAAACCAGGGCTTCCGAGTTGATGCCATCGATTTCATCTTCACCAGCCGCATAGACCGGAGCCAGGATGATGCTATCCGCATCGTTGAAGCAGGTGACGAAATCTTCGAACAGGCTGTGAAGCCTCGTGTAGCGGTGCGGCTGATGAACAGCGATGGTTCGGCCCTGGCAACTCTCGCGCGCTGCCCTTAGCACAGCCTTGATCTCCACCGGATGGTGGCCGTAGTCATCGAACACGGAAACGCCATTCCACGTGCCCGTCAGTGTGAAGCGACGCTTGACGCCCCCGAAGGAGGCGAGACCCTTGCGAATGTCTTCTTCCGAAATGCCAAGCCTGTTGGCGACAGCAATCGCCGCCGTGGCATTCGAAATATTGTGGCGTCCAGGCATAGGCAGGCTGAGATCCTTGAACTGGAACACGCGACCGGTGCGGCGGCGGCGAATCTCTACGTCGAAGATTGCCCGTGTCCCATCCATGCGAATATTGGAGAAACGAGCATCGGCCTGCGGGTTTTCACCGTAGGTCACGATTTTTCGATCTTCGATCTTGCCGACCAGCTGCTGCACTTCCGGATGGTCGATGCAGAGCACGCCAAAACCGTAGAAGGGAACATTCTCCACGAACTGACGGAATGCCGCCCGCACAGCGTCAAAATTGCCGTAATGGTCCAGATGCTCCGGGTCGATGTTCGTGACCACCGCCACATCGGCTGGTAGTTTGAGGAAGGTTCCGTCCGACTCGTCGGCCTCAACCACCATCCACTCGCCTTCGCCCATGCGGGCATTGGTGCCGTAGGCGTTGATGATGCCGCCGTTGATGACGGTCGGATCCAGCCCGCCCGCTTCCAGAAGCGTCGCAACCATAGAAGTGGTCGTCGTCTTGCCATGCGTGCCGCCGATGGCGATTGCATTGCGGAAACGCATCAACTCGGCCAGCATTTCGGCCCGGCGAACGATCGGCAGCGACTTCTCGCGCGCAGCGATCAGTTCCGGATTGTTCTTCTTGATCGCGGTTGAAACGACAACGACTTCCGCGTCGCCGAGGTTCTCCGCCTGATGGCCGACGAATACCGGAATGCCTTTTTCGCGCAGGCGTTGGACATTGGCGCTATCGGCCTGATCGGAACCCTGAACGCGATGGCCAAGGTTATGCAGCACCTCGGCAATGCCGCTCATGCCGATACCGCCAATGCCAATGAAGTGGACGAGGCCGATCGCCTTCGGCATCTTCATGCTGGGACTCCTTTGAATGAAGAAACTTGCTGTTTTGCGGCAATAGCGATCACCAGATCGGCAAGCAAGGCCGCAGCGTTCGGGTGCCCCACCTTTCTGGCCGAGGACGCCATCTGCGCCATGCGTTCCGGCTCGTTCATTGCGCCGGAAATGATCTTGGACAGTTTTTCCGGAGAAAGCTCCGCCTGTGGCACGACCTTGGCGCCGCCAACCTTCACCAGCGCGGCAGCATTGGCTGCCTGATCGTGGTCTAGCGCATAGGGATAAGGCACGAGCAGAGCGGGCCTGCCGACAACGGCAAGCTCGGACACAGTCGACGCGCCGGATCGGCTGATCACGAGATGGGCTGAGGCAATACGCTCCGCCATGTCACCAAAGAATGGTGAGACGTCGGCGTTCATCTGCAGCTTGGCGAGGCAACTATCGACCTGCGACCGATCATCAGGACGCGCCTGTTGCGTCAACCGCACTCGAGCGCGCTCACTTTCGCTGAGCAATGCCAGAGCGGTTGGAATGGCGCCGGAGAAAAATTGCGCGCCCTGGCTGCCGCCGAACACAACAAGGTTGAACGGATCATTGCCGACGGACGGTTGGTAGGGTCTGTTCGCCGCCGTAAGCACGGCGGGGCGCACAGGATTGCCGGTTATAACCGTCTTGGCGGCGTGTTTTCCTCCGTTATCAGGCAAGAAGCCACCGGCGATGGCCTGAACTCGATTGGCCAGAGCCTTGTTGGCGCGGCCCATGACAGCATTCTGCTCATGGATCAGCGAGGGAATGCCCATGCCGGTCGACGCCAGAAGCGGCGGGATCGTTGGATAGCCACCAAACCCGACCACCGCGGACGGACGGATGCGCGCCATCAGCTTGCGCGCGGCGCGCAGACCCTTCCACAAGGTCAACATGGATTTTGCGATTGAGACCGGGTTCTTCGAACCCAAGGTCGCGGATGGAACAACGTGGATCTCGTCGGCAGGAAAGGAACCTGCAAAGCGCTCGGCGCGCTTGTCCGTCACGAGATGAACAGACCACCCGCGCGACTTTAACTCGTGCCCCAGCGCCTCTGCCGGAAACAAATGGCCGCCGGTACCACCGGCGGCGAGGAGAATAACACCTTTGCTCATTCATCTCACTCCGCAGGCACGCCGTGGGAAACCCTGAAGAGGCTTCGCTCCTGCGCCCGCTTTTCAGGACGATGACGGGTTAGCGCCAAAATGAAACCAGCCGTGATGCAGATCGCGATCATGGAGGAGCCACCATAGGAAATCAGCGGCAGCGTCATGCCCTTTGCAGGCATAAGCTCCAGATTAACGCCGATGTTGATCATGGACTGGATACCGATCTGGAGAACGAGGCCCGCGACTGCAAAACGGTTGAAATCGTTCTTTTCGCGATAGGCATGGCTCAAGCCGCGAATGACGATAAAGGCAAAAATCGCCACCATGGCCATGCAGAACACGATACCGAATTCTTCCGCCGCGACGGAGAAAATGAAGTCCGTATGGCTGTCCGGCAGGATGCGCTTGACGATGCCTTCACCCGGACCCTGACCGAACCAGTCTCCGCGAATGATCGCCTCGCGCGCGGTATCAACCTGGAATGTATCACCCTCGCCCGTCATGAAGCGATCGATACGACCCGCGACGTGCGGGAAGATGTAATAGGCGCCGACGATGCCCCCGGCACCCAAGCCACCAAGGAGGATGATCCAAAGCCACGGCATGCCGGCCATGAAGAACATTCCGCCCCAGACCGCGCTGACAAGGATCGTCTGGCCAAGGTCGGGCTGCGCCACAAGCAGCGCACCGACAATGCCGAAGAGAATGATCGCGAAAAAGTTGCCGGGCACTTCCGGTTGGCGCGCGTGCTCGGCAAACAGCCAGGCACAAACCACGACAAATGCGGGCTTCAGAAATTCCGATGGCTGGATCGAAAGGCTACCGATGGCGAACCAGCGGCGCGAGCCCTTGATTTCCGTTCCGAAGAACAGCGCAAGAACCATCATCGCGATCGACATAATCAGGAGAATGATGGCGGCTCGGCGTACCTGTCTCGGCGTCAGGAAGGAAAGCCCGATCATCACCAGAATGGAAGGAGCGAGGAAGATGGCATGACGCTCCACGAAGTGGAAGCTCGGCAACCCGATACGCTCCGCCACCGGCGGTGACGCTGCAAAGGACAGCATGAAGCCGATGCCCATCAACAGAATGAAGGTCGCCAGAAAAAAGCGATCGATCGTCCAGAACCAATCTGCCAGTGCCCCTCGATCGGCGCGACTTACCATCTTACTGTCCTTTTTCCGGCACGATGAGCATTGTCACGCCATCGAGTGCTGCCACCAGAGATACGAACCGGTCGCCTCTGACTTCGAAATTCCTGAACTGGTCGAAGCTCGCGCAGGCCGGAGACAACATCACGACGCTCGTCCCGCCATCTGCCTGGGCATCCTTCGCTGCATGCTCAACCGCGCGTTCCAGCGTCCCGGAGATTTCATACGGGACTGCTTCACCCAGCGTTGACGCAAACTCCGGAGCCGCCTCTCCAATCAGATAGGCTTTCACAATACGCGGGAAGAGTGGCGCGAGGCTTGCGATGCCGCCGGATTTGGGAAGTCCACCAGAAATCCAGAAGATGCGGTCGTAGCTGGAAAGGGCTGGCGCAGCCGCATCGGCATTCGTTGCCTTCGAATCGTTGACGAAGGTCACGGAGCCCTTGCGACCAACAGGCTGCATGCGATGCTTGAGGCCGGGAAAGCTGCGAAGCCCTTTGCGGATCTCCTCGATCGACACGCCGACAGCGAGACAAGCTCCGATGGCCGCTGCCGCGTTCTGCGCATTATGCGATCCCTTGAGGGTATCGATGCCCTGAAGATCCGCAATCGACTCCGATTTGCCGGCGTGCGCCTGAATGATCCCGCCATCCGCGAAATAGAACCCGTCGGCCAGCACCGCGCGGCGAGAAATACGACTGACCCGGACACCCGCCCGCTCGATGCGATCAGCGATCAGCGTGCAGTAACTGTCATCGACACCGACGATCGCCATCTGGCTTCCGGCAACCAGTCGCTCCTTTACATCCGCGTAATGCTGCATGGTCCCGTGACGATCCAGATGATCCGGCGTCAGGTTGAGCAGGATGCCCGCACTGGGGTTGATCGTCGGAGCAAGATCGATCTGATAGGACGAGCACTCGACCACATAGAAGCGCCCAGCCTTGGGCGGATCGAGCGTCAGCACGGCTGTGCCGATATTGCCGCCAAGTTGCGTATCCCGTCCACTGGACTTCAGAATATGCGCAATCAGAGCCGTGGTCGTGGATTTGCCGTTTGTGCCTGTAATGGCAATGAACGGGCAATCGGGCGCATGAGCGCGGCGTTCCCGCACGAACAGCTCGACATCACCAATGATCTCAACACCCGCCGAGCGAGCCAGATCCACGCTCCAGTGCGGCTTGGGATGCGTCAACGGTACGCCGGGGGAGAGAACGAAAGCTGCTTGCGCTGCCCAGTCAATCTCTCGAAGATCGCCGGTTTTAACACCGGCCTGCTGCGCCTTCGCAACGCTGTCTGGATTATCATCCCATGCAATCACATCTGCGCCACCGGCAATCAAGGCCTGCGCCGTTGCGAGACCCGAACCGCCGAGGCCGAAAAGCGCGACCTTGCGCCCGGCAAATGTCGTGACAGCGATCATGGTGATTACCGCAGCTTGAGCGTGGAGAGGCCAAGCATGGCAAGACCCACGGCAATGATCCAGAAACGGATGACAACCTGGCTTTCCGTCCAGCCCAGCTTTTCGAAATGGTGATGGATTGGTGCCATGAGGAACACGCGGCGTCCCGTCAGCTTGAAGAAGCCGACCTGGATGATGACAGACAGCGTTTCCATCACGAACAGGCCACCGATGATCGCCATGACGATCTCGTGCTTTGTGGCAACCGCCACGGAACCGATGAGGCCGCCCAGCGCGAGTGAACCGGTATCGCCCATGAAGATGGCGGCGGGCGGAGCGTTGAACCAGAGGAACCCTAGTCCCGCCCCGATGACAGCGCCCAGGATCACCGCCAGTTCTCCCGTTCCGGGCACGAAGTTGATCTGCAGGTAATCCGCAAAGACGGCATTGCCGGCCAGATAGGCGATGATGCCGAAAGAGGCGGCGGCAATCATGACAGGCACGATCGCAAGACCGTCGAGACCATCCGTCAGGTTCACGGCGTTACCGGCGGCAACAATCACGAAACCGCCGAACACGACGAAGAAGACGCCGAGATTCAGGAGAACGTTCTTGAAGAACGGGAACGTAACCGAGGTGCCGAGCACGGAGCCGTTCGGCGCATTGGCGATGGAGACGCGCATCATGAAGTAGACCGCGATCCCGGCGATTAGGAATTCAATGCCCAGACGCGCCTTGCCGGAAAAGCCTTTCTCCGTCTGCTTCGTGACCTTGAGATAGTCATCGTAAAAGCCGATCGCGCCAAAGCCGAGCGTGACCAGCAGGGTGGCGACAACGTAGATGTTGGAAAGGTCTGCCCAGAGCAAAGAGCCGCCGACGATACCTGTCAGGATCATCAGGCCACCCATGGTGGGGGTCCCGGCCTTCTTGAAATGCGTTTGCGGGCCATCGGCGCGGATGGGCTGCCCCTTCCCCTGCCGGATGCGGAGCGACGCAATCATGCGCGGCCCGAACAGGAAGACGATGAGCGCTGAGGTGAAGAGCGCGGCACCTGTCCGGAACGTGATGTAGCGAAACAGGTTGAAAATCTGAAAGCTGCTCGCAAGCTCTACAAGCCAAATCAGCATGGGAAGTCTTTCTTCTGGAAGGTCAAATCAGCGCCCCGTGTCAGACAAGGGCGGATAGTTGTCAATAAGCGCCGCGACGATCTTGCCGAAGCCGATGCCGAGAGAGGATTTCACCATCAGCACGTCGCCCGGTATCACATTGCGAACGGCAAACTCCACCAGTTCTGGCGTCGTCGCGCGATATTCCACCTGAACGCTGTCCGGAAGCGTATCACGCAGCGCCGCCATTTCCGCTCCCGCCAGCCACACATGCTCTATCCCAGCGGCCAGAAGTGGCCCGGCAAGTTCCTCATGCACCTTCTGCGAAAAGGCGCCCATTTCCAGCATATCGCCCAGAACCGCAATGCGGCGCCCCGCACCCTGCGGTGGCGTTGCCGCCAGAAGCGCGATTGCTGCCCGCATGGAGGCCGGATTGGCGTTGTAGCTTTCGTCGATCAGGGTAAGATGTCCGCCGGTCATCGACAGGCGATGCCGCTCGCCCCTGCCCTTGACAGGGCGAAGATCCGCGAGCGCCGCACGTGCTGCCTCGACATCTGCCCCCAGCAACGAGACGACCGCCAGTGCCGCCAGCGCATTTTCCGCGATGTGGCGACCGGGAGCCCCGATATGCACTTCCACCGTTTCGCCATCCAGCACCGCCCAGATGGTTGACACTTCGGCGGAGCCTTCGAAATCCGCAAGACGATAATCGGCTTTGGCATGTTGTCCGAAGGTCAGAATGTTCGCAAGCGCCAGTTCCTGGGCAATCCGCTCCAGATAGGCGAACTGCTTGTTATCTCGGTTGAGGAGAACAGCGCCACCCGGCTCCACGCCTTCGAAGATCTCGGCCTTTGCGGAGGCAATCTCTTCCAGGCTGTTGAAATGCCCGAGATGGGCCGCCGCGATCGTCGTGATGATGGCCACATGCGGGCGCACCATCTTCACAAGCGGACGAATTTCGTTCGGGTGGTTCATACCGATTTCAAAGACACCATAATCGGTATCGGCAGGCATGCGCGCCAGCGTCAGCGGTACGCCCCAGTGATTATTGAAGGAGGCGACAGCCGTATGCACCTTGCCAGACGGCGCAAGCAGAGTGCGCAGCATTTCCTTGGTCGTCGTCTTGCCCACGGAGCCGGTGACACCGACGATCTTGGCGTCGGTACGGGCGCGCGCGGCAACGGCCAGACGACCAAGTGCTGCGAGCACATCATCCACAACGATCATCGGCGTGGTAATGCGGCCCATGGCCGGAAGCTTGGCTTCGGCAACGACCAGAAGCGCCGCCCCGCTTGCCATGGCTGTCGTTGCATAATCGTGTCCGTCGACGCGGTCGCCCTTGATCGCGAAAAATGCCTCACCGGGAGCAATGGTGCGGCTATCGATGGAAATGCCGGTTATCCCGGCAGGAAGCGAACCGATGGGCCGCCCCCCCATCGCAGCAATCATATCTGCCGTTGTCCATAGCCAGCTCACTGCGTCACACCCTCCAAAGCTTTTCGCACCTCGACATGGTCGGAGAACGGCAGCACCGTGGTGCCAACCGTCTGGCCCTCCTCATGGCCCTTGCCCGCCACGATCAGCGTATCACCTGCGTCCATCAGCGAAACCGCATGACGAATGGCCTGCGCCCGATCGCCGATTTCGGTGGCGGATGGCGCGGCAGCCATGATTTCGGAACGGATGGTCGCCGGATCTTCCGATCGTGGATTATCGTCGGTCACGATCACGATATCCGCCAGCCGCGCCGCGATCTCGCCCATGATCGGACGCTTGCCCTTGTCGCGATCACCGCCACATCCGAAGACGACGATCACGCGTCCGGTTGTGAACGGACGAACGGATGTCAGAACGTTTTCCAGCGCTTCCGGCTTGTGGGCATAGTCGACATAGGCCGGTGAGCCCTGCCGTGTCTGGCCCACCAGCTCCAACCGGCCAGAGGCACCAACGAGGCGCTCCAGCGCCGCCATGGCAACCTTCGGCGCAACGCCTGTGGCAATCGCCAATCCAGCCGAAACCAGAGCGTTCGCGATCTGGAAGTCTCCGGCCAGCGGAATGTGCACTTCGTGGATCTGACCATCGACATGCACTTCCGCCAACTGCTTGTGCCGGAAATGCTCGACCCGCTTGAGGCTCAGGAAATTGCCGCCACGCCCGACCGTCAGCACGTCGTGGCCTGCAGCCCTGGCAACCTCGATGGCCTTGGCCGACCATGGATCATCCGCGAAGATGATCGCGGGACTGCCCTTCGGAAGCAATGTATCAAAAAGCCGCATCTTGGCGGCCATATAGTCTTCCATCGTCGGATGGTAATCCATGTGGTCGCGGCCGAGATTGGTAAAGGCTGCGGCGGCCAACCGCACACCATCCAGGCGGCTCTGGTCGAGGCCGTGGCTGGAAGCCTCCATGGCTGCGTGCGTTACGCCCTCGCGCGCCAGTTCGGCCAGCAGCGCATGCAGAGCAACCGGGTCAGGCGTGGTGAGCGAGCCATATTCATTGCGCGCGGGAGAAATGACACCCGTCGTGCCGATCTGCGCGGCAGCAAGACCGGCGTGCGCCCAGATCTGCCGCGTGAACGACGCTACAGAGGTTTTACCGGCCGTTCCCGTTACGGCAACGATCGTGCCCGGCTGCGCGTCGTGAAAACGGGCAGCAGCCAGTGCAAGAATCCGGCGGACATTCCCGACACGAATGACCGGTATGCTGACATTGAGCTCTTCGGACGAGATGATTGCAGACGCACCCCGTGTCACGGCGTCCGCGGCGAATGCTGCACCATTTGCCTTGTTGCCGGGAATGGCAACGAACAGCATGCCCGGTTCGATCTTGCGGCTATCGGCAGAAATGCCGGTCATTGCGAGATCGCGAACGCCGTCCGGCTGTGCGGCAATCTCCGGAATGATCCCGGAGAAGTAATCAAGTTTCATCGGTACCCTCTCTGCGAAGCGGCCTGTCCCGTAGCCGCGAATCGACGGGCCCATTCATTATGGCCTAATAGGACACAAGCATGGCGGAACCGTTTTCTCCAAATCTTGGTTTTACACCGAGAACAGCGGCGGAGCGGCTGATGATCTCCTTGACCATGGGCGCGGCACTGTTACCAGCCAGAACGGCTCGGTCTGTCTCGCTGCGCGGATCGTCGATGAAGGTCAAAACCACATATTGCGGCTTGTAGATGGGGAACGCGGCTAGGAAGGCGTTGAAGTTGTGATCGTGGTTATAGCGCCCGTTGATAACCTTGTCGGCCGTCCCCGTCTTGCCACCCACATCAAAGCCTTCTACCAGGGCGTTCTTGCCAGAACCCTGCGTTCCATTCCAGCCGAACAGCCAGCGCATGTTGTCGCTTGTTGTCTTCTTGATAACTGTCGAAGCCACTTCGTTCGCCTGCTCCACAGAGCGCGGCAGGAATGTCGGCTGGATGAGGCGACCGCCGTTTACCAGCACGGCTCCAGCAACCGCGGTCTGAAGCGGCGTCGTCGACACACCGTGACCGAAGGAAATCGTGATCGAGTTGATCTTCTTCCAGGCTTTCGGCTGCGACGGCGTCGCAACTTCAGGAAGCTCCGTCTGCATCCGAGACAAGAGGCCGAGCCGTGTCAGGAATTCCTTGTGTCCCTCAATGCCGACGGCGTCCGCCATTTTCGCGGTACCGATGTTGGAGGAATACTGGAACACTTCCGGCATGGTGAGAAAACGTCCCTTGCCGTGGAAATCCTTGATAGTGAAGCCACCGATGCGAATTGGATAACGCGCATCGAAACTGTCGTTCATCGAGAACTTGCCTGAATCGAGCGCCATGGCGAGCGAGAAGGATTTGAACGTGGAGCCCATTTCGAACGTGCCGTTCGACATGCGGTTCAGCCAGCCTTCCTCACCACCTGCCGCCGGATCGTTCGGATCGAAATCCGGTGCGGACGCCATGGCCAGAATCTCACCCGTATTGGCATCCAGTACAACACCGCCCGCCCCCTTGGCGCGGAACTTCTGGATGGCCGACATCAGCACTTCGCGCAGGATTGCCTGAACGCGAACATCGATCGAAAGCTTCACGGGTTCCAGCGGCTGATCGCTCGTCATGCCCACGGCTGCGAGATCGGCAAGGCCCTGGCTGTCGATATATCGTTCCATGCCCGCAACGCCGCGGTTGTCGATGTTGACGTAACCGACGATGTGGGCAGCAGTGGCGCCTCCCGGATAGAACCGGCGCTTCTCGGGCCGGAAACCGATACCGGGAATACCCAGTGCCAGAATTTCGCTCTGCTGCTTGGGGGTAAGCTGGCGACGAAGCCACTGGAAGCGAGATTTGGAAGACAGTTTGTGGTAGATCTGCTTGGCATCGATGTCCGGCAGAACCGTGCGCAGTTTCTCGATGACTTCATCCGGATCAACAATCTTGTGCGGCTCCGCAAACAGCGAAACCGTGCGAATGTCGGTGGCCAGCACTTCGCCGTTCCGGTCCAGAATGTCCGGGCGCGATGCCATCAGCCGGTCGGCAGGCATGATGCTCGACGTCGCTTCCGGCTCCTTCATGGCATAAAAGACCAGCCGTCCGCCAATCACGCAGTAGAAGCCGAGGAAGCAGGCAATGATGATGCCGACGCGATTGCGGGCCTGCGCGGATTTTCGCTTGCGGCTGCCCTCGAAACTGGCGCCACCAAAGGCGGGTCTCTTGGCGCCCGCAGAAAAATGAGCCCGGCTCTTCAGAACCATTACGCGCGAAAGGAAAGCCATCAGTGGTTCACCGATCCGGTTGCAATAGAATCAACGCTTGGAGTCTTGCCACGCGCAAGCGGCACGGGGATCTTCGATTTCGGCGGCTTGGCCTTGGCCGCATCAACGCCCTTCAGGGCGGCAGCAACTTCAGGGTCCACCTGCGCGATCAGTTCTTCGATCGTCGTCTCAGGCTGCGGCAACTGCGATTTTGGCATCGGCAGTTCCTTAGGCATCGCAAGCTGAGTCGGCTGCGTCGGCTCCAGTTCCAATTCCGCCTGATACTGACCGATCAGGCGATGAAGCCGGTTCGGCTGCGTCAGCAAGGCCCAGTCAGCTTTCAGCAGATCAATTGTATCGTGTTCCAGCCGGATTTCCGTCTCCAGCCGACGCACTTCTTCCAGTTTGAGATCTGCCCTGTGCTTGATGCTGTAGGTCACGACGGCGGTAGCCGTCATGACGCCGATCAGCACGAGATCGAAGCTCCTCAGCATGTTCAGGCTCCCATCTTTTCCAGGCTGGTCAGTTCAGGCAGATCGAAAATCGAGAAATCCACGGCGCGAGCCGGACTTGCAGTTCTGAAGGCTGCACGTAGCTTGGCGGACCTTGCGCGAGGGTTGACGGATGCTTCCGCCTCGGTCGCAGACAACATTCCTTTGCCAACCGGCTCGAAGATGGATGGCTTGTCTTCAACCATCGGCAGATGGCGTGACCCGCTCGCCTTGCCGGAGCGATCCGTCAGAAAGCGTTTCACCAGACGGTCTTCCAGCGAATGGAAACTGACGACCACCAGTCGGCCACCGGGCTTCAAAACCTGCTCCGCCGCAAACAGGGCCTGCGCAAGCTCACCTAGCTCGTCGTTCACGAAGATACGCAGCGCCTGAAATACCCGCGTCGCTGGGTGGATCTTGTCCTTGGCCTTGCGTGGGTTGACGCTCTCGATGAGGTTGGCCAGATCGCGCGTCGTGGCAAAAGGTTCGCTTGCACGGCGCTTTTCGATGGCGCGCGCAATGCGGCCCGCCTGCTTTTCCTCACCCAGAAATCCGAAAATGCGCGCCATGTCGCCAGCCTTGGCGCGGTTTACCACATCAGCGGCTGAAACGCCGGAAGCAGACATGCGCATGTCCAGAGGGCCGTTGCGCTGAAACGAAAAGCCGCGATCCGCCTCATCGATCTGCATCGAAGACACGCCGATATCGAGAACGATACCGTCCAGACCACCATCAGGAGCGTGGGATGCGAGTTCGGAAAACCGCGAGGAAATGAGTTTCAGGCGACCGCCAAATTCGGCAACCATCGGCTGACCGCCTGCGATCGCATTGGGGTCGCGATCGAGCGCAATGACATTGGCGCCGGTGGAGAGAATGGCGCGGGTATAGCCACCCGCGCCGAACGTACCGTCAAGGATCACCTTGCCCGGAGCCGGAGCCAAAGTCTCCAGCACCTCGTTCAGCATAACCGGAATGTGACGCACCAGTCCGCCATCGGCCTCGGAGTTACCCTCGCCAAGATTCGCCGCCATTCCAATCCCCTGTTCTAGGCAGGCCGCACCGGAAGACGAGCGCGACCCTCTCTGGCCGCCACCTGCGCCTCGTGAAACGCCTGGGGCTGCCATAGCTGAAAATGATCCGAGCGACCCACGAAGGTGACTTCCGTCGTGATTCCGGTGAAGTCGCGAATGAAATCCGTGACCGCCAACCGACCCTCCGCATCGAGCCGCATGTAGACGCCGCCGCCGTGCACCAGCAGCGACATCATGTTGGCCTCCGGCGAGAATGGATCCGCCTGGGCGATCTGCCGCTCGTACCGCTCGAGCAGGTCCGGACCGCCGACGCTGATCGCCGGAAAAACCAGGTCCTGGAGACAATAGAGCTCCTGGACGTTCCGCTGCGTCAATACGGCGCGAAACATCGCAGGGACGGAAACACGCCCCTTCGAGTCGATCCGGTTCGTCGCATTGGACAAGAAGCGGTTCATAACGCCAAACATCCGCCTCCAAGAGGTGCGGGCGGCCATTGCCACCCGCGTCAAACCCACAAAGGCACACAACCCGGCCGTTCGGACGGAACGCGTTCCGCCCGTTTCTTCCCGTGGGAAGCGATCCGAGCCTGTCCGATTGAGCGGGGGTAAAGTGCCCCTTCGCAGTGTGGATTTGGGATACCATGGGACCATATGGGCGTCAATGGGAAGCGACCCCACCGAGGGATCGCGGCATTAATAATTTATAACCCGTTAAGTTTAACAAAGGGTTAGCAAAGGCACTTTCCGAGTCCGTGACAGAACACGGAAAATCACACTCCCGTGAGTTGGCAAACAACTGAAATCATTGGTTTTTGCAGGTGCTGCTCAGACTCTTGGATCTGGCTGCCAACAACCAGAAAGGGAAGTGGCGGAGAACCATCTATCGTTAACGGGGCAGCCGGGATCGGGCGAAACCGAAACCACCCAGAGGTAGCATCCCGCAAAAGAAGAAATCGCCAGTTGGCCTGTAAGCCGGGTTCTGTATGGCCCCGGTTTCCCGGAACGTGGCAGCCATTCATCTGGGACAGCGTTTGCACGCTGCCTCACGCAACCCACCCGGATGACTGGCCCGGAAACAGGCTGTAGCACCGCAAGCGGCACCCGCGTCATCCCTATTCGGTCTTGCTCCCGGTGGGGTTTACCTTGCCGGTCCTGTTGCCAGTCCCGCGGTGGGCTCTTACCCCACCCTTTCACCCTTACCCCGCCGCCTCTGATGCTCGCTTGAGCACAAGAGAAAGCGGGGCGGTTTGCTTTCTGTGGCACTATCCCTGGGGTCGCCCCCGCCGGACGTTATCCGGCACCGTATTTCCGTGGAGCCCGGACTTTCCTCACCCTACCGCCTTTCGGCATTGGTAAAGCGCGGCTGCCCGGCCAACTGGCAGCGCCTGCTTAAACGGTTTCCATTCGCAGGGCTATAGAAATTCATGCGAAATGCGCCGCAAACGAAACGGGGTAGCCCTCGCCTTCCAGCGAGCCGTTCTTGATCAATTGCGCACCCAGCCGTCCAATCTCATCGGAACTTTTGGCTGCCGAACCACAACCGCCCGTGACGACTGCGATTGCGGGATCTTCCGTAAAGTCGATGAAGGGATAGGCGGTCGCCGTCTTCGCCACCACACAGGCGCCCGTGGAGATGCGATCAACGTCGATCTGCGGCACCAGCGACCGTATGATCCGGGCATGGTGATCCCGCGCAACCTCACGCCCGCCGCTCCTGAACCACTGCTGCAACTCCTGAAGCGATCCCAGCCTCAGATCATCAGGATCGCCACCGATCTTGAGGTAGATCTTGCCGTCGGGATAGCGCACAGGCGGCAGCAGATAGATGTGATCAGCCGTGTCGCGTGGCTCGTAGATCAGGGACGGCATACCGGAAAAGGCAGGTAATTCGCTTTCGGGTATTTCAAAAAAAGTGACCGTTCGACCATAAACCGACATCTGAACCGGTTGTGGTAACAGACTCTCGACAATGGAAAATCCGCCAGCGGCAAGCAGCACCCGCTCTGCCCGGTACACCGAACCCTCACGCGTCTGCACCGAGACCAGATCGCCCTCGCGACGGATGGAACCGACCGTCTCCGCAATCAAAGTCGCTCCCTGTTTTCGGCAAATTTCGGATTGCGCCGATACCAGTGCGCGCGGATTGACGTAACCGGCATTGCGCGCTTCGAAGACACCTTCGCTACCCGACTCGAAGCCGAAATAGCCGAAGCGAGAGATAAGTCCCGGATCATCCAGAAGTTCGGGCTGCACCCCCAACTGTTCAGCGGCGTTGAGAATCCCCTTGATGTAGCTGTGACCGCTGGCCCGCTCGGGACCGACCATCAGGCAACCGGCTTCGTGGTAGAATTGGATACCGCTCTCCTGCTCAATTTGCGCGTAGCGCGCAATCGAGCGGTTCGCGAGACGAGCCCAGACCGGGTCTGGATCAATGGTTCGGGTAATGCGCGCCTCGTCATAATGGCTGCCGAAGACACCGTCATGGTTTCCAGCATCCTTCGGCTCGTCCGGACCGATCAGTGCGACGCCATCGGTTGTTTGTGAAAGATGGCGGGCCGCTGCGGAACCCATCATTCCACGACCCACAACAATGTACTTGAACAAATTCGACATGTGCCTGCGGAGGAAGGTCAGACCTCATCCGTCCCTTGAAAACGCGGCAGCTCGGTCAGCAACCGATGCAAAGTTTCAATAGTCGACATATCGGCAATGCCGTCCACGCAGGCAGGCCGGAAATGCCGTTGGAATGCCTCAACGACGCCTTCTGTTTTCTCGCAGAATTCGCCCGTGATTTCGATGCCGTATCCATAGAGTGCCAGCATGCCCTGCAGCGCCTCGATCGGCTGCCCGCTTTCACCCTTCTGGAAGAAACGGCCACTGCGAATGGGAGAAGGTTCAACCCAATGGCCGACGCCCTGCCGGTGCAACTCCCGCCACGGAAACCGCTCGCCGGGATCAACCTTGCGGCGCGGCGCAACATCCGAATGGGCCAGCACCCGCTCTGGTCGGATGCGCCAACGGGCGATACAGTCCTGGCAGAGGCGAATGACGGCCTCGATCTGCTCGCTGGAATAATCCGGCAAACCACCGGGATGGCCCGCATTTGCGATCTCGATGCCGATGGACCGCGAGTTGATATCCGTTTCGCCCGCCCAAATACTTTTGCCCGCATGCCAGGCACGACGGCTCTCCGGCACCAATTGCACGATGCGACCATCCGGCCAGACGAAATAATGGCTGGAAACCTCGCTCTGGATATTCTTCAGCCAAGACAGTGCCTGACCGTGGTCAGGCATACCGGTGTAATGAAGGATGATCATATCCGGCGCATCGCAGCCTTTGCGTTCGCCATGGTTCGGGGACGGCTCGACGCGCGCGCCGGCGAAATCTGCCTCGAGTTTCATGCTGCCTTGCGTTCTTTCGCAATCGCCGCATAGGCCGCGTTCAATGCCGCCATGCGCTCATTCGCCGCCGCATGCAATTCTGCGGGTACGCCGCGTGCAATCAACTTGTCCGGGTGATGTTCGGCAACGAGCCTGCGATATTGCTTGCGGATTTCGGAAAAATCCTGATCCGGCGACACGCCAAGGATAAGATACGGGTTGCCGCCATCCATGGTGATATGCCGCGCCATGATACGCCGGAAGTGATCTTCGTCGATCTGGAAGATTTCCGCTATGCGCGCGAGAAATGCCAGTTCGGCCTCATGCACCATCCCATCCGCCTTGGCGATATGGAAAAGGCCATCGATGACGTTCTCCAGCATGGGGCAGTTGCAATCACCGGAACCGCAGAGATTTGCGAGCTTCTCGGCATAGGCTTCATAACCGGCAACATCCTGACGGGTCAGATTGTAGAGCCGGGCAACATTCTTCGCCTCTTCCTCCGGAAAGTCGAAGATCTGCTTGAAAGCCTCGACCTCAGAGGCAACCACCGCGCCGTCAGCCTTGGCCATCTTGGCCGAGAGCGCAATGATGGCGATGGAAAACGACACACGTCTGCGAGTCTCAGGATCGCCTTCGAACAAGGTGCGGACAGCCTCCACCACACGCGACAGCGCGTTCGTGGCGGCGTCGCCCACTGCGCTCAGCAGTCGGTCCCACAGGGAGGTGAGTTGGAGGCATGCGAAATCGAAAATCATGACTCACCAGACCAAATTTAACCCGCAATGGCAAGCGAAGACGAAGACAGTGGCATTAAACTTTATCCATCTTACGTCAACTCAATGCTCACGGATCTTCGTGGAAACCAGGATCCATGGCAGCAGCCATCTCCGTAAGGACTTGTCCACAGACGATTACCGCTTCCGACAAGCAGTCAACATATCCGACTCTCATTGAACCGATTGAATTGCGTCGGCATCATGTTTGAGCAGCGAAATGACGGATTTTCTTGAGAAATTCACTTTACAGCCGGTTTGACCTGTCGCATCCATTCGCCAGATTTTGAGACAGGCGCTTGAGGCGCGAAGGAGGATCGATGGCCAAACAGAAAGTAGCAATGCTGACGGCAGGCGGACTGGCACCATGCCTTTCATCGGCAGTCGGCGGTCTCATCGAGCGCTATTCCGATATCGCGCCAGAGATCGAGTTGATTGCCTACCGCTCGGGCTATCAGGGATTGCTGCTTGGCGATCGAATCGAAATCAATCAGGACATGCGCGAAAAGGCGCATCTGCTTCACCGCTATGGCGGCTCCCCCATCGGCAACAGCCGCGTCAAGCTGACCAATGCTGCGGACTGCGTGAAGCGGGGCCTTGTCAAGGACGGCGAGAACCCGCTGAAGGTGGCCGCTGACAGGCTCGCCGCCGATGGCGTGACGATCCTGCATACGATCGGTGGCGACGACACAAACACAACCGCCGCCGACCTTGCCGCCTATCTCGGCGCACACAGCTACAACCTTACTGTGGTCGGCCTGCCGAAGACGGTTGATAATGATGTCGTTCCCATCAAGCAGTCGCTGGGTGCCTGGACTGCGGCGGAAGTTGGCGCACACTTCTTCGACCATGTCAGCAATGAACAAAGTGCTGCGCCCCGCACGCTGGTGATTCACGAGGTCATGGGCCGTCACTGTGGCTGGCTGACCGCGGCCACTGCCCGTGCCTATATCCAGGACACGAAGAACAATGAATATGTCGAAGGCTTCATGATGAATACCCAGATGAAGAACATCGACGGGCTCTACCTGCCCGAGATGGCCTTCGATCTGGATGCGGAGGCGGCTCGTCTTCGCGCCATCATGGACCGCTGCGGCTTTGTGACGCTCTTCGTTTCGGAAGGCGCAGGCCTCGACACCATCGTCGCCGAGAGAGAAGCGGCAGGCGAAACCGTCAAGCGTGATGCCTTCGGTCACGTCAAGATCGATACCATCAATGTCGGAAACTGGTTCCAAAAGCATTTCGCAGCCCTTCTGGGCGCGGAACGTTCGATGGTTCAGAAATCGGGTTACTATGCGCGCTCCGCACCGGCCAATTACGAAGACCTGCGATTGATCCAGAGCATGGTCGATCTTGGCGTGGAAAGTGCGTTGAACGGCGTGTCCGGCGTGACCGGTCACGATGAAGATCAGAATGGGAAATTGCGCACAATCGAATTCCCGCGTATCAAGGGCGGCAAGCATTTCGATCTGTCTGCCGGTTGGTTCAAGGACGTCATGGACTTCATTGGACAGCCCTACCGGTCAGCCTGATCCGAACCGTGAATCAGCAGCGATGATCTCAGGCACGGGAAGCCTTGAGGTCGGGGAGGATTTGAGATGAGCTTAGAGACAACGCTGATGACAGCAGCATTGGCCCTGCTCGCTTTTCTGCTGCCATCCGTCGCGGCTAACCTTCTGAGAGATCAATGCATTGCGCGCGGGAAACTGCGCGCAATCCTGTTTTTACCGGGACTCTGGATCGGCTATCTGCTGGCGGCTGCGGTGGCAGTTGCGGCGTTCAGCCTATGCCGCATTTATCTGCCTGCAATGCAGGGCTCATTTGCCTGGATCGGCATTGCCTTCCTGATGCTATTCGTCTTCAGGTCACAGGTAAATCGGTTTCGGGTCAGGATTGCCGACAACGATAACCTCCCGAACCACAATGTGGCTTCGGCGTCTTTCCGGCTTGGCTGGCAGGCATTTCGCCCATCCCTGATAATCGCCCTCTGGGCGGTCCTGCTTCAACTCAGTGATTCTTTAACCAATTCAGCAATTTTGAGCCAGGAAATTGCTCTTCCGCTCGCGGTTGCGGCCCTTGTTGCGCCCCTCATCCAGCTCGCTCTGGCAGAGCGATCAGCACGCAAGCTGCGGGCATTTCGCAAGGTTTATCAAGCCTCGCACAAGCCTCGCACGCGATTTATTGCAAGCCGCGCAGTGACTGCCGGCTATCGCAAGATTGCCGCTTGAGCGCTTGGAGCTTGCCGCAATTGTGAACATGCGTTAATGGATTGCGTGGCGGTCAAAGACCGGCGGGCTGGAAACAATCATCTTCATGAAAGTGAGACGATGGCGATAACCCGATTGATCGGTAAGAAAGCGGTTGTTGCGGCAGCGGTTTGCGGAGCAGTTTCTGGTTGCTCCAGTGTGCAGACAGCATCCAATGCACCGGCCAAGACGGAAGTTGCTGCGGCCCAGCCGCAAGTCGCTCAAGTCTCAGCATCCCTGGCAAACGGTCAGGCCGCTCCTTCAGGCGCACAGGCTTCCGTTACCGCCATGACAACCAATGCAGGCGCCGCGCAAAAGGGCGGCCGCGTTGGCACCGATCAGATGGCAGCGACGCAGCAGCAGGGACCTGTCGCCGTTCCAGTTGGCATGACCACGCAGGTTGCAGAAAAGGGTGGCCGGGTTCACCAGATCGCTCTGCCAACCGGTGCATCCGCCATCAAGGCTCAGAACGACTCAGTCATCGCATCGCTTGCTGAAAAGCAGCAGCCCTTCCCGGCTGCAGCACATCCGCAGGCTCTAGCGGTTGCGCCAACGTCGATCGACAAGAATGGCGGCCTCCAGGCCATCAATATGGCGACAGCCGAGCGAAGTGCATCTGCACCCGTCTCATCGCCCGCAGCTCTTACAGCCTCCGCACAAACGGCTCAGGTCGTTCCTGCAGCACTTCCGCCCGAAATGACGGCGGCCTATACGGCAATCCCGACGCCGCGTCCGCGACTGACGACGTCGACACCGTCTAACATGGTGGCATTCGCCGGCCCGGTTCGTCCGGGCTCAGGCATGGCAGGTGACTTCTTCCCGCCGGCGCCCGGTGCGCCGATCCCGCCGACGGCAGAAGCAAGCACGCCAACGCTCAATGCTCTCATCCGTCGTTATGCCGGCCTGTACGGCGTGCCGGAATCGCTTGTTCACCGCGTTGTTCACCGTGAAAGCAAGTATGACCCGCGCGCCTACAACAAGCGCGGCTATTGGGGCCTGATGCAGATCAAGTATTCTACCGCGAAGTCCATGGGCTATGCCGGGACGCCGGATGGTCTGCTTGACGCAGAAACCAACCTGAAATACGCGATCAAATATCTTCGTGGTGCCTGGCTGGTTTCTGAAAACGACTCCGACGACGCGATCAAGATGTATGCGCGCGGCTATTATTACGATGCCAAGCGCAAGGACATGCTGGACGTTATCCAGTAATCCTCGAAACAGATCGCAGTCTACAACTTCTACCGGCAACCGCTCAATCGAACGGTTGCCGAATTGCTTTTATGGGCTTCAGCGCAGAGCCAGAACGGCTGCCACCAGCGCGTTGGGGCTATAGTCGAGCTTTCTGGGGGTCAGCCCCATGCGCAGGATCACGGTGCGCGTAGCCGGAATGACGGTGATGGTCTGTCCGTCATGTCCCTGAAGCCGGAACCAGCCTGCAGGGATGGAGGTTCCGTCCGGCGCCTTCGGAAGCCAGGTCTGTGCCTGTGAATACCGCCCGTCCGAAGCGTTGTTGGGCTTTGCCATCAGCGCGGTGAACCCTTCCGGCAGGATCCGGCTGCCGTTCCAGACACCGTCCTGCGCCAGCAGCAGACCAAACCGCACCCAGTCACGCGCCGTGGCATAGAGATAGGATCCGCCAACGAAGGTTCCTGCGGCATCCACCTCCATAACCGCGCTGCTCATGCCTATCGGGTCGAACAGCGCCTTCTGGGGAAAGCGAAGTGCTTTGGCGGTATCGCCCAGATGGTCCATCCAAAGCCGCGACAACAGCACCGGAGAGCCGGTCGAATAAGTGAACACTGTACCCGGCGGCGCTGCTGCAGGACGCTGCGTCATGAACGACACCATGTCCGGCTCCAGATAGAGCATACGCGTTACGTCGGAAACATTGCCGTAATTCTCGTTGAAGGCCAGGCCATCTTCCATGGAAAGAAGGTCAGCAACACGGATGCTTGCGCGGGAATCATTCTTCCACTGGGCAAAGAGAGCGGCATCGTCGAGCTTCATGGCACCCTGCCCCATGGCGATGCCCACAAGTGCTGCATTTACGGTCTTGGTCATGGACCATCCCAGAAGCGGGGTCTGGGCACTGAACCCCTTCGCATAGCGCTCGCCGACCAGGCGGCCGTCCCGGATCACGACGATCGCCCGCGCGCCCGGACCGGCGAGATCTTCGCGAGCAAGAACATCCTGCACTGCCGGGTCAAGTTGCACCGCGCCACCTTGCGGCCACAGGAGAGACGGATCCGGAGCGGGCTTCGGCGCTTCCGCAATCACCGGCAGCGGAACGACCTTCGCACCGGCAGGGAGCACGCGGCAACCGAGGCCGGCATAATATTCCGCCGTCGTTCTGGCAATGCCACCTGTCAGCGCGGTCGTCACTGTCTGGCGTTCCCGGTCGACAGTCGCGCTCATCAGTTTGAGAAGCGGGTGGCCGGGCGCTTGAACATCATCGGCAAGCACCAGATCCGCATCCCGATTGGCGATGAAGACGTTCGAGCAGATGATCTTGGCTGCGTATCCGGCACCGACGCGCAAAAGTTCCGGCGGGCGTGCGTAAAGCCACGCATATCCCCCCACCAGCAGCAAGACGATAGCCAAAAAGGTCCACTTCAGTATTCGCTTCAAGAATATCACAACTAACTCCCAATCGTCTTTTGATGGCCTTTTAGCATCGTCATGAAACTGTAGCAGCCCCCGTCTACAGCCATGTGAATTCCACATGAGGCGGGATTCGCAAATGGCAGAACTGGTACCGGATGCCGGTTTCCTGAAAAACAGGAAGCTGAAAAACGCATTGCTTCAACATAAGGCGCTTTCCCGAAACGGATTGTCGGAACGCCTCTTTGGTCTGCTTTTCTCCGGGCTCGTCTACCCGCAGATCTGGGAAGACCCGGATGTGGATATGGCCGGGATGGAACTTTCGCCGGGCCACTCCATCGTCTGCATCGGCTCCGGCGGCTGCAACATGCTGGCCTACCTGTCACGCCACCCGAGCTCGATCGATGTCGTCGATCTCAACCCACACCATATCGCATTGAACCGGCTGAAGCTTGCGGCCTTCCGCTCTCTCCCCGGCCACTCAGACATCGTTCGCTTCCTTGCCATGGAAAATGTCTCCGGCAATGTTGAAGCCTTCGACAGGGTTATCGCACAAAACCTCGACGCGACCAGCCGCACCTACTGGCAAAAACGCCGTTGGAACGGCCAGCGTCGCATCGAAGTGTTCGAGCGCAACATCTACCGGACGGGCCTACTCGGTCGCTTTATCGCCGTTGGCCATCTGCTTGCACGGCTGCACGGCGTGCAGTTGACGGAACTGGCAAACGCCAAATCGCTGCGCGAGCAACGTCATGTCTTCGATACCCGGATCGCGCCGCTCTTTGACAAGACGCTGATCAAGTGGCTCACCAGCCGCAAGAGTTCACTCTTCGGCCTTGGCATTCCGCCGCAGCAATATGATGAACTGGCAAGCATTGCGACGGATGGTTCCATTGCGTCGGTGCTTCGCCAGCGCCTCGAAAAGCTGGCCTGTCATTTCCCGCTGAAAGACAACTATTTCGCCTGGCAGGCCTTCATGCGGCGCTATCCGACTGGCGATGAAGGATCATTGCCAACCTATCTAAAGGCGGAGAACCATGCCGCGATCCGCGAGAATGTAGACCGTGTGCAGGTGCACCACGCCACCTTCACGGAGCTTCTGGCGTCGAAGCCTGCAGACTCGGTGGACCGCTATGTTCTTCTCGATGCGCAGGACTGGATGAGTGATCAACAGTTGAACGATCTGTGGACGGAGATCTCACGCACGGCAGCCGGCGGCGCACGCGTGATTTTTCGCACAGCGGCAGAAAAGAGCATCATCGAAGGCCGCCTTTCTCCGGCGTTACGCGCACAGTGGACCTATCTGGAAGAGAGGTCTCACGCGCTGAACCTGCAGGATCGTTCCGCGATCTATGGCGGCTTCCATATCTATGTGAGGTCCGCGTGACACCTCTGGAAAACCTCTCGCAGCCGCTGGGCGACCATGCGCAACGCATGGATCGCATGTATCGCTATCAACGGCACATCTATGACCTGACACGCAAATACTATCTGCTCGGCCGCGACAGGGCGATCGAGCAGCTTCAGATCCCCTCAAACGCCAGCCTCCTGGAGGTCGGTTGCGGCACAGGCCGCAATCTCGTTCTCGCGAACCGTCACTATCCGCAAGCCCGCCTCTTCGGCCTCGATATATCGGCGGAGATGCTGGCCTCGACCACGAAGGCTTTCATGCATCTGGCGAACAAACCGCAACTGCGGATCGCAGACGCGGCCCGATTTTCCGTAGCAGAATTCGGCGAAGATGCAGGCTTTGATCGCATCCTGATTTCCTATGCGCTTTCGATGATTCCCGAATGGGAAGCCTCACTCGAAGCGTCTCTCGCAGCGCTCAAGCCAGGCGGATCGCTTCACATCATCGATTTCGGCCAGCAGGAGCATCTTCCCGTCTGGTCCCGCCAGGCGCTTCAGGCGTGGCTGAAACGTTTCCATGTCACGCCGCGTGCCAATCTGGCTGAGGCGGTCGAGCAAAGACTAGGCCGCTTCGGCGCGGACATGATGGTGGAAGGCTTGTATCGGGGCTATGCCTGGCACATCATCGTTCGGCGCCGCGTTTCTGATAAACCGGTTTGAGCGCCCTATTGCGCACATGAAAAATTTACGACGTTATGGTTAATAAGGGTGAGGACTTGGGTCATCTTGTTGAAATGGTGTGAGGCGATCCGGATGAGATACGAGGCGAAAAACGCAGACGATACCAAAGTATCGGCGAGGCTTTTCAACGACGTAGATCGCCGGATCGGCCACATCCGAAGGACACGCGAACGGCTTCAATCTGCTTTGTCGAGGCTCTCGGATGGGTATCCAACCCATCCATCGAACCTCTCCTCGCATATTTTCCCCGTTCATCGTGCCATTTCAATAACATGACCCAAGTCCTCACCCTAGTAGTGACTGTTCTGTCTTGCGCGGCAAGCCGGACGAAATCCTGAGCGCGAACCAGACGGAACCCCATGTCTCGCATTTTGCTTGCCCTTGCGGCCACAGCCCTCCTTCTTTCCGGCTGCACATCCGCCAGCTTCGATCTGATGGAGACGACGGCGATCCGCAAGCCGAAGTTTCAGGATCTGGACCGGCAAGATTTCGGCAGCAACCATCCGGACCGTCATCAGGTACACGGCATCGACGTATCCAAGTGGAACGGCAACGTGGATTGGCAGACCGCGAAAAGGTCGGGTGTATCCTTCGCGTTTATTAAGGCGACAGAAGGCAAAGACATGATCGATCCGTCCTTCGAGGCGAACTGGAAGGGTGCGTCGGCGGCCGGCATTCCGCACTCGCCGTATCACTTCTACTACTTCTGTTCCACGCCGGATGAGCAGGCGGACTGGTTCATCCAGAATGTGCCGAAGCGCGCTTCGCTTCTGCCACCCGTCATCGACGTGGAGTGGAACCCTGCCTCGCCAACCTGCAAGACGCGTCCCGATCCGGAGACTGTTCGCAAGGTCATGCAACGTTTCATGGATCGGCTGGAAGCGCATTACGGCAAGAAACCCATCATCTACACATCGGTCGATTTCCACCGCGACAATCTCGTCGGGCATTTCCAGAACTATCCTTTCTGGGTCCGCTCTGTTGCTGCCCATCCGCAGAAGATCTACGACTCACGTCGCTGGTCCTTCTGGCAGTACACCTCTACAGGTGTCGTGCCGGGTGTTCAGGGCAAGACGGATATCAATGTCTTTTCGGGCTCCGAGAAGAACTGGCATGCCTGGGTGGCATCCGTTTCGAAATAAGGGCTTGAACTGCAACCGGTGACCTGTTGTAACGCGGTCAAATTGCGCTCTGCCCTTGTTTGGACACAAATATTACCGACATGGCGGAGACTGTCCGTACGAGGTTTCCCAATGGCTTTTCCCATGTTTCGCCGTGCTGCATTTGCTGCTTCACTTACCGCTCTTATGGGCACCACTGCGCTGGCGCAGGACGCAAAGCCTGCGGTTGCCTGCGGCGGCGATCTGGCTGCCTTCCTGAAGGACGTTAAGGCTGAGGCGATCGCCAAGGGCGTGCCGGCAGAAGCCGCCGACAAGGCTCTCGCCGGTGCCCAGATCGACCCGAAGGTTCTTGCGCGCGACCGTGCCCAGGGCGTCTTCCGCCAGACCTTCCTGGAATTCTCGCAGCGCACTGTCAGCCAGGCACGCCTCGATATCGGGCGTCAGAAACTCAAGCAGATGGCACCGGTCTTTGATCGCGTCGAGAAAGAATTCGGCGTAGCGCCAGGCGTTGTCACTGCTTTCTGGGCCATGGAAACAGACTTTGGCGCCGTTCAGGGCGACTTCAACACACGCAACGCTCTCGTCACCCTCTCTCACGACTGCCGTCGTCCCGAGATCTTCCGCAAGCAGTTGATCGCCCTCATCGAGATGGTGCAGCACGGCGATCTTGACCCGGCGGCCAACACAGGCGCTTGGGCAGGTGAGATCGGTCAGGTGCAGATGTTGCCGGACGACATCATCCATTATGGAGTCGATGGAGACGGCGATGGTCATATCAACGTCAAGACCAGTTCCGCCGATGCCGTGCTGACTGCTGCTGCCTTCATCAAGGGCATGGGCTTCAAGGCGGGCGAACCCTGGCTGCAGGAAGTTGAACTGCCCGAAAATCTGCCTTGGGAAAAGTCCGGCCTCGGAAATGAAATCCCGGCCTCGGAATGGTTTGCGCTTGGCGTCAAGCCACGTGATGGGGATACGAAGTTCGGCAATCTTTCGACAGCGCTTGTCCTGCCGCAGGGACGCAAAGGACCGGCTTTCCTTGCCTATCCCAACTTCGGCATCTACCTGAAATGGAACCAGTCGTTTATCTACACGACTTCTGCTGCCTATTTCGCCACGCGCCTCTCGGGCGCCCCAACCTACATCAAGGGCAACCCGGAACCGGGCATGGATGATGCAACGATGAAGGCACTGCAGACGAAACTCCAGGCCCGTGGTCATGACGTCGGCAAGATCGACGGCATTCTCGGATCCGGCACTCGCGTGGCGGTTCAAAAAGAACAACAGCGCCTGGGCCTGCCGGCGGATGGCTGGCCGACTCAATCTCTGCTCGACGCACTTTGAAATTCGTCGGGCCGCTGAATGTTCTGGCTTGAGTAGCCCTGATTTTCACTCAATTCGTGATCTTGCAGCGCAGCAGGCGTCACGAATTGTGACGATTTTTTACAGCGCGGACACGAGGATAAACGCTTTATACATCAAAATTGCTAACGAATTTTATAAAGCAAAATCAAGCTGTTGATACGTTTAATCAGGGTCTTAACCTGTCGTTCACGCCGCATTGCAGCACATTATTTACTTTGAAACTCAACACAAATGCCCCATCTTTGACTCGTAAAACCAAGGAGGCAGACATGGGACGCACCTATTCCTTCAATGTCCTTCTCGTCGGTGCAGCGTTCGTATTCGTGGCGTCGATGCTATTTATGTGAATTGTCGGTAGGCTGTTGCAGGCCTGCACTTTCGGATACAGAAGCCGGCCTTCGGGCCCATGGCTACCTGAAGTTGGTGACTACCCGAAATTAGTTTCTGCGTTCACAGCAGTGCATTCGAGGAAAATCAAGGCCAAGCCTTGACCGAACCTCGCCCTTAGGAAGGCTCAAGCCGCCGCGCCGGTTTGAGCCTTTTGTTTTGGCAATCTTCCAAGATTAGTCAGAACCGCGGAAACGAGCGGGGAGCGGTTCATCGTATAGAGGTGAAACTCGTCCAGACCGCGGCGCATAAGATCCTGGATCTGTTCAGCAGCAACTTCGGCGGCCACCTTGGCGCGCTCTTCCGGCTTGTCGTCCAGACCCTCGAAGCGAGCATCGAGGAAGGCCGGAATACCGGCACCGCAGCGGCTGGCAAAGCGCTTGAGCTGCGTCAGGTTCTGGATTGGCATGATGCCAGGTACGACCGGGATCGAAATCCCCGCTTTGCGTACCTGCTCCAGATAGCGCTCGAACACATCATTATCGAAGAAGAACTGCGTCAGCGCGCGATCCGCACCTGCATCCGCCTTCCGCTTCAGCATCTCGATATCGGCCTTAACGTCCCGGCTTTCCGGGTGCTTTTCCGGATAGGCCGATACGGAGATTTCGAAATCACCTTCCGCCTTCAGGGCCGCGACAAGCGCTGCCGCATTTTCATAACCATGCGGATGAGGCACATAGGCCGTGCCCACGCCGCTGGACGGATCGCCCCGCAGAGCAACGATATGTTTAACGCCCATTGCCCGAAGCTCGGTGATCACCTCATGCGTCTCATCACGGTCTGCATCGACACAGGTCAGATGCGAGGCGGTTGGCAGATCCGTTTTCGAAATGAGGCGCTCGACCGTCGCGAAAGTAGGCCTTTTGGTCGTCCCACCTGCACCATAAGTGACCGATACAAATTCAGGCTCGAAAAGCGCCAAGTGATCCACAGCCTGCCAAAGCTGCTCTTCCATTTCCGGCGATTTCGGCGGAAAGAATTCGTAAGACAGGCGAAACTCATGCGAGGGACGGACCGGATGTGTCATAGGGCGGCTTCCGATTGCAGTATGTCATAGGTTTTTGAGGACGTGGCCGGTTCTGCGCCGCTAGCGGCACGTGCGAGCCAGATCGTCACCGTCAACGCAGGCGTACCTTTGGTCGCCACCGGCTTGAGGTCCAGGATGTCTTCGACGACCAGACCTGCTTTTTCCAGCCACTCCTGAATCGTCTGGTGCGAGAAACCGAGCCGAACATGGGCATGATCCTCGCGCAGATAGTCCAGCGTATGCGGTGCCAGATCCACGATTAACAGACGACCGTCGCGCCGTAGAACGCGCGCCGCTTCTGCCACGGCCTTTTCGGGTTGATCCAGAAAGTGCAGAACCTGATGGACGGTTACGAGGTCACAATCGCCCGCTTCCGCTGGCAGGTTGAAGATATCGCCGTGGCGAACCGAGGCCTTCAGAATACCCGCCCGATCGAGATTGGCGCGTGCAACAGCCAACATGTCGCGGCTGGCATCAATTCCGACGGCGCGGCGATAATGTGCCTGAAGCTGCTGAAGAACCCAGCCGGTGCCTGTACCGAGATCGAGCAGATAATCGATCTGCGCGTCACCGATCAGGCTCGCCAGCGCCTTCTCCACCTGCTCATCACTTACGTGCAGGCGGCGCAATTCGTCCCATTCGGCGGCGTTTCGGCTGAAATAGGCCTGCGCTCTCGCGGCTCTTTCCCGCTTTACATCCGAAAGCCGCTCGCCATCCCGCACCAGAACCGGATCCGACAGATCGACGGCCCCCAGCAGTTGGCGAACCACAGCTGCCGCCTCCCCTTCGTGGCTCAACCGGAAAAACGCCCATGCGCCTTCCTGATAGCGCTCGATAAGCCCCTCTTCCGACAGCAGCTTCAGATGGCGCGAAATGCGTGGTTGCGACTGCCCCAGAATATCGGTCATATCGCTAACCGTCAGATCCCCTGCCGAAAGCAGGACGAGGAGACGAAAGCGGGTGGTTTCACCCGTCGTCTTCAGCACGTCCACCAGCTTTTCGAGACCCAAGGTCATTACGCATCCACCACAATCAAGATATAAAGATATCTTTATGTGACATCCATGCAGATGACAAGTCAAAATCGACAGCATGCAAAGGGAAGACGCACCCCGGCAAGCCAAGGCCCGAAAACCGTAACTGGCTTCCGGGCCTTGTATCGTCCTATCCGCGTAAGGCTTGAGGCCACAGAGCAACCGGTCAAGCCGTCATCAACGCCACAGTCTCAACGCGTTAGACGCTTGTAGGTCACGCGCTTTGGATTGACCGAATCTGCACCCAGACGACGGATCTTGTCCTGCTCGTAATCCTCGAAGTTACCTTCGAACCATTCTACATGGCTATCGCCTTCGAATGCGAGAATATGGGTCGCAAGACGGTCAAGGAACATGCGATCGTGGCTGATGATGACAGCGCAGCCCGCGAAGTTTTCAAGCGCGTCTTCCAGCGCACCCAGCGTTTCGGTGTCGAGGTCGTTGGTCGGTTCGTCGAGCAGAAGAACGTTGCCGCCAGCCTTCAGCATCTTGGCAAGGTGCACGCGGTTGCGCTGACCACCGGAAAGGTTGCCGACCTTCTGCTGCTGATCACCACCCTTGAAGTTGAAGGCACCGCAATAGGCGCGAGAATTCATCTCGTACTTGCCGAGCTTGATGATGTCGTTGCCGCCCGAGATTTCTTCCCAGACATTCTTGGAACCGTCGAGCGAGTCGCGGCTCTGGTCGACATAGCCGAGATGCACCGTTTCGCCGATGCGGATATCGCCGGAATCCGGCGTTTCCTGACCGGTGATGATGCGGAACAGCGTCGACTTACCGGCACCGTTCGGACCGATGACACCAACAATGCCGCCCGGCGGCAGCTTGAACGACAGGTTTTCGAACAGAACGCGACCGTCGTAGGATTTCGAGATGTTTTCCGCCTCGATGACGACCTGACCCAGGCGCTCGCCGACCGGAATGATGATTTGCGCTTCGCCGGGACGACGATTTTCCGCTGCTGCCACCAGTTCGTCATAGGCACGGATACGGGCCTTGGACTTTGCCTGACGCGCCTTTGGCGACGATGCAATCCACTCCTGCTCGCGGGAAAGGGCCTTCTGACGGCTGCCTTCCTCGCGCTCTTCCTGTGCAAGGCGCTTTGCCTTGGCATTGAGGTAGGCGGAATAGTTGCCTTCGTAGGGGATGCCGCGACCACGGTCGAGTTCAAGAATCCAGCCCGTGACATTGTCGAGGAAGTAGCGATCGTGGGTAACCATCAGGATGGCGCCCGGATACTCGCGCAGGTGCTTTTCAAGCCAAGCGATCGTCTCGGCGTCCAGGTGGTTGGTCGGTTCGTCGAGCAGCAGCAGGTCTGGCTTGCGCAGCAGGAGCTGGCAGAGCGCGACGCGGCGCTTTTCACCACCGGAGAGGTTATCGACCGATGCATCGCCCGGAGGGCAACGCAGGGCATCCATGGCCATTTCCACCTGGCTTTCGAGATCCCAGAGATTCTGGCTGTCGATGATGTCCTGAAGCTTCGCGCCCTCTTCCGCCGTTTCGTCGGAATAGTTCATCATCAGTTCGTTATAGCGGTTGAGGATCGCCGTCTTGTCGGCAACGCCTTCCATCACATTCTCGAACACGGTCTTGGTCGGGTCGAGTTGCGGCTCCTGCGGCAAATAGCCAAGAGTGGCGCCGTCAGCCAGCCATGCTTCGCCCGTCCACTCCTTGTCGAGACCGGCCATGATCTTGAGAACCGTGGACTTACCCGCGCCGTTGGGGCCGAGGATACCGATCTTGGCGTCCGGATAGAAAGAGAGATGAATGTTCTCAAGTATCTTCTTGTTGCCGTAGGCCTTGTTGAGGCCAGCCATGTGATAAATGAATTGACGTGCCATAGGGACAATCGCTCCGGCGCCAGTGTGGGAAAAGTGCCCGCTATGTAAGCGAAATGGGCCTGAGGGGCAACAGCCAAAGGTACAGCGACGCAGGTGCCCCAAACTGCTCTCTACGAAACGCTTGGCCGATTGGTGCGAAACATGCCCGTTGCCTTCCGAACGCACTCCCGTCACAACTGGTTTCACAGTCAGGAAGACGGCGAGGAGAGAGCACATTCATGTTCGAATCGATCGAGCGGCTGAAAAGCGGAACGAGCGCAGATCTGGCGCTCCGGCATCAACAGGCTGTTGGCGAACCCAAAGGCGTGCTTCAAATTTGCCACGGACTGGCCGAACATTCAGGACGCTATGAGCAATTTGCGCACGCCATGGCGCAACAGGGTTTTGCTGTTTATGCGCATGATCATCGTGGGCATGGGCATACCAAGGCCGCCGATGCTCCTATCGGCCGTTTCGCCAAGGGGGATGGTGTTGGCAAAGTGATTGCCGATGTAACCGCCGTTACCGATCACGCCAAAGCCGCCTATCCTGATCTACCCCTTTTTCTTTTCGGCCACTCCATGGGCGGGCTCATTGCCCTGAATACGGCGCTCAGCCACCCTCGCACCTATTCCGGGGTTGCCATCTGGAATACCAACTTCGCTGTCGGCGCCATGGGGCGGCTGGCGCAAGTGGTTCTGAAGACCGAACGCGCGCTGAAGGGCTCGGATGTCCCCAGCCTGATCTTGCCCAAGCTCACCTTCGACACCTGGGGCAAATCCATGCCCGATTATCAAAGTCAGGCAGACTGGCTGAGCCGGGATCGTTCCGAAGTAGAAGCCTACGAAGCCGATCCGCTTTGCGGCTTCGATATCAGCATATCCATGTGGCTTGATGTGTTCGAGCTGACCTTCCGTGGCACGGAGGCGAGCCTTCTATTCAGACTGCCGAAAGCCATGCCCTTCCACTTGGTCGGAGGCGGACAGGATCCCGCGACGGAAAAGGCGAAAGCCATCGACTGGCTCTCCCATCGTCTCGCACGGGCTGGCTTCACGAATATCCACAAACGCATCTATCCACTGATGCGTCATGAGACGCTGAAGGAAATCGGCCGCGAAGAGGCTATGCAGGAGTTTAGCGACTGGATGTCTGCGACGCTTTCTCGACCGACCGCACCTATTCAAGCTCTTTCGACTGGAATGATGTCATGATTTTTAATCAAGTGTCGTTTGCGCGTGACGCCGCTATGAATGGATGAAACATCAGCCAAGGCGGAGCTTGTCGTCCCATCATGATTGCCTCACCTCCCCACGCCGCCCCTCTGCACGGCATTCGCGTCATTGAACTCGCTCGCGTTCTGGCAGGCCCCTGGGCGGGCCAGATGCTGGCTGATCTGGGTGCAGATGTCATCAAGGTCGAAAATCCAAATGGCGGCGATGATACACGCGCCTGGGGGCCTCCTTTTGTGGAAAGCGTGAATGGCGACAACCTTTCTGCCGCCTATTACCACTCCACCAATCGCGGCAAACGCTCGGTGGCAGTGGATTTCAGCACGCCGGAAGGTCAGGAAATCGTTCGGGAACTGGTAAGGGATGCCGATGTCATCATCGAAAACTTCAAGCTCGGCGGCCTGAAGAAATACGGCCTCGACTATGAAAGTCTGACGGCCATCAACCCGAAGCTCGTCTATTGCTCCATCACAGGCTTCGGTCAGAACGGCCCTTATGCCGCCCTCGCGGGTTACGACTACATCGTCCAGGGCATGTCCGGCTTCATGTCCATCACCGGCACGCCCGATGGCGAACCCATGAAGGCAGGCGTTGCCATTGCCGATATCTTCACCGGCATCTATGCGGTTACGGCCATCCAGGCGGCCCTCATCCATACGCTGAAGACCGGCCAGGGCCAGCATGTCGACATGGCACTTCTGGATGTCATGTCGGCAGTCCTCGCCAACCAGAACATGAACTACCTCATTTCGGGCAAGGCGCCGGTGCGGCTTGGCAATGCCCACCCGAATATCAGCCCCTATGAAGTGGTTCCGACTGCTGACGGCCATCTCATTCTCGCTGTTGGCAATGACGGCCAGTTCGCGCGGCTCTGCAAGATTCTGGGGCTCGAAGAGATGAGCGCAGACGCGCGCTTTGCCACCAACAAGGCACGCGTGGCAAACCGCGAAGCGGTTCGTGCCGCTGTCATCGCCAAAACGGAAACATGGACGAAAGCGGACCTGCTGGCCGCCTGCGGTGAAAATGCCGTACCCGCCGGCCCGATAAACTCGATCGACGAAATGTTTGATGATCCGCAGATCAAGGCGCGCGACTTGAAGATCGATCTGGCCGCGCAGGATGGTACGGTCATTCCCGGCGTGCGCACACCGATCATTCTGTCCGAAACTCCACTGACCTATCACAGACCAAGCCCAGCACTTGGCGAACACACAGATGAAGTCCTCGCAGAGCTTGAGGCAAAGAAACAGGAGAGGAAACAGGCATGAAGACCGGCGGCCAACTTATTGTCGATGCGCTGAAGGCCAACGGCGTCAAGCGTGTTTCCTGCGTTCCGGGCGAGAGCTACCTTGCTGTTCTCGACGCTCTCTATGACAGCGGCGTCGAGGTGATGATCTGCCGTCAGGAAGGCGGCGCGGCAATGATGGCCGATAGCTGGGGCCGCCTGACAGGCGAACCGGGCATCTGCATGGTCACACGCGGCCCGGGCGCCACCAATGCCTCTGCAGGCCTTCACGTCGCGATGCAGGATTCAATTCCGATGATCCTCTTCATCGGGCAGGTTCAGCGCGATGCGCGTGAACGCGAAGCCTTTCAGGAAGTGGAATATCGCCGCGCCTTCACCGAATTCGCCAAATGGGTTGGCGAGATCGACGATGCACGCCGTATCCCGGAATTTATAACCCGCGCCTTCGCGGTCGCCACGTCCGGTCGCCCCGGCCCTGTGGTGCTCACCCTGCCGGAAGACATGCTGCGCGATGTCGTCGAGGCGCCGGAAGCCAAGCCCTACACGCCGGTGGAAAGCCACCCCGGCGCATCGCAGGTCAAGGCGTTCGGAGAGATGCTGAATGAGGCGAAACGCCCGATGTTCATCATCGGTGGCACGCGCTGGAATGAACAGGCGGTCGCCGATTTCCGGGCTTTCGCTGAGAAGTTCCGTGTGCCGGTCGGCTGCTCCTTCCGCCGCCAGATGCTGTTCGATCACACGCATGGCTCCTACGCGGGCGATGTCGGCATCGGCATCAACCCGGCGCTGGCAAAAGAGATCAAGGAGTCCGATCTCATCGTGCTGCTCGGCAGCCGCATGTCGGAAATGCCCTCCTCCGGCTATACGCTGCTGGACATCCCCTACCCGTCGCAGAAGATCGTGCACGTCTTCCCCGACCCGGAAGAGCTTGGCCGCATCTATCGCCCCGATCTCGCCATCGTTGCAGGACCGGCAGAGTTCGTGGCGGCCATCAAGGATCTGGAAGCGCCCGCACAGCCTGCCTGGGCTGAGCGCACCGCCACCATGCATGATGCCTATCTACGCTGGTCCACCCCGCCGGAAACAGGCCCGGGCGATGTGCAGATGGGCCCGATCATGAACTGGATCGAGGGGAATGTGCCGAAGACGGCCGTCTTCACCAATGGCGCCGGCAACTACGCAACCTGGCTGCATCGCTTCCACCGTTTCCAGGCTTACAACACGCAATCGGCCCCGACCTCCGGCTCCATGGGCTATGGCCTGCCCGCCGCTGTTGCTGCCAAGGCACTGTTCCCGGAACGCGAAGTCATCTGCTTTGCAGGTGACGGCTGCTTCATGATGCACGGCCAAGAATTCATCACCGCGGTGCGCTATGGTCTGCCGATCATCACCGTGCTGGTCAACAACGGCACCTATGGCACCATCCGCATGCATCAGGAACGCGATTACCCGGGCCGTGTCAGCGGCACCGATCTCGTCAACCCGGATTTCGTCGCTTTTGCGCAAGCCTATGGCGGCCATGGCGAGCGGGTCTCGAAGACCGATGAATTCGGTCCGGCCTTCGAACGGGCCCGCGCAAGCGGCAAGCCCGCCATCATCGAGGTCATGCTGTCGCCCGAAGCCATCACGCCGACGCGCACGCTGACGCAGATCAGAAACAAAGCCTGATGGGTCAGTGGCTGCGGCATTTGCGAATGCCGCAGCCCGACAGGCTCAGTTGTCGCCCGGAATGCGGGCGATGACCTTGATCTCGAAATCAAACCCTGCCAGCCAGTTCACGCCAACGGCAGTCCAGTTTGGATGGGGCTTTGTCGGAAATATTTCCTGCTTGACGGACATGATGGTCGGAAACTGGTTTTCAGGGTCCGTATGAAATGTCGTGACATCCACAATATCATCGATACTGCAACCGCCTGCCTTCAGGACCGCAGAAAGATTGGCGAAGGCCTGACGGACCTGAGCTTCGAAGTCTGGCTCCGGCGAACCATCAGCGCGGCTTCCAACCTGTCCGGAGACAAACAGTAAATCGCCGGACCGGATGGCGGCGGAATACCCATGCTTTTCATACAGTGCATGGCGTTCTGCCGGGAAAACAGCTTCGCGTCGACTCATCTCATACTCCTTGCGATTTTCAAGCGCCTCAAATACGCTTCGTATGTGAGAAGATAATTACATACGCAACGTATGTCAATTCAGATACGCAGCGTATGTGAGAGAGGATGGATGTCAGCAACACGCGTTGAGAAAGCCGAAGAAAACCGGAAAAAGCTGCTTGCGTCAGCGCGGAAGGCCTTTGCGGAAAAGGGCTATGCCGAGGCTTCCATGGATGAATTGACCGCCGAAGCAGGCCTTACACGCGGCGCTCTCTACCACAGCTTCGGCGACAAACGGGGGCTTCTGGCCGCCGTCGTGGATCAGATCGATTCAGAAATGGCCGCCAAAGCGAAGATGCGTGCATTATCCGCGCAAGATGACTGGGATGCGATGCTTCTGGAGGCGAAGGCTTACATCGAGATGGCTCTGGAACCGGAAGTTCAGCAGATCGTGCTGCGTGATGGACCGGCTGTATTAGGTGATCCGTCTCGTTGGCCAAGCCAGAGCAGTTGTCTGGCAGAAACGCTTCGCACGGTTGAGAGCTTGATCGCGAAAGGAATCCTGCGGCCGGTCGATCCGGAAGCAGCTTCTCGCCTGCTCAGCGGCGCAGCTTTCAACGCCGCCATGTGGGTCGCAGCCAAAGAAAATCCGCAGGCTTCGCTGTCACAGGCAATCGACGCGTTTAAAGCTCTCGCGGAAGGACTTCTGCTAGATAGGCAGTCCTGAATCACGAAAAAGTCCGGCGGATCAAGCCGATCCACCGGGCCTTTGAATCAAAATGTCAGGCGCTGATTACAGCGCAGCTGTGACGATAAACTCGACCTTGTAGTCCGGCGTGGCAAGAGCAGCTTCGCTCGTTGCGCGGGCCGGCGGGTTCGCCGGGTCGATCCAGCTTTCCCAGACGGCGTTCATTTCACCGAAGGTGGACATATCCGACAGATAGATGATCGTCTGAAGAATCTTGGACTTGTCCGAACCGGCAGCAGCCAGCAGGCGGTCAACTTCAGCCAGAGCCGACTTGGACTGCTCGGTGACGCTTGCGCCTTCACCAACCTGGCCAGCCAGATATACCGTGTTGCCGTGAACGACGGCGCCGCTCATGCGCTTGCCGGGTTCGATACGCTTGATGCTCATAATATGCTCCTCAATGGATTGAGCTTGTAGAAAGTCTTGAATTGAAAATCAGCCGCGCAGATGCAGGCTCTTCTCGTAGATCGCGGTCGAGCGTGCGCCGGAGCGGCAGTAACCCAGCATGGGGCGCGGAAACTCATCCAGCGCATCCACCATGCCCTTTACGGCCTCCGCATCGGCACCCATCCGACCGACCGGCACATGCGCAATGTCGAGGCCAAGCTCCTTGGCGCGCGCCGCAATCTCCGCAAAGGAAGGCTGCCCAGGCTCTTCCTCATCCGGGCGATTGCAGACGATGGATTTGAAACCCAGAGCCTTGATCTGGTCGAGATCGCTGGGAAGAATCTGCCCTGTGACGGAATACTCGTCGTTGATCTGGCGGATATCCATGGTTCAGCCTCCGGCTTGGAAAATGTTGGGCTTTCAATTACGACGCAGGCTCGCCCCCGTCAATCGCGGTACCAGTTCAAACGAAACTGAAGCGAAGCGCGTAGTCTGCGCTTTCACCCGGCTTCAGCATCTCCAGTTCTCCTGAGCGGGCCAATTCTTCGCGGCTTGCCAGACGATGCGACACGGGCTCGATGCCCAGCACATGCGCCGGTTGCTTCTGATTTCTCCACACCTGCAGATAGGGAAGCGTGCTGGTCAGAAACTTTACACGCAGCGTCACGCCGCCAAGGCTGGCAATCGGGCCGAGCGACACCTCTGCCCAATCCTCCCCGTCAGCACGGGCCGGTACGCAGAACACCCCGCCCGGATCGTCCCCGAAATTCCATGGAAAGCCACCGCCCTCCAGCATCTGGCCATTGAGCCTGACATTGTCATCGAAGAGCCAGGCCCCGATGTTCATATGGTACATATGCACCTTGGCGATGGGCTTTTCGCCAACATTGGTAACCTTGTCGGAAAGGCAGACCTCACCCGTCGCGCCATTCATCCGCCAGTGACGGTCGAGAACGACAGAGCCGCCATCGGCGGTTTGAACCGGAATGCGCGCCGTGCATTCCGCCTCGTCTCCCTGCGCATCCCAGAACAGGATTTCAGCCGGATGGGAGGAGAAGGATCCGTGCAACGGATAGCGCTTACCCGAAGCATCGCCATCGATCGGAACAGGGTGGCGGATATGATCAGGCCCGCAGGTGAACAGAAACCCTTCGAGCGAATGGTCGATGCGTGCATCTCCATCGTCGGGAATGGCGCGTCCGGGTGCGATGTCGGTATTGGCGACAATACAGCTGCCGACATCCATAACGCTTGTCGGATCGAGATGGATGATCGGCCCACGGCCCGCAGAAAATTGCTTCACATTCGCCTCCCAGACCTGTGATTTGTTCACAGGCTAATAAAATGTTCACGTTAAGCTCGTGTTCACCCTGAATTTTTATCTTTTCCACACTTGCGTCAAAATCGGCCTGTCTGACAAAAGTCGGTAAGGTGGGGTGGAACGCGACGGCGGATTCGCCGTTTCCATTCGTGTTCTCTAACGGTGATATCGTGAAGCGCTTATTTGTGACAAGCCTTGGCATTGCAGCCCTCGTCAGTGTGCAGGTGGCATCCCCTGCCCTTGCGCAAACACGCTACGTGCGTTCGCCCTCCAACGTCGTGCTGGTCGCTCCCGATGGCGCCATCCTGGATTACACGCCAGATAGCCGCGATGTCGTGATCAGCCGAGACAATATGGGCCGTCGTGTCTATCTTGATCACTGGGGCAATCTCGTTGCTACCGAGATGCGCAACGATACCTACGGCGGCAATCGCTATGATCCATCCGCCGGCGGCTATGGCCGGCAGGACCCCTACGCTCCGCGCTACAACGATCGTTACGGCCAGAGCGCGCGCGGTGGCGACTATCAGGATTACCGCCAGTACCGACCGGGTGAGCCCGGAGAGGTGACAGGTTCCATTCCCCGTGATGCATCCATTGATCGCCTGCCGCTGGATGCCGATGGCGCGATCATGGACGATGGCCAGGAAGACGCCAGCATAGAGCCGCAGCGCGCGCTTCCGCAGCCTAACATTGCCCCGTCGAGCAACAAGCCCATCATCGCCGTGACCAAGAAGCCGCAGGCGGAGATTGCTGCCCTTCAGGTGTTCCTTGACCGGCAGGGCATTTCTCCCGGCGTTATAGACGGTCATCTGGGCGACAACGTCAACAAGGCTGTCGCCGCCTGGCAGGAAATGACCGGCGAGACGCTCGATCCGAATAATTCCGAAGACATCATGCAGCGCCTGACCTATGAGGGCGGGCTCCCAATCGTGGACTACACGATTACGGCAGCCGATGCGGCGGGCCCTTATGTTGCGTCCATCCCGGATGATTATGCCCACAAGGCGCAGCTTCCAGCCATGTCCTTCACATCCGTGACGGAGGCGCTCGCGGAACGCTTTCACATGGATGAGGAATACCTGAAGTCGCTGAACCCGGGTGTCGATTTTTCCGTGCCCGGCTCGATCATCAAGGTCATCAATCCGGGTCAGCCGAAAACCGGCGAAGTGGTGCGCGTCGTTGCCAACAAGGCCAAGAAGCAGGTCTTTGCCTATGGCGCGGATGGCCGCCTGATCGCCGCCTATCCGGCAACCATCGGTTCGTCAGACACGCCCTCCCCCAGCGGCACCCACACGGTGGAGCGCATTGCGCTAAACCCGGGCTATACCTACAACCCGAAAATCAACTTCAAGCAGGGCAATAACGATAAGATCCTGCAGATCCCGCCGGGTCCGAACGGGCCGGTCGGTACGGTCTGGATTGCACTTTCCAAGCCCACCTACGGCATTCACGGAACGCCAGAACCATCCAAGATCGGCAAGACAAACAGCCACGGCTGTATCCGCCTGACCAACTGGGATGCGACCGAGCTTGCCAAAATGGTGAAGCAGGGGACCGTGGTGGAATTCGTGGATTGACTTCCGTACCTGCTGACATGCGAAGGGGCGCTGCGGCGCCCCTTATCTTTTCGGCCATTGCCTCAATCAAGCGGCTGAACGATTGAAGTTCAGCACACGCCCCACGCCGGAGCGAACGATGCGCATGGGCATCAGGCGCTTCACCTCATCGGCCAGAGCGCGAATATTGTCGCGCGCCTTGTCGAGATTTGAAACCTTGGCCGCATCCAGCGAATAGAGCGTGCCGCCAACTTCGAACAATTCGCGGAAGGCCGTGCGTTCGCCAATCGGCGTGTTCAGCACGTTCACACCGCGCTGAGCCAGCAGGCCCTTGATCGCGAGAAGCGAGCGCGTCGTGACCATGGGCGTGACGCGGGTCAGCACCACGGAATGGGCCACGGTGTGTCCCGCCTTTTCCTTCATTAGCGCCAGGAGGTCGAGGATCTGTGCTGCGCCCTTGGCATCCATAGCAGAACCCTGCACCGGAATGAAAACGTGATCAGAGAGACCCAGCGCAGTCGTCACTAGAGCATCGCGCGCCCCGGCAAGATCGATAACGAAGTAATCCGTCTGTCCCGCCATCTCGCGCAGATGACACTGCAGAGACGCGACAGATACTTCCGTAATGATGGAGATGTTTCGGACAGCACCGGACAACTCATGCCACTGGCTGATCCAGCGCTGAGGATCCGCATCGATCAACGTTACACGATAGCCCTGATGAGCGAGTTCGGTGGCCAGTAGCAGTGCTGCGGTGGTTTTGCCTGCCCCACCCTTGGCATTCGCGAAAGAAATCACGGGCATAAATCGGCATCCTCGTCTGTAATCGAGCCGCATCGCTCAAACGAGCACCGGAACATGTGCTCTTGATGCAAAGTTTCTCTAAACAGGGTTAACGATGTGTAAATTCATACTCCGTTAATTTTACCTAACAGAACTTAGGATTGGTGGCAGCGCGCAATGCACGCAAAAGAGGCCCGGTAATAAGCCGGACCTCCACAGGTTTGATAATCGTCAAATCTCAAAAGCAGTCGCGGAAAAGTTGCTTCGTGTTTTCCAGCGTCAGCGTCACCGGGTTACCGCCGCAGGACGGATCCTCAATAGCCATAGCGGCGAGTTCGTCGATTCGGTCCGGGTGAATACCCATCGCCGTCAGGTTTTGGGGCACGTGAAGGTCGGTGCGCAGCTTCAGAACGTAGTCATAGAACCCGTCGAATCCGCCCGCGATACCGAGATAGGCGGCAGCGCGCTCGATCTTCCCCTCTATCTTTGCACGGTTGAACTTCAGCACAGGCGGCATTACCACGGCGTTCGTCATGCCATGATGCGTATTGTAAACGGCACCGATCGGATGAGACAGCGCATGGATGGCCCCCAACCCCTTTTGGAACGCGACCGCACCCATAGCAGCCGCCGCCATCATGTTGGTGCGGGCTTCGATATCCGTGCCTTCATGGAAAGCGCGCGGCAGAAACTCTTTCACCAGCCGCATGCCCTCCAGCGCAATGCCCTGGCTCATGGGATGGAAGAAGGGCGAGCAATAGGCTTCCAGGCAATGGGCGAAAGCATCCATGCCGGTTCCAGCCGTGATTGCCTTCGGCATGCCGACCGTCAATTCCGGATCGCTGATCACGACACCCGGCAGGAACTTCGGGTGGAAAATGATCTTCTTAACGTGCGTGACCGAGTTGGTGATGACCGAAGCGCGGCCCACTTCCGAACCAGTACCCGCAGTTGTCGGAACTGCAACGATGGGCGCAATGCCTTCCACCTTGGCGCGTGTCCACCAATCACCGATATCCTCGAAGTCCCAGACCGGGCGATCCTGCCCAACCATGAAGGCAACGCACTTGCCAAGATCGAGGCCGGAGCCGCCGCCGAAAGCAACGACACCATCATGCCCGCCAGCGCGGAAGGCTTTAATACCCGCGTCGAGGTTCTTCTCATTCGGGTTGGGATCGACGTCCGCGAAGATGGCGCGGCCAAGGCCAGCCTCCTCCAGCACATCCAGCGCCCCTTGCGTGATTGCCATATTGGCAAGACCACGGTCGGTTATCAGCAGCGGATTCTTCATGCCCAGCGATTTGCAGGCGTCCGCCAGTTCCTTGATGCGGCCACGGCCAAGCTTGACGGCGGTCGGGTAGCTCCAGTTTGCGGTGATGTTCATGGCGTCTCAGGCTTTCTTGAGGTGATAGGACTTCGGACGGGTCAGGTTGTGGAAACCAAGAACGGAGAGCGAGCCGCCCCGTCCGGTTTCCTTCACGCCCGTCCAGACCAGTGCCGGATCGAGATAATCGCAACGGTTCATGAAGACCGTGCCGGTTTCGATTTCGGTGCCGATGCGGGAAGCGCGTTCCTCATCCTTGGTCCAGAGCGAAACGGTGAGCCCGTATTTGCAATCATTCATCAGGTCGACCGCTTCAGCATCGCTCTTCACCTTCATGATGCCGACGGCGGGACCGAATGTTTCCTCGCGCATGAATTCCATGGAGTGGTCCACGTCCACCAGGATCTGCGGCATCAGATAGGCACCGCCATCATCCTGCGGGAACAGCTTCGGATCGACCAGCGCCTTTGCACCCTTGGCAACTGCATCCGCCACCTGCTGGCGTACGGTTTTGGCAAAGCGCACATTGGCCATTGGCCCGAGCGAGGTTTCCTTGTCCAGCGGATTGCCAAGCTTGTAGTTGGAAACCCAGGCTACGGACTTTTCGACAAAGGCGTCGTAGAGGCTCTCATGCACGTAGATGCGCTCGATGCCGCAGCAGCACTGGCCGGAATTGAAGGTCGCGCCATCCATCAACGTATCGACAGCCGCGTCCAGATCCGCGTCTTCCATGACATAGCCCGGATCCTTTCCGCCCAGCTCCAGCCCCATGCCGGTAAAGGTTCCGGCGGCGGCTTTCTCCACCGCACGGCCACCTGCGACAGAGCCGGTGAAATTGATGAAGTTGAACGAACCGGCGGCAATCAGCTTCTCGCTTGTTGCATGGTCGAGGAACAGGTTCTGGAATACATCAGCCGGTACGCCTGCTTCCACAAAGGCGCGCACCATGCGCTCACCAACCAGAAGCGTCTGGGCCGCATGCTTGATGATGACCGTATTGCCAGCCATGAGCGCGGGAGCGACCGTGTTGATTGCTGTCATGTAGGGGTAGTTCCAAGGCGCGATGACGAAGACGACGCCATGCGGCTCGCGCTCTATGCGGCGCGTAAAGGCGGCGCTGCTCTCGATCTCGATCGGCGCCAGCGCCTCTGCGGCCACGCTTGCCACATAGTTCGAGCGCTCGTTGAAACCCTTGAACTCGCCGCCATAGCGAATGGGGCGACCCATCTGCCATGCCAGTTCCGGCACGACCTCGTCCACCATCTCGTTCAGGCGCGCGACGCCCTTCATCACCAGTTGAACGCGATCCTCCAGCGAGCGCTTGGCCCAATCCTTCTGCGTCCGGCGCGAGCGGGCGACCGCTTCGCTGGCAGCTTCCAGAGAACTGGCAGGACGTTCGGCATAGACCGAACCATCTACCGGCGAGATACATTGGATCATTGTCATGATCGTTTTCCTGTTACCCTTCAAAGAACGACAGCGGCACCGCCGCTGCCATGATGACATAGCTGTTTATACGGCCAGACAGACCGTGGGCCTTACGCCCGTTCGAAACCGCGCGCCACTTCCCAATCCGTGATGCGGCGGTCATATTCTTCCTGCTCCCATTCGGCTGCGCGCACATAATGGTCGATGACGTCGTCACCGAATGCCTCCCGCAACATGGCAGAATTGCGCAATAGCTCGGTGGCATGGCGCAATGTGCGCGGAATTTCCCGCACGCCCTTGCCACCATAGGCATCTCCGACGAAGGCAGGCTCAAGCTCCATACCGTTCTTGATACCCTCGATACCTGCCGCGAGCAAAGCTGCCATGGCGAGATAGGGGTTCAGATCCGAGCCACCAACCCGGCATTCAATGCGAATACCCTTGGTGTCTTCCCCGCACAACCGGAAGCCTGCTGTACGGTTATCCTTGCTCCACACGATCTTGGTCGGCGCGAACGTTCCAGCCACGAACCGCTTGTAGGAATTGATGTAAGGCGCAAGGAAGTAGGTGATCTCTGACGCGTGCGCCAGCAAACCAGCGATGTAGTTCTTCATCAGCGGCGAAATACCGTGTTCGGCATCCTTGTCGTAGAAGAGCGGTGTCTTGCCGTCGGCGCTCCAGAGCGACTGGTGAATGTGCGAGGAAGAACCTGCCGCCGAATAGTTCCACTTGGCGAGGAAGGTTGCCGCCTTGCCCTTGGTCCAGGCAATCTCCTTCACCCCGTTCTTGATGATGACATGGCGATCGGCCATGGTCAGGGCCTCGGCATAGCGCACATTGATCTCTTCCTGACCGGCGGACGCCTCTCCCTTGGAGTTCTCGACCGGCACCCCCGCCCCCTGCAGACCGGTGCGAATGGCGCGCATCACCTCTTCTTCCTTGGTCGTTTGGAAGATGTGGTAATCCTCGTTATAGCCGCTGGCGAGCTTGAGGTTGCGATAGCCGCTTTCACGCGCCGACTCAAAGCTTTGGTCGAACAGGAAGAATTCCAGCTCGGTCGCCATGAAGGCGGTGAAGCCCATGTCTTCCAGCCGCTTGACCTGCTTTTTCAGGATGGCGCGCGGCGAGTGCGGCACTTCTTCGTGAGTATGATGGTCCAGCACATCGCACAGCACCAGCGCGGTGCCTTCCAGCCACGGAATCTTCCGCAGCGTCGCAAGATCGGGCTTCATGGTGTAATCGCCATAGCCCTTTTCCCAACTGGTGGATTTATAGCCGGAAACGGTTTCCATCTCCATGTCGGTCGCCAGCAGATAGTTGCAGCTGTGCGTTTCCTTCCAAGCGCTTTCGACGAAATATTCTGCCTGGAAGCGCTTCCCCATCAGGCGGCCCTGCATGTCCACCTGCGCGGCGACAACGGTGTCAATCCGTCCGGCGGCAACATCAATCTTCAGGTCGTCGAAAGTATAGGTCGAGCTCATTTTTCTTTATCCGTTCTCGAATGGAAAACCGCCGCACCTCCCGTGCGGCGGCGATGATTGTTCAAAACCGTTTCACGCCTCGCCGACGGCCGCCTCAGCGGCAGCGATCTGCTCCTTGCGCTTGGCAATGGCATCGCCGATCGGTGGGCCCTGGAAGCGGCGGTTCTCAAAACCGAACCAGACTATGGCGGTCAGAACCAGGAAGCCGAGCGTGATTTCGAGCGCCCAGTCATTTGGCGGCTGGACCCCGATGTAGAAAATGATGGCCATCGAAACCACCGCGAGAATAGCCACGAGCTTGTAGGCGCCTACCCCCATGTTCCAGGGGCCCATCACCGGCCATTTCGACGTGCCGATAGCGGCAAATCCGAGTGCGATGGGCAGGACGAAGGACAGGAATATGAAGATGACCGTGCACGAGACGACGATGGAATAGGCCGGCGTCCCGGCAATGGTGATGGCGGACGTGAACCAGACAAACAGAACCGCCAGGACTGCACCTGTCCAGATCGCCGCGACCGGTGTTCGGTACTTGCTGCTGACCTTCGCGAGTGCGGACGAGGCCGGAAGCCCCTTGTCACGCGAAAAGGCATAGATCATGCGTGAAACGGAGGTTACCGTCGCCAGCCCGCAAAGAAGCTGTGCGAGGAAGATCAGGACGTAAAGGATAGTCTTTACCGTACCATTCACCTGGGCATCCATGGCCCAGAAGAAGACGTTCCAGCCTTGTTTGGCGGCATCATCCATGTTCGGCAGCATCAGCACGAAGGCGCAGAGCATGATGTAGCCGAAGACGGTAGACCAGATAACGGATGATACCATGCCCTTCGGCACGGACACGGCAGCCTTTACGGTCTCCTCGGACGTGTGGGCCGAAGCGTCATAACCAGTGATCGTGTAGATCGGCAGCAGAAGGCCCAGCAGAAATGCCATGCCACCGGATACCGCCGTTGGCCAGACGGCAGCGCCCGTCAGGGTGCCATCGGCAGCCATCGTCGGCTGGCCGGTATAATTGCCGAATGTGAAGAGGCGCGCGAATTCGTAGGATGGTGCGCTGGCGAGGCAGACAACGGTCAAAATCACTGCGGTTGCCAGGATCAGGTAGCCGGAGAAATCCGTCAGCTTTGCGGTGAGACCGATACCGAAATGGTTGATCAGGGCCTGAAGCGCGGTGATGACGGCCACGAACAGCACGCGGTGCGTCAGCGTGTCTTCAATGCCGAATGTGGAGCCGAAGGCCCCGAAGAAGAAATAGAAAGTGCCGACGTTGATCGCGCCGAGAACGGTGACAAGACCGAGCAGGTTGAGCCAGGCCGAGAGCCAGCCGGTGAACCGATTACCCAGAATGGAGCCCCAGTGATAGAGGCCGCCTGCGGTTGGATAGGCCGAGCTGATCTGGGCGAGACCCAGCGCAAAGATGCCAGAGATCAGGCAACCCAAGGGCCAGCCTATACCGATGGAGGCGCCACCGGCGCCCGCTGTCGCCTGCCCCAGCGAATTGATGCCGCCGGAAAGAATGCAGATAATGGAAAAGGAAATCGCAAAATTGGAAAAGGAGCTCATGCGCCGTTCGAGTTCCTGCGCATAACCCATGGAGTGCAGGATCTGCACGTCCTCTTTTTTGTCATTCTCCGAGTAATTCGACATGACGTTCCCCTGTTATCGAATGGCTGCCTGAACAACCCCGAATTTTCTCCCGCCCCCTTCTGGTTGCGGGCACGCCAACAACTGTCTCCCAGGGTCTTCTTTTTATTCGGGCTGCTGCAGGCTTTCCCGCAACAGGCCGGTCAGAAAATCAGCCACGACCCCTTGGCCAACTTCGTCTTCTATCAAATCGTTACGCACTTCGATCATCACGTTCAGAAGCCCGTTCGGCAGAGCATGAAGCTCCAACGTATGGGTCACTCCGTCCGCTGGACCGTATGGTTCGTTGCGCTCCACTCGATAGAGCGATGCATCGGCAGCAGCAGCCAACATGCGGTCGGCCAATCGGCTGTCGGTATCGTGCAGGATCCCGATCTCAACCTCGCGCGGATTGCCGAAATAGACAGGTGTGAACGAATGCACGGTCACTAGAACAGCAGGTTGGCCACGGGTCGCGCGCGCCTCGATCTCATCGCCGATGCGGTTCTGGAAAGGAAAATAGAGGGCCTGCGTCCGGGCCACCTTCTCCTGCTCGCTCAGGTTCTCGTTGCCGGGAATACGAAAGACCTCGCTGACATCGCGCATGGCGGCAGGCGATTCCGGAGGACGATTGCAATCATAGACGAGCCGGGAAAAGCGCTGGTAAATCAGCGTTGCATCCAGGCTTTTGGACATCAGCCGGGAGACTGCGAGCGCGCCAGGATCCCATGCGATGTGCGATGACAGCGCATCGTCCGAAAGCCCCAACGTGCCCACGGCCTCCGGCAGGCGCAAGGAGGCATGCTCGCAAACCAGCACAACGGCGCTTCGCCCTTCGGCATTTTCCACAGCGACCGGTTGCCCGTCGCGTTCAGTCAGGAAGTCCGTTTGCGCCAACATTGCTTTCATCCAGCATCATGCCTCGAGGGTATGGCGAAGAGAATTCTTCATCATCCTGTCATCGTCAACGATTTTTTGAAAATTTCTTTTCAGTCGCCGGATTGACTCCTGGCCTGTCACAAATGTTAACTGAAACAAAACCGGCATCAGACCGGAAGGGGAATTGAGGACCAGTGACATCTTCATCGCACACCGTGCTGGAGGTAATCCGTCAGCGCTATGATGGGTTGACCCCGGCTGAAAAGCGGCTCGCAGACAGCCTGCTGGAGAACTATCCCGTTTCCGGGTTGGGCAGCATTACTGCGACTGCCGACAATGCTGGCGTCTCGACCCCGACTGTCGCGCGTATGGTGCAGAAACTGGGCTACAAGGGCTATCCGGAATTTCAGGCGCACCTGCACGTCGAACTTGAAGCCACCATTTCAAACCCGATCACCAAGCATGATCGATGGGCATCCGGTGCTCCGACGGCACATATTCTGAACCGCTTTGCGGAGGCCATTACCGACAATCTGCGCGAAACCTTGTCGACCATGGATGTCGCGACTTTCGATGCCGCAGCCGCCCTGTTGAGGGACGACAAGCGATCGGTCTATTTCGTCGGCGGGCGCATCACCGGTGCGCTGGCCGAATACTTCTTCACGCATATGCAGGTCATCCGGCCTCGCGCCACCCTCATCTCCACCAATCGCAGTTCCTGGCCGCAATATCTGCTCAACATGAGCGAAGGTGACGTCATCGTTATTTTTGACATACGTCGCTATGAGCAGGAGTTGGCGACGCTTGCAGAAACGGCCGCGGCCAATGGTGTGGTTATAATCCTCTTCACAGACGTCTGGGCATCGCCAGTGGCTCGTCATGCGCAACATGTTTTCAAAATGCGCATCGAGGCACCATCGGCCTGGGATTCGTCCGTGGTGACACTCTTCACTGTCGAGGCTCTGATCGAAGCCGTTCAGAGCGCGACGTGGGAAAAGACGAGAGAGCGTATGAACTCTCTCGAAACGCTTTTTGAACGCAGTCGGCTGTTTCGGCGGACTGCCCCTGGCAGGGAGCGTTAGTACAAGAAAAACAAGGGGAAAGCTGCCGAATAATAACAAGCATTTCCGAGGCAGACTACATTTTGAAAGTGTCACATGCCATTCATGAAGTGGCACTACGAGTTGCGCCCACACGAACCAGACAACGGAGGACATCGTGATGACCAAGACCAAAAGACTGCTGTCACTGACCACGGCAATCATGGTTGCATCAAGCAGCCTGGCACTCGCAGAACCAAGCGCAGAGCTGATCGCCGCCGCCAAGAAGGAAGGCATGCTGACTACCATCGCCCTGCCCCATGACTGGTGCGGCTATGGCGAAGTTATCGCTGCCTTCAAGAAGAAGTATCCGGAAATCAAGGTCAACGAACTGAACCCGGATGCCGGTTCGGCCGATGAAGTTGAAGCCATCAAGGCAAACAAGGACAACAAGGGTCCGCAGGCTCCTGACGTTGTCGACGTCGGCCTAGCCTTCGGCCCGCAGATGAAGGCTGAAGGCCTTCTGCAGCCCTACAAGGTATCGACCTGGAACGAGATCCCGGACAACGTAAAGGACCCTGACGGGTACTGGTACGGCGACTATTACGGCGTCATGTCGATGCTGGTGAACAAGGATCTGGTCAAGAATTCCCCGAAGGACTGGTCTGACCTTCTGAAGAAGGAATATGCAGGTCAGGTGGCTCTGGCGGGTGACCCGCGCGCTTCGAACCAGGCAATCCTGGCAGTGCTTGCTGCTGGCATGGCGACCGGTGCGAAAGCTGGCAAGGAAGCAGGAGAAGCCGGTCTCAAGTATTTTGCTGAAATGAACAAGGCTGGCAACTTTGTTCCGGTCATCGGTAAGTCTGGTACGCTTGCGCAGGGTGCAACGCCAATCGTCGTCATGTGGGACTACAACGCGCTCTCCGCCAAGGATACGCTCGCCGGCAACCCGCCAGTTGACGTCATCGTTCCGGAAAAGGGCGTTCTCGCCGGTGTCTACGTTCAGGGCATCTCCGCCTACGCTCCGCATCCGAACGCTGCAAAGCTGTGGATGGAGCACCTGTACTCCGACGAAGGCCAGATCGGCTGGCTGAAGGGCTACTGCCACCCGATCCGCTTCAACGCCATGGCGAAGGCAAACAAGATCCCGAAGGATCTGCTCGACAAGCTGCCTCCGGCAGCCGCCTACGAAAAGGCTTACTTCCCGACGCTCAAGGAAGTTGACGACAACAAGGCCGCAGTCACCGCTGGCTGGGACAAGGTCGTCGGGGCAAACGTGAAGTAACAGGCTTCAAGTGCAGCTGCCCCGGTTGCAATGATCGGGGCAGCACCGCAAAACTATCGGACTGACATCCACCAGAACCAATAACGTTGAACCACAACGAGCGGGAACGAGGGGAATGACCACACAGTTACAACCGGCTGCCAAGGCCCCGGTGAAGCGGCTTCGATTGCCCCTTCATTGGCTTGGCGTGCTGCCCTTTGCAGCCTTCGTCGTGCTGTTCATGGTACTGCCAACACTGAAGATCGTGGTAGGAGCCTTCCAGCGACCGGACGGCAGCATCAGCCTCGACAATATTGCCAACCTGTTCACACCCTCCATCATGGCCGCCTACGGCATCTCGATACGCATCAGCGTCGCCTCGGCCTTCTTCGGCTGCCTGATCGGGTTTTTCGTCGCTGCTGCCGTCGTGCTCGGAGGACTTCCACGCTGGATCCGCGGCCCGCTACTGACGTTTTCGGGCGTCGCGTCGAACTTCGCAGGCGTCCCCCTGGCGTTCGCCTTTCTCGCCACATTGGGCCCTCTCGGCATCATCACCGTGTTTCTGCAGCAGCAGTTCGGCATAAATCTGCGTGCGCTCGGCTTCAATCTCCTCTCCTTCTGGGGTCTGACGCTCACCTATCTCTTTTTCCAGATTCCTTTGATGATCCTCATCATCACGCCAGCACTCGATGGCCTGAAAAAGGAATGGCGGGAAGCAGCCTCCATTCTGGGCGCCACGAATGCGCAGTACTGGCGCATGGTTGCCCTGCCTATCCTGACACCTGCCATTCTGGGCACCTTTGCGCTTCTCTTTGCCAATGCCTTCGGCGCCGTTGCAACTGCCATCGCGCTGACGGGTTCGTCGCTCAGCATCGTGCCGATCCTCTTGTTCGCGCAAATCCGCGGCGACGTTCTGGGCGATCCTCATCTGGGCTATGCCCTTGCTTTCGGCATGATCGTCGTCACCGGCGTTGCCAATACAGTCTACATCGTGTTGCGTGCACGCAGCGAAAGGTGGATGAAATGAAGCGTCTCTGGGCCTGGGCCGCACTGATCGTCGGCCTTCTTTATTTCATCCTGCCGCTCATCGGCATGACGAATTTCTCGCTGAAAATGCGGCGCGGCGAATACTCGTTCGATGCCTATATGAAGGTGTTTGGCGACGACCGTTTCCGGGAGACCTTCACCTACTCGGTCACGCTTGCGCTCTTCACTATTCTGGTCGGTGTATTGCTGGTCGTACCAACCGCCTATTGGGTGCGCCTGAAACTGCCCTTCCTGCGCCCCTATATCGAGTTCGTCACCCTTCTGCCGCTGGTCATCCCGGCCATTGTCATCGTTTTCGGCTATATCCGGCTGTACAATACGTCGAGCTGGCTGCCGCTGACCGGCAGCGCCTTCGGCACGGATCTGCTTCTGGTCTGTGGCTACACCACCCTTGCGCTTCCCTACATGTATAGAGCCGTCGACACCGGTCTGCGCACCATCGATGTCACGACCTTGACGGAAGCAGCCCAGAGCCTGGGTGCTGGCTGGATTACAATCATCGGCCGCATCATCCTGCCGAACGTGCTGGTCGCGGTGCTTTCCGGAGCCTTCCTGACCTTTGCCATCGTCATCGGTGAATTTACCATGGCGGCACTTCTGAACCGTCCGGCCTTCGGTCCATACATGCAGTTGCTCGGTGCAAACCGGGCCTATGAGCCTGCAGCGCTCGCCGTCATCGCCTTCGTCATCACCTGGGGCTGCCTTGGCTTGATCCAGTTGGTCTCCCGCCTGCAAAAATCCACGCAGCGCCCGGTATGAGGAATTCCATTACATGAGCTTTTTGACACTCTCCCATATCAAGAAGGCATTCGGCCCGGTCCAGGTCGTCCATGACTTCAACATGTCGATTGAAAAAGGTGAATTCGTCTCCTTCCTAGGACCGTCGGGCTGCGGCAAGACGACGATCCTGCGCATGATTGCGGGCTTCGAGACCCCCTCGGATGGATCGATCGTCATCAACGGAAAAGACCAGACGAGCCTGAAACCGAACCAGCGCAATATCGGCATGGTGTTTCAGGCCTATGCCCTGTTTCCGAACATGAACGTTTTCGACAACGTCGCTTTCGGCCTCAAGGTCGCGGGCAAACCGAAGGCCGAGATCAAGGCCCGCGTCGAAGAAATGCTGAAGCTCATTCACCTGGAGCATTTGGCGGACCGCTATCCCTACCAGATGTCCGGCGGTCAGCAACAGCGTGTAGCGCTTGCCCGTGCGCTTGCCCCTGCCCCGCAGGTTCTGCTGCTTGATGAACCGCTTTCCGCCCTTGACGCGAAGATCCGTGTCTCGTTGCGCGAGGAAATCCGCCAGATTCAGCGCCAGCTGGGTATCACCACCGTTTTCGTCACGCACGATCAGGAAGAAGCGCTGTCGATCTCGGATCGTATCGTTGTCATGAATGCTGGCAAAGCCGACCAGATCGGCACACCATCTGAAATATACAGCAAACCGACAACCCGCTTCGTCGCCAACTTTGTCGGCACCCTGAACGTCGTGGAAGCGCAGGTGCGCGAGCCTGCATCAGGCGTCGTCTCCATCGCAGATCATGTCCTGGTTCTGCCGAAACCAATCGATGGCAAAAAGGCTGGAGACAAGGTTTCTCTCGCTTTCCGTCCGGAAGCTGCGAGCATGGTAACGGCATCATCAGCCATCACGCTCAAGGGAACGGTTTTGTCGTCGCACTTTTTGGGCTCTGTCGTTCGCACAAAGGTGAATGCTCAAGGCAATATAATCGCCTTCGATGCGTTCAATGATCCGAACGTCCCGCCACCGATCTCCGGTCAGTCCGTCGCTATTCACCTCAACCCTGAAGGCCTTATGTTGTTGGGCGAATAACTCAGAAACAGGTTTCCACTTTCACCCAAAAGCTGAAAATGGCTGCATAAACTGTACCGCTGAACCCGCAATAGCATGTCGTAGCTGAAAGTATGCAGCGGTTTCGCGATAATGACATGGCAAAAATCAAAGAGTTAGAGCGTCACGAGCGAATCTGAAAGATCGGGACACGCATTAAAAGAGGATTACCACCTCACAAAAAATCCCCGCAGAGTAGTTTTGCGGGGACCCAATTTGTTTTATCGCTAGCTATTCCAAAGCATACTCGGCGGGAGAATGCATCTCTGATAGTTTCATCCGCCGCTTTTCTGGATCTTTAAAAACACTTCTGGTTTCCGCTTTTCCCGGAATAGCGCTAGGCGGTAGTGACGATTTAGCTATTTGAGCCAGATGGCGATGGCTGCGAGTTTGACGAATCCCATGAAGTTGG
>NZ_JALJQZ010000016.1 GCF_022968395.1 Affinirhizobium lemnae
AGTTAGATTCTCAAAATATGGACGGCAATGCTGTTCAAAATGGCTGTCACATACAGAATTCAAAACCCGAATCCATCTATGAACTTGAACCTAGCTCTGGAAAAGAGCAGGGCGGAGCCGTCGAGCTGGAAGTAGCACCCAAAGCGGTTGCTCAGCCGTTGGCAAAGCCGGAACAGATGAAGGCGTTCCCGCTGTCGATGGTCCTGAAAGCCTGCCCGCAGATTTTGGATTACGGGCCCGGGGGGGTGATCTCCCATTGGCGCGAGCTGATGGGGGCCGCGGTGGTGGTTCGATCAATGCTTGGTGTTAGCCCGTCGGCTTATGAGGAAGCGTGTGAGGTGATGGGGCCGGAGAACGCGGCGGTTGCTATGGCTGCAATCCTGGAGAGGGCAGGGCATATCAATTCGGCAGGTGGATATCTCCGCGATCTCACGCGTCGAGCGAGGGCAGGGGAGTTCGGGCTCGGACCAATGCTGATGTCGTTGATGCGCGCCAATACGAACGGAGGCCGGAAAGCAGGGTGAGGGGCTGTGCTGACGCACTAGGGTGAGGTCTCGATGGAAAAGGCCTGAAGTCACCCTTCCTACATTGACAGCACGTACGACCGGTTTCAGCTCTCATTCGTCTGTAGGTGTTTCGGTTGTAGATGACTTGCGACCTGGTGGGCGACCAGGCGGACGGCCTCTCCTGCTGGCTCTCGCAGCTTTTCGGTTCAAGCGTTGGCGTTCAGCCTCAGCTTGCGCTTCAGCCTCCGCTTCCGCTTTCTGTCGAGCCTCAAGAACATCGCTTGGCGTCAATTGGCCAACTATGCCAATCAAACTGCGTATGGTGTCGTGGGGGAGGTCATGAATAAGTCTGAACAATTCAACCCGATCATCGGCCTCTTGAGGATCTTTGCCGTAAAGATGAGGTGCCGCAGCATGAATCATCTGCATTGGCAGGAAACCAAGGAGCTCGGAAAGGTGGATCATTCGTGATACGGTGAGGCGCGAAATGTTCAGTTCATAGCGGCTATAAACCACTCGTGCGAGACCAGCCAAGGTCGCGAAATCACTCTGGGTCAAACCAGTTTTCGCACGTTCGTCTAAGAGGAATGCGGAAAGCTTTGCGTCGATCTCCCCGAAGCTGACAATACCGTCGAAGCCCTCCTGGCGGTACAAGGGTCTCTGGAAATCTGGATCTGTGGTCTCAACCAGTTCCCTTGAATTGATATAGTCGGATAGATTCCGCACCGTCGGTATTCCCTCAGTCCCCAAATCCGCCAGTGGCAGATATCACGCACCATAACGTGCCATTAAGGCACTGTCATCCTGCGCGCCAGTCACACAAACCTAACAATATTGGGGGGAATGATCTGTAACATTGCTCTCCTAGGATCGAAATGCGCAACTCAGAGGCGCGTTGTGCCTCGAGTCAAGTTTGACTGCGAGCATTCCTGTTCACCGCCTTCGCAGCAATCAGATTCCAGCTTCGGGCATTGGGTTGAAAAATGCCTTCGAGGATCCTCTCCTCGCTGACCCAACTCAACTTCACGCGCATTTCGCAAGCTAGGGAGAACTGGTCGATGCTGATGCATCTTGTGATCCGGATCTCAGACTTCGGTCCGTGTTCCTCGAAGTCCCACATTGCAAACCGGAACAGCTCGCGTTTGGCGCGATCGTCCGTTGGCCAGTCGGTTTGCTTGAAAGGCTCCGGTGGAGCGGCGCCGACACTGAGTAAAGTTCTCTTTATGGCGGGAATATCGATCCCGACCTTCTCCGTCGCTTCAGGGTTGATCACAAATCCAAGGGTTGCGCCTAGCGCCACCCCGCCCAGGAAACGAAGGTCGAGGATCAATAACCATTATCCTTCAGAAACTGGTCGATCGCGGCCTTGACGATCACCGTCATTTTCAAGTCGTTTTCAGAGGCTGCTCGCTCCAGACGTTTCTTAGTATCGTAATCAAGGGGGCAGTTGACGAAGTGTTTGCTCTCCCGCGCTTTATTCTGCTTCAGCTCCTGCAGTCGTATTCTGGATGCCTCACGCTCTAACGATCTGCTCGTCGCTCTCTCCCGGCGAGCTTCCGGTGATGGCAGAATCAAGCTCGACCGTTGTGGCACTTGAACGTCAGGGACCTTCGCGGGAGCTTCTTCGATAGCAACCTGGTCTGGATGATCGCTGGCCACCAAGTTTTCTGCTTCGTTGTCTATAGCCGGCTGAGACATTGAATTGGGCACATTCCCCCGTGACCGTCGCGGTGCAACGGGAAAATCAGATATACTGGAAGTCCCTTTAGCCATCTTACGCCCTCTTTTCCTCGTTTGTCAGGAAACGTTCAATTTCTTGCATCATGCCCATAACCTCACTCCGGGCCTTTCTGACCGAGTCGCTGAGCTCAAGCATTTGCAGTGTCCCATATCCCAGTCTGATGTCCCGATAGGGGTTTCGCTCATACAGCTCGGTATCAAGGAGGTGTGAATCATATCCCTGCTCTTGCAGGTTTGCGATGAAGGGGCGGATCAGGCGGTAAGCTTCCAGTGAGCGGCCGGGGAGAGTGATCCGGGTTCTGAAGTTGAGATGTGGAATGTTTCGCCCGGTACGATCGCAGGTGTCAGCCACGTCCATTGCTGCCTGGCCGGCAGCAAGGATCTCGTCTTGGTTTGGCTGGATCGGGGTCATAACGATGTCCGAGCCGGCGATGATCGTGTCCCGTAGCACGGTGTCTTGCCCAGGGGAGTCTATCAACACGACGTCAAACCCGGCGGTTTCGTTCTCCAGAATATGCTGAAGTGATGCGTTAGTTACCGCCGTTCGAAGCTCAATGCCGTCTGGCCTGTTGTCCTTCGCCTCTGAACGGGACCACCACTCATTCAGGTTTTGTCGTCCGTCTGCATCAACCAAAAGCACTTGCTTACCTTGAAGCGCATATTCCCCGGCGATCAGGATTACGGCGGTCGTCTTCCCCGCGCCACCCTTGCCGCTTACCAGCGACATGCAAATTGCCATTTCACGATCCACTTCCTGTCTAAGACTTCAACCCGTCCCCTAGCGGTCCGACGTGTGTTCGATCGGAACATCAGTATCGTCGTTAAGATCTTCACATCGAAGAGAACCTACCATGTGAAAACACGCGGGTTAAGATCAAAACGCGCGTGTGATCACACGCTGTTAGACATCAATAAAGCCACACGAGTTGGTCGTGTGGCTTTTACAACTGTCTGGGTCGAGTGGTGAACCCCGGAGCCGCGTGAGGCCGTCTTTGGCGCTCGCACGGAGGGCGCAAGGGCGAAGAGCGAAGCGTCCCTTTCGCCTGAGTACGAGGGACAGACGAAGGCCTTCAGAAGCGGTTTTGGCGGTGAACCCTGGTGAGCGTTCCAACGGAAAGAGTGCGAAGCGAAGCGGAGCCAGTCGAGAGGTGAAATTTGATTGAAATTATGGAGTAGTGCTTTTGGTTATGGGTGGCAGGATACGCAAAAATGTTTTACATTTTGCATTACGATCGTGGGACAAGCCCACGATGAGGGTCGCAAAGCTCCAGGAAGGCCGAGTTGATTGATGAGTGAGGACACAATCGAAGTGCCGACAGCCAAGCAACGCAAGGGGCGTCTAATCAACGTCCGCGTCAGCGATGCAGAGCATTCGGCAATCGAAGAAGCGGCAAAGTCGGCCGGTATGAGTGTGTCTGCTTTTTTCCGTTCGCTGCTCCTCGAGGGGGCTGGCGTTCGACCCCTTCTGACTGCGGAAGACAGGTTGATCATGGCCGCGTTGCTCGAAGACATGCGGATGATCGGCATCAATTTGAATCAGGTAGCCCGCTCCCTGAATGCAGGAAAGGGTGTCCATCCCTCAGAGCTGGACATCAACCTTGGCAACGTCCAGCGGATTCAGGCGGCTGTAATGAGTGAGCTGCGGACACTTTCGCGCCGTGCCGGGCATGAGCGCCGAGGCGAGGTGTAGGCCGTGGAGTTCTTTTTCGGCACTTTCACAAGCGAATGGGAGCAAAGGCGCGCGGCGCTATTGCACGAAATGACGCTCGGCGGCCGTGGGAGGGCTGTCGAGGAAGAGCTTGAGAAGAGACTGAAGAATCTGCAGCATCAGGTTGGGATGTCTAAAGGCGGGTCGGGATCTAGGGGAGGGGTGAGAACTTCGGCATTCAATGTGTCATCGCCTTCGAGGACGATGGCTGCCGGTTCGGGTGCTATGCGATCAATGGACGTTCGTCTTGCGAGCGTTGCCAAAGGGAGCCAGCCAGCAGTTGTCAAACTGGCTTCCTACGGTGGTGGCGCCCGCGTCGGCTCGATGCTCAACTATGTTTCCAGAGGGGGGGAGCTGAAGGTTGAGAACGAGAACGGCGAGACGTTGCGTGGCCGTGAGGAGCTGGCGCGTCTCCGTGGCGATTGGGATCACCTTTTCCAAAACAGGACCGAGAGCCGCGATATCGGCGGGTTTAGCGTCGAGGTGAGCGTTTCCGGCGGCTCGAACTCGCATGAGCAGGTACGGGACATTCTCAGCAGTGGCTTTGGTGATCGACGCTACGCTTACTCTGTCGAAACCCGAAACGACGGATCGCTGAAGGTCGAAGGCTATGTTGTGTTGCGCAGCGGGCAGGGCGAGCGGCTGACGGCTGACGCGAAGGCGGCCGCCATCGTTCAGGAGCGTTTCAACGCCAGCGCCGTTGCGAAAGAGGCCCCCGCAGCTTTCTCGTTCACAGGCTATGGCAATGGCGTGGAATATGGCGCTGCCAAGTTGCGAGACTTGATCGCGCAGCGGAACGACGTTCGAGACGATCAGGGACGTTCGATTGCCGATGACAAGGCTGCGGGCGACCTGGTGCAAAAGGAATGGCGGGATGAGCTGCACAGCCGCAAGAGCCGTGACGTGATGCACGTGATCATGTCGGCCCGTGCCGGCACGGATGCTGTCGCGTTCGAAGGAGCTGTTCGCGACTTCCTGGCTCAGCAGTTTGCGGGCCATCGTTACGTTTTCGCTATGCACGATCCGGAGAACGATCCGAAAGAAGCAGGGGAGGGGGGCAAGCGGCCGCATGTTCATGCCCATGCCATCGTTACTATGCGTTCGGAATCGGGCGACCGGATCGAGACGACTCCGGCCACCTTCCGGCAATGGCGTGAGGTCATGGCCGAGAAGGCGCGTGACCACGGCATCAATATGGAAATGACCGATCGGCGAGAGTTCGCCACGCCGCCAGCTTTCACGCGAAATCAGGTTCGCGCCGTCAAGCATGACGGTCGAACCGAGCATGTCGGCACCAGCGATCCGGCGCAGGCGCGATATGACGCAAAGCGAGCTGGTCGGCGCGTGGTGGCGACGAGCCAGAGAAGCCGCCAGTACATCCTAAAAGCGCAGGAGACCTGGCAGAAGATTGCAGTTAACGCCGGCGACACAGTGGTTGCGGCCTACGCCGCTCAGCATCGCTCCTATCTGGAAAACGGCCTTACCCAAACGGATCAATCGCCTGCTGGTGCAGTCATTCATGCAGATTTCGGCGGTGATTACCGCTCCAATATGGTAGCAATCAGAGACATGTTGTCGGAGGCAAAGGACATGCGCGAGCAGACACGCCCAGAGTTCGAAGCGTACGAAAAAACGGTTGAAACGGCTCTATTCAACCTTCAGCGCAGCGCTGGTCCAGAGGACCGGTCAGGCTTCGAGGAGGTTTCCTCCCTCGCTCGCGAGATCGTCGATCTGCGCAGGCAGATGCTCGAAATGAAGGAGCGTGGGCTTGATGAGCAGGATGGTCGAAACGCTGCTGGCGACGTCTCCAGAGAAAGTCGTGCCGCGCCGGAAATAACGGCATCTGAGGTGCAAGAGCAGACGAATGCTAACCCCCAGTGGGAGGCAGCTGTTGCCAAGCATGGAGAGGCTGTCGTTGAAGCTGGTAACGATGCGATGGCAAATGTGGAACACTATCGCTCCGGCCTCGCCCATATCGAAGCCGGCGAGCTCGGAGACGAAAACCGGGAGCAGTATGAGAAGGGCCTTGAGGCTTCGCTTCATCATGCAGCTCAACTCGCCGCTACTGGAAACGGCTATCTCCGGGATGTTGCCAACGAAGATCCGGAACTGCGCGCGGAGATCGAGACCATTGAAAGCAATGAAGAGCGTGGGGACGAAAACAAGTCAAACAAGCAGCCGATAACAGCGGATACTGCCGACGATCGCCAACGCGATCTCAGGGTGGATCTGGAAGAGGAACGTCCGATCGGGCAAGCGGAGCGTGAGGCTCACCAGCTCGCTGAGACGGTGGACGCTACTCAGAGGCAGCAAGATCGTGTAAACAGAGACAGGGAAGCGGCCAAGCAGGGCGGCGAGACCACGCGGACTGATCCCGCGCAACAGCACATTCCTCGTCTCGGGGAGTTGGAGCGTGAACAGGTTGAACAGAGGGAGCGTAATCGGGACGACCGTGATCGCTAAAGTGTCATGCAGGACGGTAATCAGAACACCTACCTGGTGGAAGTAAACGACCCCAAGTCTGCCGATATCGTCGGCAAGATGATGGTGTGGGGTATGGTTTCCGTTGGGATCCTCGCGATCCTGATCAAGGTCTACGGGACCGTGATCGGCTGGTATCATGCTTCTGTGGCTTGGCTAACAGAGGCGGGTCAGTACGCAGCCAGCTTCTGGCCCTTCTGAACCTGAATTAGCGGCCGGCCTGTTCCATGATTGGATCAGGAACGGTCGCTGCGAATAGCTCTTCCAAGCTCTTCCTCTTGCGCGGTGATTTGCCTTCGGCTTTCCGTTCGACGACCTCCCTAAGGCGACTAACCCGATCATTGTGCGCTTTTTCGATGTCGTTCTCTGAGACAGGTGTTGTGCGCTTTTCGGGAGCGGGCACAGCTGCCTTTGCAGGTTTCGGAGTGCCGCCGGCGCTGACCTTCTTGTTGGCCAAGGCGGAGGGATTTACAACGCGAGCGGGCGAGGTGGAGGGCACTGGCTCTTTCGGAGCCTCCTCCTGGACAGGCGCCCTCGGCTCCTCCGCTTTCGCCTCAGTCACAGGCTTTATCGCTTCCGCTTGTTCAACCTGTTCCTGGCCTGCATTGGCATAGGCTGGCGTGGTCGCTGGAACTGGTTTAGGTGGCAGGTAATCGACAGTTGGAACGGTCGGTATGTGCGTCTGAGAATAGGCCTCCGCCTCCTTGAAGGGCTGCGTCTTAAAGAAGCGCAGCTTCTCTCCAAAGATTGGCCGCTGACCCTCCACCAGCAAGATCATCTTGTTCTCGGGCATCTGGCGCACTTCCTGCGGCATCATCAGGTCCCGATCGCGAATTTGCTCGACCTTTGTTCGGCGCGGGAGGCCCATAAGCTCGATAGTGCGGGATTCAGACTGATATCGGATAGTTCTCTTGCCAAGCGCGCGGGAAGCATACTCTGCCGTGGCCTGGTCATTGGCACCAAGGATGAGCTGATAGCCGCAGTTGCCAAGGAGCGAATGTCGCGACGTCTCACCATAGATCTCATCCAGGTTCTTCAGGTCCTGGATGATGAAGGCGAGCTTGATCTTATAGCCGGCCACGTAGGGCAGCTTCGTCATGATCTCGTCCATGCGCTTCAGCTGGCGAAACTCATCCAGCAGAAAATAGACCGGCACGGAGTTGGGATCATGCTCAAGGGTAAGTATGTCCATCACCTGTTGAACGAACAGCGTCAGCAGCGGCCTAAGAAGCGTGATGTCGGTGATGTTCGGGGCAAGGTAGATCGTGATAGGGCGACGCTTCATGGATCGAAGGTCCATGTCGGTCATGTTCGTTGCGGCCACAACGCGTTCGTTCTTGAACGGCCTCATCGCCTTCTGGATATCAAGCAGTGCCGAGGCCGCGGCCCGATCCGAGAGAGACAGGTATGAATTGAAGCTCTCCATCGTGAACTTCGACAGGTACGGCTCCTTCTCCTTGATGTACTTCATCAAGGCCTGCAGATCGGTCCCGCTGTTGAAGAAGGAGTTGATTTCGCCGAGGTTCCTGCGCCCTTTGTAGAAGGGGCTTTCGAGAACATAGCTGATGGCGCCGGCGAGAACCTGTTGAGCTGTGGCCTGCCAAACGGAATTCTCGGATTCGGTGTTCTCCGGTACAAGAATGCTGGCGATATTTTGAATGTCAGTCGTGCGATTGCCTCGCTCCGGACGAACGAAATCCAAGGGATTATAGCTGTTGGTCGTCTCGGAACCCGGCGCGAACAAGAAGACCTGGCTGCCGTTGCGCTTCCGATAGCCGGCGGTTGCCTTGTAGACCTCGCCCTTCAGATCCGTGACGATCATAGAGCCTTCGTGCATGAGAGCGTTGGGGATGACGTAGCCCGCGCCCTTACCGGATCGCGTCGGGCCAATAATGAGGTGGTGGCGATCGTCATACGCGCGGAGGACGTTGCTCCCGATGCGGCCGAATATGTGACCTTTCTTGCCAAACCACTTCCCGCGCCGAAGGGTTGCAAGATCCTGAAAGGCCGCATCACCCAATGGATTGCTGGTAGGTTTGAGCCCAAGGTAAGCAATGAGGCCTGATACGAGCAGCGCGGGCACTACGGAGCCGAGCGCGACTTTTTGTAGGGAAGGGGAGGAGCTATAGGCCCAGAACTGCTGAATTGGCGCGAATGGGTTTGAGGTAATTGTCGCCTCGAGGATCCTACCGTCACCGTAGAAGAGCTGAAGCCCCGCCCCGTACGCCAGCATCCAGACTGCAAATGCGATCAACAGGCAGAAGAACAGATAGAAGGCCTGTAGCCCCTTACTCATGATGCATCCCGTGCGAAGTAGATTTCGGAAACCCCGCGCTTGCCGCCTTCCCGCCTGAGCTGGATCACGATCGGAATGACCATTTGGATGTAGGACATCAGATCCTGCTTGGAGTAGCCGGCGGACATGCCGGACTGTTGCATCATCATGGCGAGCTGTTCATAGGCGCCGAGCGGCGTATCGGCGTGTACTGTCGACATGCTGCCCGGGTGGCCTGTGTTGATGGCGCGAAGGAATGAAAATGCCTCAGCTCCACGAATCTCGCCAACAAAGAGGCGATCCGGCCGCATTCGAAGCGCCGATTCAAGAAGGTTTTGAATCGTTACGTTTGCAGTGCCTTGCCCACCCTTGGAGGCGATCAGGTGGACCGCGTTCTTCTGTGGTGGGAATAGCTCACGAGTGTCTTCAAGCGTCAGGATCCGCTCATTCAGGTCTACAGAGTTCAGGCACGCGTTCAGAAAGGTGGTTTTGCCCGACGACGTGCCGCCACTGATCAGGATCGAAACCCGCTTCGTTATGGCCGTATGAATGAAGTCGTAGATCTTCTCCGCACGTAGAAAGGCGATCAGCTCCCGATCCACGTCGCTTAGGCCCCCGACAGCAACCGAGACTTTGTCGAGAGAGCCGTTGTCACGGTAGTCCTGCAGAGAGAAGTTCTGCACAACCTGCTTACGGATAGTGATCGACCCACCGTCAGGTGCTGCGGGCGGCAAGACGACCTGGATACGTTCGCCGGTCGGCAGTGCTGCGCTCAGGATCGGATTAGCGGCGTTGAGGAACTGCTTTGTCGCTGCGGCAACCCGCTCGCCAATGTTCTCGATCTCGCGTGCCGTCAGAGCCACGATTTCATGATGCTCCATGTGATCAGCACCGAAGCGCTCAACATAGACTTGGCCTGGCCGGTTCACTGCAATCTCAACCACCTTCGGGTCATCGAGAAATTGCCTGATGGGCTCCAGAGACCGGTTCAGGAAATAATGAGGATCATGAGCGGTCGTGTTACCTACCATAACGTTCACGTTTGATCTCCTTCATCGCTTCCGTGACAGGATCGTCGTACATGGCGCTGAAATCGAGGTCCTGGCGAACATAGACAAAGATCCGCTCCCCTTGCGGTACGCTGATCGTTGGCGGGATCCTCAAGTTTTCGGCAAGGACCGTGTTCGCCATGTCGCTGAAGGTCTGCGCGATCGTTTCTCGCGCCAATTCAGCACCTCTTTCGGCGTCATCGTTTCCGGAGCTGGAGTCGCTACCGTATCCGGTTAGATAGCTTGCACCGCCTCCGACGATCGACAGCAAGATTGATGCGCCAAAGCGCTCACGGAACTTGTTGTCGACATGACCCGTCAGGCCTGATCGCCCGAGGCTGTCCGTGCCGATGGAGTTCAAGCGCACCGACACGCCGTCATCCCGAATCAGCCTCGTCCACACAACAAAGACCCGCTTCTGCCCCCGCGTAACTTCGGACTGATATTCCCCGATCAGGCGTGTTCCTGTTGGGATCAGGACACGCCGCCCATCGAAGGAGTAGACATCCTTGGATGTGATGGCCCGGACCTGGCCCGGAAGGTCGCTGACGATCGCCGTTTCCAAGATGCCGGGGATCAGCGTGCCCTCTGGGATCATGGCGTCGATGCGCTCAATCTGCCGGGCTTTGGCGGAACGATCACCGATCGCACTCGCTGAGGACAGGTACTGGCTGTTGCGATCCTCGCCAGCGACGGTCAAAGGCGTGCCGCTGTTCGAGCCATCGAGCGTACCATTCGCGGATCCTCCCAGGTTCTGGTCAAGCGTGATTAGCTTTGACCGAAATCGCTCCGGAAACACCTCTTCGGCGGGCGGGGGGGCGCTCGCCGGTTGAGCGACTTCGGGCGGGGGAGGCACGTTGAATTCAGTGACGTCCACCGGCGGAGCTGGCGGCGGAGGAGGCGGAGGTGGAAGTTCCAAGACAGGCTGTTCGGGTGGTGGGGGAGTGGGTTCTCCATCGCGCACGAAACCGGGCGGCCGGAAGGTCGTGGTACGGAACTCCTCCTCACTTTGCGGGCTTTCAGGCGGGCTTTCTCCGGACGTGGCGAGCACCAGGTACGCGGCGAAGACGCCAGCCAGCAAAAGGGCGGCCATGCCGACCGTTTGATTGCGCTTCACGTTTCGATTGCTGATTTCGGCCTCGTCGGCCGCCGCCATTGCGTCGAGTTCAGGGCTGCGCTTCATTAGTTGCCGCTCCTCCTGCGTTTGCTGGCATCAGGATCCGGTTTCGGAGCCATGATGTCAGGATCAGGTGCTGCAAAGTCCGGCTTGCGGAGGTTGAAAATGCACGTCCACTGGTTTCCGTCCCGGAGCGTGTATTGCGTGGCTACGCCGTCAACGACGATGTATTCGCCTTCCTTGCGGAAGTTTCGCAGGGTCTCGGAGAAGTCGGATTGAACGGCAAAAATGGCAGGCACGGTCCCTCGGCCGAACTTGAAAAAGGTCTTCTTTCCGTCATCGAAGACCATTGTCGGCTTCAGCGCCGCGTCGCCCGAGAAAGAGTAGTCAATATTGACGTTCGCTTTGTCGATGCTCGAAATGTTCGGGTTAGCTGCCCGAAACTCAGCCTCCTTCCGCAGAGACTCGTTCAGGTTCTTCTCCGGATAAACGAAGCGAATGCCGAAGACCTTTTTCCCTGCTTCCGGTGCATAGTCATTGAGCTCAAGGAAGTAGATCCTCTTTGAGGTCACCACGTTCATGTTTGTGGAAACGTCCTTGGCTATCGGCTTGACGAAAAGGATGTTGCCCTTTTCGGACGGGGCAACCTGCCAACTGTCGGTGTCGCCAAGCGAGATCGTCTCAAACTTCTCATCTTCGTCGAAGATGATCATCGTCGAGATGCCGTAGGTCGCAGACACCTTCACGACGTTGTTCGGCTGATAGACAACACTGGTCACACGCGCATCCAGACTGCCAGGGCGGGGCTGTTGCGCCGCATAGGCGTGAGTCATCGTGAGAGCGGCGATCGACGCCGCCAGTAGGAAGCCATATTTCACTGCTGGCCTCCCGAGGTCACCGTTTCCTGATCACGGCGGTAGTCATAAACCTGGAAGCCCAACGGGTTTTCGAAGCGCCATTCGTTGCGCTCAGGCGTATCCGTGTAGCGATAACGAACGATAGAGATGAAATGGCGCGTGATGACGTCTGAATCAGAGCGCTCATGCGTCGAGAACCGGACGAGCGCCGTTGTCGTGTTGGGGAAGGTGACAGACTTTATGTCGACGGTGATCGACTTGTTTTTGCCGAGCCGGCGAGCTGGATTGTCAGGGTTCGCGGCACTCCATTGGGCCTGGAGGTCGCGCGCTGCGTCGCCGGTGGAGAGCAAAGCTGCAATTCCAAAGTTCTGCTCGATGGCAAAAGGATCATAGCCCTCGCGGGATCGAATGTAACGGACGACATTCGCCTGAGTGACCGCTTGCTGATCGGTGATGTTCGATGTTCGAGTCAGCCCTGTCTTGACCTCAATGTAGCCAGTGTTCTTGTCGACCTCGACAATGTACGGCTCGAAGCTCTTGAGGGGCACGAGCATCACCAATGCGGAGAGCGACAGGATCGTGATGCCGCCGAAGATCAGCGTAATCAGCCAAGCGAACGCCTTGGACCGTTTGGCCTTTTTGACGATCTCTTGTTCCCAACGGTCCCCATCCTGAAAATAGCTCCGGAGAGCATCGTTATTCTCTGCCATGTATCCTAGCCCTTAATTCCCGCCACCAGTTGCCTAGTTGGGCAGACTGTTGTTGGTAATTCTGTTTTGCATCGCTTCTGCTGCACCGGCGTTTTGGATGTTTTCCCTCATGCCGGCATGGGTTCTGGCGCGTGCGGCCATTCCTAATTCTCCAGCCCTCCCGGCTACAGAACGTGTCGCGGTCAAAGCTCGTGCCGGCAGCGCAACACCGGTAGCGTAGCCAACCGATCGAGCGATCTGCCCAACGCCCGTTGCCACGCCCCCGGTAATTCCCTGGGCGAGAGTTTGAATGTTGAAGAGGACAAAAGCGCCAGCCGCACAGATCAGGACGAAAGCCGAGATATCGTCTAGCTGGATCTCGTTCGCGGATGCTGCCGCTGCGACCTTCTGCAATTCAGCGTCCATGGTCGTGATGAGAAAGGCGGCGACCACGTAAACGAAGAGCGGAATGATCGCGTACGTCAAAACCTGCTGGAACCAAGCCATTCCGTACTGGCGTGTGGAATCAAACAATAGGCAGGCGATAAAGATCGGTGCAGTGCCAAGCAGCACCCACATCATCACTTTTGCAAGCACGAGGATGGCAAGCGCAACGGCAATGAACAGCCCAACCGCCAGCATGATCAGGAACCCTACGAGGCCCGGTAGAATGGCGAAGTAGCCTGACTGCTCCGCGAATGCTGCTGCTGCCTCATTCGCCGTCTCCCAAATCATGGAGAGGCCGTCTGTCGGCTCAGTTATCCCGGTACTGCTAGCCGTCAGGAGCGCCCGCCCCACGTCTTCCGGCGTGTTGTTCAGCCAGTCGTAAAAGAAGAGTTGGAAGTTGCCCCACTGATCAATGAAGGCGACGATAAGCATCATCCGCACGACCCGGCCGACGATCTCACCGACGCTCACTCGCGCGGTCCCCATGACGAGTTGAAGTCCGTAATAGGCGACGTAGGCAATAAGCATGATCGTCAGCAAAGGCATGATTTCGTCGCCAACGACCTCATAAGCCCGTTGGGAGAAATTCCGCCCTGCATCTTCAAGAGCCTCAAGCAGGCCGCCTAGAAAGTTCATGGGGTCACTGCTCTCCGCTTGCAGCGAAAGCGTCGATCGCCGCCAGCGCTTCCGATGGGTTGCCATTCACGCTGGTCATTGGGCCACATTCCTGTCGCGGATCCTCGGCGTAGGATGTGAGGTTTGCCGGCCTCTTGCATGGTGCAGTCTTCTCTTTCGGAGCACCGGCGCAGCCAGTTACGCCGGCGGCAACCAGAACGGAGAGGAGCACAAAGCCTTTCACTCGAAATGTCTTAGTCACCGTAGGTCAGCGCCTTCTTGGTATTGGAGATGTCGACAAGGCGGCGCTGGTTTTGAGCCTGCAGGGAGCCGACCGCCCCATTCATCACGCCAATCATTTCGTTGATCGTCAGGCCGGTTTGAACCTGCAGCTGCGTGTTCTGATCGATGGACCCTTTGATGTCTTCGGCCTGGCCGATCTGCTGACCTGCCTGCTGGAATGCCTGTGTTCGCGACTGAACGGCCTGTTGCGAGCCGGTGACTAGGGCAGCGACTCCAAGGACGGTCTTCATCATCTCTTCGTAGGACTTGTCGCCGGAGAACGTGCTGTCCGCCTTGCCAGACAAGTTCTTTACTAGCTGAAGGCCGTTGATGAAGGTGGTGGCAATCTGGCCGATGTCACCGCCCATGCTGCCGAAGTTCGGGACTCCGCCCTGCATGAGGCTGTCGAGTGACGGCATCTGAGAAACGCTGAACCCTTGACCAACGGCGAGGTTCTGCATGGGATTTGAAACGCTCCCGCGATCCCCCGTGACGGCTTTAAGCGTCTCTTCTACCGTCTTCAGAACCTCCTTGTTCGTATCCAGGATCTGATCGGTCGTCTGAGAGGTTTCCGTTGCAATCTTCAGGTTGGCGCTGTCGATCACGGGAACCTGTGCAAGTGCGGTAGACGCCATCGCTAGCGAAAACGCAGTCAGAAATGCTCTTTTCATGGCCGTTCTCCTTGTCATTCGGCGCTCAACATCAGCTTCATGTCAGCCTCTGGTTCGAGTTTTCGAACGCAGGCCTGTTCCTCCGGATTCCACTCAAGCTGCAGTTCCTTGTCGCAGAGGTCAGCTACCTCGCGATCGTCTTCCTTCTCGTCTCGCTTGTAGTCGCTGGACCGCGAAGACCCCGAGAGCCCGCCCAGATCGAGTGCATTTTGAGAATTCATAAGCTCCGCCATCGTTGTTCCGAGGCGGATGACCTGGTTCATCATCTCGAGGTTCGCATTGCGTGCGCCAGAATTGTGGTCCCAGCTGTCTTGGATCGTGCCGCTTTCCATCTGGCCGAGTTGCTGAAGCCATGACGCGACGTTCCCGCTGTTTTCGGAAATCGACTGGCTGGTTGCCATTGAGTTGATCGTTGCGTCTCTCGCACCTGAAAAGCCCGACGTGCCTCCGCCGAAGTTTTCGGGGATGTTCGACACATCGGACCCTCCGAACTGGGGCATCCACTTGCCTTTGATCGCGGCTACATACCCCTGCGTTTCCTTGAACGGAGGGATGCCGCCATACTTTCGAACGTTGCCTGGCCCCGCGTTGTATGCGGCAAGGGCGAGGTTGGTATTGCCGTTGAAGGTACGGAGCTGCTGCTTCAGGTAGCGTGCGCCGCCGCGGAGGTTATCCTCGATGTCGTGAGGGTTCACGCCAAGATCCTTGGCTGTGCCCGGCATCAGCTGCGACAAGCCCATGGCGCCGACAGGCGACTTTGCGCAGGGATTGAACCGGCTCTCCTGGTAGACGAGAGACATGAAGAGGGTTTCGTCTACCCCTTCCTCACGCGCCACTCGCTTCACGAGCCCGACAATCTCCGGATTGGCTTGTGCTGCCGAGGGGGCGTCACCTCCGCGCCCCGGCCGGTACATCGAGCAGGTGACGCTCTTGCTCACGGAGTGCCGGCGACTGTCTGTTTCTTCGATCTGCTTCGTCGTTTCATTGCGCACCGCATCTGTTGAAGTGAGGGCGCCATCCGTAACAGGAACCTGCGAGGAGGCGGGGGGCGCTGTTCCCCAAGCCAAGGCTGCAACCAGCAGCGTTAGAGTCCGACTGTTCCTCATTCGGCCTTCTCCCATCCGCAGAATTTCGCCAACCAGTTTTCGGGTTCGTCTCCGTACTGCTCGCGAAGTGCCGCGCACTCCTCGATCGTCTCCTTGCGTCCTGAAAGCACCTTCACGAGATCTGGCATTGTCGACAGATCGAGACGCGCAATGACAGAGTCGTTGCCATGCTTAATCAGGAAGGTTCTCTTTTCAGGAGGCGTGTTCTTGATGAACTTGAACTCCTTCACCGTCAGGCCGAAGCGCTTGATGTAACTCTCTTCGTCAGCCCGTGGGTTCGGGAAGTGGATGTTGGTCGCCGATTGCTCAATGAGCGTGTGCGACGCTTTGGATTTGGTAATGTCAGCAGCCGACTGCGTACCAAAGCCCACGATGCCGTTGAGCTTTCGGATCGTCTTCATCTTGTCGACGATGAAGGCGCTGAAAGTGTCATCCATCAGCAGCTGCCAGCCTTCATCCATGAAGAACATGACGGGGTTACCGTCCAGCAGCTCGTCCAGCCGATGGTAAAGATACATCAGCGCAGGGGTTCTTAGCTCCTCGTTTCCGAGGATGTTGGTCATATCAAAGCCAAAGACGCTGTGACCCGAGAAGGACAGGACGTCATGGGGCGCGTTGAACAGCCAGGCTTTTTCGCCTTCGATCCAAGGGCGAAGCCGCGAGTATAGATCGTTGGCATCGGCCTTGGACCGCCCCATCAAGAGGCCGGCAAGATTGGGGAGGTTCCGCTGAGCTGCCGGCTCCTGCATGATCCGGACGATTGCTTTTTCCAGCGTGTCCTCGTCCTCTTGCGTGAAGTCGGTGCGACGATCGCCGCGCAGCATGGCCTTGAGCAGACGGACCAGAAATTCCCGGTTCTCGCCGGTGTTTTCCAGTTGCAGCGGGTTAAAGCCCGTGGGTGTTCCCGGAGACAGAACCTCGTAGGCTCCGCCGATCGCCCTGACGAAGATCTCAGCCCCCCGGTCCTTGTCGAAGAACACGGCGCGAGGCGTGGGTGAAACCCGCATCGCCTGAGCCAGCAGGAAGGTCAAACCTACGGTCTTGCCGGATCCTGTCGGACCAGTCACCGTGAAGTGCCCGATATCGCGACGGTGGAAGTTGAACCAGTAGGGGGTTTGTGAGGTCGTTTCCAGAATGGTGATCGGCAGGCCCCAATGGGTGCGATCCGCTTGTCCAGTCGCGAAATTATGCATCGAGGAAAGGCCGGAGAAGTTGGCGCTCGACAGCATAGCGATGCGGGAGATGTAGGAGCGGTTTCCCGGCAGCTGCGCCCAAAACGCCGCTTCAAGATTGAGATCCTCCCGGAGCCAGTTGATGTTCATGTCGGTGAGGCAAGCGCCAAGTTCCGACACGCAACGGCTTAATCCCTCGAGGTCCCGCGAAATGCACAGAAGCGAAAAATGATGGAAGCCGAATACAGCCTCCTGATTGAGGAGGCTGTTCAAAGCATAGTCGATGTCGGATTCGACCGAGCTACCTGCTTCGTCGGAGGCCTTGATTTGGCGTTGAAGGCGACTGATCCGCTCTTGTGCAATCGGCTTGTCTGCAAGGGTAAAAGACTGCGTCAGGATGAACTCGTGGTTCACCTGCAGCAACCCATCCAACATGCCGGGACCAGTGAATGGGGGATATTCTTTGATCGAGAGTAGAGCGGCATAGCGGCTATCTTCTTCCACCGCCGCTTGTGCCTGCATCGTCCGCTTTGAAAAGTGAAGCCGTGAGGTGCCGACGTAGTTGCGAATTCCCATGCGCGGAAGCCGCATCTTTCGCGGCACACCGCAGGTCAGGATCGTGTTGAAGAACTCGCAGGGCTCCGAATACGGATCGCCCTTAGCGTCTTCTCCATCGATGTCCTTTTTCGCTGTATCGTCTGATTTCTTGCGATACGTGATGCCAAGCGGCTTTGCGCCGTACTTGTGCAACTCTTTCACGATATTCCCAACCAGCTCTTCGAGGTCGGTCACGTCTTCACGGGTCGCTTGGGCCCTGGCCTCCTTGTTCGAGCGTTCAAAGATCCGCTTCAGCGAGTCGCCGAGGCCAAGCGCCCCTTTCATGCCCGAACGCACGATCGTCAGGTAGATTTCGTTCGTGAACATCCGCTTCTTGCGAAGTTGGTCCATATAGCGATCGTTCAGGATCTCGCAGAAGGAGGAATCGAACGAACCGCCGATTTCGGTCTCGACCTCACGACGGATTACGGTCGACCAAAGAGAATAGCGGCTCGAACCTAGTGCTCGGATCATGGTGTTCTGCACAACAGAACGCATGTTCAATTCGGCCTGGTCCTCCGTCTGGAAGAACAGTCCATCAAGCTTGATGACGCTGATCAGGGTTCCATTCTCGAGCCCGATGACCGTGTCAGACACATGCCGCATATAGGGGATGTGAACGGACATAGGCCGCTCGTTGCCGGCGACCTTCCCAAACCCAAGCTCTTCCTTGACGACTTTCAGCATCTACTATGGTCCGTATGAGTTGGTGCCCCAAAAGCGCTTGTTGGGAGTCCTTGGCGTCTTGCGGGACGTGACCTGCAGGACGTCGAGAATCTTGCTGTCCCAGGCACAAAGCGAGAAAAGGACAAGGTAGGCGGCTGGCGCGATCAGCAGTGCCGCCAGATGGTTCGTCACCAGCCACCCAATGATTGTCACGCCGATGATCAGGACGACCGCCATGTAGGGCACGCCCCATAGCGTCGGAGAACGGGTCAAGCCGATCACCAACGGCGTCAAAGCTGGCTTCTCGTCCTGAAAATCGCTCATCAGCCGCCGCCTACCGACGAAATCATCTGGTCAACGATGGCAGGGGCGCCGAACACGAGACCGATGCCAATGACGACGGCTCCGGCCGTGAACCACGAAAGCCTGCCGGCAAAGGCAAGGAAGCCGAGGCCAATCACGGCGATGATTGCCATCAGACGTCCAAAGGGGCCGGTGATGAAGTCAACGATCATCTGTACGGCTGTCTGAAGGGGTGCGAATGCACCGCCGCCGCCACCGCCAGCCTGTGCAAGCGCTTGATCAGCGCCTGCAACCTGCAGGGCTGCCACCAAGCCAATGACGGCTACTGCCTTCAATGCCCCGGAATGCCGGGAAACGACGTTCTTCATAGTTCTCTCCTTAAAAATGCATCACGCCGCCGACGAACTTGCCGGTCTTCTCCACAGTGATGACTCCGGCATCGCTGGTGTTCTTTGCCGCCATGTCTCGGACGATCCCGCTCGCCTTCCGTTTGCCGGTTGGCATCGGTAGGCCAAGCTGGAAATTCACGACCTTTGCGACATAGCCGACGGTTTCTTGGAATGGCGGAACGCCGCCATATTCGTAGATGCGCCCCTCCCCGCTGTTGTAAGCGGCCGCGACCAGAAGCGGGTTCTGAAACTCATCGAGCAGGAAGCGGAGGTACTTCATCCCGCCCTCGATGTTTTGAGCGGGATCGCAAATGTCCTCAACACCGAAGCGAGCCGCCGTTTCGGGGATAAGCTGCATAGGTCCGCGTGCGCCTTTCGGTGAATTGCGGATCTCATCGAAGCGGCTTTCGGCCCAGGCAATCGCAACCGCGAAGCCCTCATCGACGCTGTATCGGCGCGCAGTGGATGCAACCAGCGCTTTAATCTCGTCAGGTGACAGGGGCGACGGCCCGCACTCTCCAACGGGAGTTCCTGCCCCTAGATTTTCGGGGGTATCACTAGATGTAGTATCTAGAGTGGGAGTTTGGACAGGCTCAATGCGGCCGGTAGCGCGCTCCGAGACATCAAAATATGCGCTGACAGACGCATCAATTTGATGCTCTTTGGCGCCCACATCTTTCGACGTCGTTGCGCCCAATACTTCAGCTCCGCCCTTCGTGACAACACCGTTTGCACCAAGGACAAATTCCTTCTCTGATGTCTCGACACCGCTCCAGCGATCTTCGAAGTTCGTGACAAGAGATTCCTCGTTGATTGTCACAGAACCGTTGTAATCGCTGGAAATACGCCCTGTTGTGGCTAGGTCTTGTGACGCAGCAGTATTGGCCGCGAGCAGCACGGATAAAGCTGCGCTAGTCAGGGTTCGCGGGCCTAGATACCCTGCATAGACAGTGTTTTTATCCATCGCACCCGCCCGTCAAACGGTGTTGTGATCGCCACGAAAACCGACTAGAGTTAATGCACTCATGATACCGATTTGATGCACTCTTACAAGTTTTCTGAACGGTGTTAAACCCTATTTTGCAGGGTCAACAATCGCACTACGGATGGTTAGGGCTAAAATATGAAACAGGCCATCATTCCCGCGCTTCTAAGTTGCGCATTGGCAACACAAGCGCTTGCCGCTCCTGCGGTGAACAAGGACTACATCAGGTCACTGGCGGCGCCGGGCAAGACGGTTCTTGTCGTCGAGTATTACGACGGGACCGGCAAAGTCGCTGATCGCAAAGGTTACGCCACTGCCAATGGCTTCAAGGCTATCTCGGCGACTGAGTTTCGCGTCGATGAATCGACAACGTTGCATCTGTATGGCGTTCAGCCCTGCAGCGGCGATCTGGTCAATCGCGCAGAGGACTATTCCGGGACTTGCGAGGAGTTTGGTACGCAGCAGCTGCAAACGATGCTGCAGAGCCCCAAGGTTCTGTTCTGCAGGGCCTTCATCAGCGAGCAGACTGCCCCCGTTCAGGATGTCACTTGCTACGGCTACTATAACTATCCTGGAGCAATGGACACGGTTGATAATCTTGAGGAGCAGCTTCTGTCGTTAGGAGCGGTCCGCCTGACTAAGAAAGCCGATGGTTCATTCGAACGTCCTGATCTCACGGAGGCTCAGGAAATCGGCCAGAAGGGTTCCTACGGCATGTGGGCAGATCCTCGGGTGAAGGCGCAATGAAGCTTGCTGCTGCACTCGTCGCGACTCTACTGCCCTTTGCAGCCAATGCCGCACCTGAAGGGTACTTCGATCTTGCTCCCGGCATCACCTTGGAAACGGGGGACACCTGGATCTCGAACGGAGAACGGTTTCGTCTCTATGGCATCCAGTCCTGCTTGCGCGGCACTGCCTACACGGATGGTCAGGGCAGCAGACAAGATTGCGGCGAGGCATCGCTTGCGATGTTGGCTGCCTACATCAAGGACACCAAACCGATCTGTGCCCCCGTGGCGAAGCTTAACGGCATCTCATATGTCGTTTGTTACGCCACGGTTGGCAGTCAAAGGCTCGACCTCGCGCAGATCATGGTGACAAGCGGCTATGCATTCGCTGCCTTGAAGACCGATGGTCTCCCTTATCATGCCCCCTACGCCATAGCCGAGCAGCTTGCTCAGCAAAAGAAGGCCGGCCTTTGGCAATTCTCCGACGTTCAGCATCCTTCCATCCTGCTTAGTCGTGAGGCGAACCAGCGATCGAGGAGCGCCCAGCCATGAGAAGCCGCCTTTTCCTTTTTATCGCCGCAAGCTCTTTGGCCCAGCCGGCGCTTGCCGCCGATCCGATCTATCAGAACTGGCACGCCCTACGCGGTCAGGCTGCGCCTCCAGTTGCTGCTGCTGTTCGGTTGCCGACGTTCAAAGGCCCGGTAACCGTTCTTGACGGCCGCACGCTATGGTTCGGCACGCTTGGCAATGGCTATAAAGTGAGGTTGGCTGGCATCGACACCTGTGAGCTTCCTCAATGGGCTTTGAACCCAAAGTGGACCAACCGGGACAAGCAACAGGCCCCTACCCCCGTTCCATGCGGTCCCTTCGCCAAAGCCTGGCTGAAAAGGACTGTCGGAAACAGACCCACGACTTGCGTCGGTCTGGCCTACGCGAACGATGGGATACCCGTCGCACAATGCACGACTAACGGTGTGGATCTCGCCGCCGAAATGCTGCGCGTCGGTTGGGCTCGTCTCGATTCCCCTTACATCAACGCCCAATATTACGCTTATCAGACCAATGCGATGGCCGCCCGGTATGGGATGTGGGGAACCTACGTGTTGGACATGAACGAATGGCGCCGGAAAGCCGTCGACAAGACGCTAGATCGGCATCCGATCGCCGACTTCAATCTATTGGCCGAGAGGAAAAGCGAGATCTCTCCTCCTTTTGCTGATGCGCGAAACAAGCCGAAGAGGACAGACCGATAGTTGCCAGACCTCGCACATATTGCGACCTCTCTCGCAACAGATCCCTTGGCTGGCTTGCTGCTTGCCATCTCCCTCTCGATCGCCCTCATAATCCCGGCGCAGAGACTCTGGTGGATCCACGCGCTACTAGCGGCCTTCCTTCTCATCCTGTCGCTGGCTTTCCACGACAAGCGTCACTTGTCCTTCGACAGCTACCTGGTCGGGCTCCTAGCCTTCGCCGCGGTTTCTCGGGACATTCCCAATCAGCCACTGCTCTATCGCATCGGCATTTCCTGGTTTGCGTGCTTCGCGCTGATCTCGGCCGTCATCTACGCCGCAGGCGAACGCATCCAGCACAGGACTCCGCTCGAAAGACCTTTTTCCGAGCCGGCAATTTCAGCAGCATTGATCAAGAGGGACACCTGATATGAAACCAGTGTTTTTTGCCGCAGCCGGTCTCGCGGCTCTTGCCATCTCTCCAGCATCTGCCAAGGCCGAGGATGCCTCATGGGGTTGCCAGATCCTCTTGTGCGCAGCCTCACAAAGCCCGTCATGGCATGGCGTCCCCTACTGCGTTCCCCCGATGAAAAGGCTTATATCAGCTATGGCGAAGCCCGGCTTCTCCTGGCCGATCTGCCATGAAGCAAAAGCCGGAAAACCGGGCTATGAACCTTACGAGGAATGCCCTGCCGGCATGACCGCCGTTTCCTCCCGCACCGATGGGGATCGGCCGTTCTTGGGCCGAGACGACAAGGATCAGTGCACGAAGACCGTCAACCAGTGCAGCAACCGTGCCGCCTTCCGTACCCAATTTGGTGACAGCCAAGGAAACGAGCGCAAGGGTGTCACGATCCGGCAGATCAACCAGAACAACGACAATGATGTTTTCAACCGAGACAATGGCTGCATGGTGCAGATCACTCAGCCCCGCCCTCGCCGCGCGGATCCTTATTATTTCGACATTCCGAACGATAAGGGCGTCAAGCAGCGCGCTTGGTTCAACTTGAATGACTGAGTGGATGACATGAACAGCAATATTCTCGTCGTAGCAGCAGCCGGTATCGGCATTCTCGCCGGTGCAGGAGGTACTTATCTCATCATGCCGGAGCCAGAGCCGGTTGTTCGGGCCCCCACTGATGCGGAGATCGCGGCCCTTATCGCAGCCAATCCCTCCCTAATTCCCGAACCTCCGGCCCCTGTGCTTGAAATACCGACAGAAGAGGAAGCTCTAGCCGCATACCGCAAGGCTTATGCCCGCAATCCTCTGAGGACCGGCCGCGGTGAAGCCGATGTAACCCTTGCTTTGGGAGAGTGTGACGAGAACGCCAGCGGTCCAGGCGTATCATGCGTTGCGGCCATCAAGAGGAATCCGAACGCAGCTCCTCTCGATCGCGTCATTGGATTTGCCAAGTCTGCATCCGGCGAATGGGTTGCCACCAACTACTGATTTTAGAACCAGATGCCTGTTGATCATTAATGCCCCGATAGTGAGATGGAGCCTGAAAGAAGAAGCTCCATTTCCTCAGGGTTTAGGCTCCCCTTGGAGGCAATTAGGTACCCCGCTACGTAAAGTAACTTCTGATCTCTCTCATCCTGATCTGACGGCGCGTGCCTGATGATTTCCATACGTGCATTCGCTTCCTGATCCATGTCAGCGCCGCCCTCGCTGTTGACGGCTGCCAGGTAGACGGTTCGGTGACGTTCGACCTTCACGGACAATGGCTCGTTGGGTTGCAGCTCAAGCTTTTCTGTCATCTTTCCCTCTCCACAAGCGCAAGCGATCACTCCTTGACCTCCCGAAATCGAAGGGAGGGCAGGAGCCCCGCTCCTGCTCCCGAGCTCGTGCGGAACAGCTGGAGAGAGGGGGACAAGCGCTAAACCGGAGGGGGATCACCCACCCGGAGGGCCGAGACGAATTTCATAGAAATGAGCCGGTGCTGCAGGCCGCAGGCCGAAGCATGGGGAGACCGGTTTAGTGCTTGTGGGGGAGAGAGGGCAGAGCGCCTTTCTCCCCTCTCAGTGCGTTGAACAAAGTCGCCTTTCGGCCCATTGCGGTCATCACGGGTCGAAGGGATAAGGGCAGCTTCGCGCCTCCAAATCGGTCGTTGAGGCCGTCTTGGCACCTACCTGAAAGCGGACATCGTCGTGGCAGCGGCGTCACTTCACTGGTGCGCCTCGGCATAACTAGCCGATTTTCAAGAAGGTCATTCCAGCTCGCATAGCACCCTTGCCGTCAGTCTCCGGGTTGTCTCCGACCATCAATGTACGGTTTGGAGAGGTGCCGAGCAATTGGGCCCCGGCAAGGAAAATGCCGGGTTCGGGCTTTCCGACTATTTGGTGAGGGACCGGCCCAGTGCAGGCCAGAATTGCTGCCACAAGCGCTCCAGTCTCGGGAACAATGCTCCCACCTCGGCCAGGATGAGTGCGGTCCGGATTACAAACGACGAGTTGCGCACCGGCCAGTACGGAATTGGCTGCCGATTGGATTGTATCATATGAAAACGTCCGGTCGCGGCCGATCAGGACGACATCTGGCCGTTCCCGAGATATGTTTAAACCGAGGCTTCGCGCATACTCTTGAAGTGACTCGCTTGCCGCCATGGCAATCTGCGCCCCTGGCATTTTCTCCGCCACCATCCGGATCGCCGCCATCCCAGCGGTTACAATTCTTTCTTCAGCCACGGCAAATCCGAGCTGGTCCATCAGAATTGCGATTTCGAAAGCAGTGTGCTCGGCGTCATTGGTGACGATCGCGAAATTTCCTCGGCTAGCATCAATGAGATCGTGCGCCCACGGGAGGGCTTGGCCTCCGCTGATGAGCGTCCCGTCCAGATCGAACAGGACACCGTCTACGTTTAGAAAATCATCCATTCCGTGCGCTCAGGCAATGGAGACCCAGCGCAGGAGCTTCTCCCTGCGTTCGGGTATCGTGGAAATTGAAGATCATGCCAGACCTACTCCGCTGGAAAACCGAGTGCGTAGTCGCGGCCCTTGATTTCATAGCCGTCGAGCGGGAAGCGCCGCGACTCTTCAAGGAAGTAATTCAGATGCACCACGACACTGTCTGCGTTGATTGAGACTACAGAATAGGCTGGCGGTTCGTGGCTGCCGGGGATGTCTTCGCCATGCGGTGACAGTTCCAGCGGCACCTGGTGGTTGAGGCCTGGAATGAGGGAAAACGAGATGCCGTGCCAGTTGCCAGAAATCGGGCGATGGACATGCCCCAGGAAGATGTGGCGGATGCGATGCGAATGCGGCTGAAGCACCTGCCAGAGGGCGTCGGCATCCTGCTGCGTGATCGCGTCCATAGACGAGATGCCGGTCAGGATGGGCGGATGATGCATGAACATAAGGATAGGCTCGTTGCTCTGGGCGAGCTCCTCGGCAAGCCATGTCAGCCGTGTTTGGCAATAGGCTCCCGCATGACTGCCTTCCTGCTTGGTATCGAGAAACACCAGCCTATGACCGCCTTCGATGCGGCTACTCTGGACGAAGCCGTTGCCATCATCCATCGCCTCGGGAAACACGGTTCGCAACGAGGCCCTGTCGTCATGGTTGCCGACCATCATCACCACAGGGACCTTGAGGAGATCGATACGCTGGCGAAGTGCCTGATAGGCTGGAACCTCGCCCCAGTGAGCCAGATCGCCAGTGATGACCATGAGATCGGCGTCGGAATGGTCCGCATGGATGCTGACAATCGCTGCATCGAACCGCGCGCACGGGTCGAGCCCGTACAAGGTTGCCGGCTGCGGCACGAGGTGGATATCAGTGACATGAACGATCTTCATGGTGACCTTCCTGATGGTGAGGCTACGTGGCCGATTGGCCACGTAGCGGGAGGTTGGCAGATCAGCGACGCGGCAGGAGAGCCTGGGTGTCTGCTGCCATGTCGGCGAGAACCGCCTCGGCTTCCTCGGCGCGACTGCCGTCCATGACCGACTGCAACCGGTCCTTGATCACGTCTGTGATCTTTAGGCCGTTATCGCCGGGAAACGCGTACCAGCCGGTCAGATAGGGTAGCTGGGAAAGAGCAACCGCCTGGTTCGGGTTCTCGGCATAGAAATCTTTCAGGAGGTCGGCCGCCTTGGTGTTCGGCGCCATGTACCCGGTGGTCTTGACCATGATTGCGCCACCTTCGGGGCCCGTCGCGAACTTCAGGAATTCCCATGCTGCCTTCTGCTTGTCCTTGTCTTTGGCCGTGATTATCGCGACATTGCCGCCGGCCGGCAGACGCGAGACGCCTTCTTTCAGATCCGGATAGTTGCCGGTCTTTAGTTCGAACTTGCCGCCGATCTGCTTGGTGACGGCATTGACGCGAGCCGTTGTGGTTACCATCATACCGATTTTGCCGGCGGAGAAAGCCGCCAGCATCTCGTTCGGCGTCATGTTCGGCGACTGCGCCTCGATCACGAGACGTGCCAGTGTGCCGATCGCTTGTTTGCCGGCCTCGCCGTCGAAGGCGACCTTGGTTTCGTCCTCATTGAGCATCGTGCCCCCATTTGCAAACACCAGCGCCTGCCACAGCCAGTTTCCGGTGATCGCCCATTCGGTTTCGATACCGTCAGCCTCGCCCTGAGCCTCGATCTTCTTGGCGAGCGCGATGATATCGTTCCAAGTCTTGGGAAGGCTGTTTTCGTCGAGACCGGCCTTCTTCACGAGATCCATATTGTAATAGACGATCGGCAGTGAGATGGCATAGGGAAGGCCGTAAACCTTGCCGTCGACGGCGCCGGCCTGGCGCATGCCGTCATGATAGCCGGCGGCGTCGAAGTCCGTTTCGTTGGCGATGAAATCATCGAGCGGAACGGCGATTTCCTTGTCAGCAAGAACGCGTACGCGATTGAGGCCTTGGAAGGTGACGTCCGGTACATTACCGGTGATGCCTTCGCGCAGCACGCGCTGGGCGGCGTCCTCATAATCCTTGTAGGGCGTGCGGAACTCAACCTTGATGTCGGGATGCTTCTTGCTGAAGGCTTCCAGCATCTCCTTCTGGGTCGTGTCGAACAGTTCCGGATAGGCGTACTGCACGGTGATCGTAGTAGTATCGGCCATCGCTGCGGATGCCATCAGGGACAGGGCTGCGGCGGTCAGGATCGTTCTCATGGACAAGTCTCCGGTGGTTGGGGGGGTGAGAGGACTGCTACTTGATGCCGGTGAAGGCGATGCCTTCGATGAACCGTCGTTGCGCCAGCAGGAAGAGGCAAAGAAGCGGGGCAACAATGATGGTCGCGGCCGCCATCAGCGGGCCAAAGTCATTTCCGGCCTCGGCATTGCGGAAGGCCATGACGCCGAGCGGCGGCGTGAAGTACTTGTCGCTTGATACGGCGACCAGAGGCCAGAAATAATCGTTCCAGTGAGTGACGATCGAGAAGACGCCGAAGGCCGTGAGCGCCGGGATGGCGGCCGGCAGCATGACCCGCCAAACGATCGACAATTCAGACATGCCATCCATACGGGCCGCATCGACCAGATCATCCGGAACGCCCATGAAGAACTGCCGCATCAGGAAGATGCCGAACACTGAAATCGTGAAGGGCAACACCAGCGCGCTGTAGCTGTCGAGCAGGCCGACGTAGTACAGTAGGATGAACAGCGGCACAGCAATTGCCTGATAGGGGATCAGCAAGCAGAAGAGCACGAAACCGAAGGCTAGACGGCGACCGAAAAAATGCAGTTTGGCCAGTGCATAGGCTGCCGGCAGCGTGACGAGCACCTGCAGGAAAAAGATCGCTGCCGTAACGACGACGCCGTTCATGAGATAGAGCATCAGCGGGGCTGCTGAAAATGCTTCCGTATAATTCTCGATGACGGCGAGTTTTTGCGGCCACCAGCGCAACGTTTCGGAAAAGATCTCGTCGGCTGGCTTGATCGAGGTCGAAACCATCACGGCGAAGGGCAGAAGGGCAAAGGCAGCAATCAAGAGCAGTGCTGTGTGGCGAAGCGCCGAGCTTACAAAGGAACGAGCCGTCATGCGCCTTCTCCATTCTTCTTGAGGGATACGAAGCGCAGCAGGCTGACGCTGACGACGAGCAGGATGAAGACAATCGTGATCGCCGCCGCGTGACTGCTGCGGAAGAACTCGAAGCCTTCGGCATAGATCGTGTAGAGCAGCACTTCGGTCGCCTTGTTCGGCCCTCCTTGAGTGAGTGCATGAACCGTGTCGAAGACCTGGAAAGAGCGGATGGCGGAGGTGATGGCGACGAAAACGGCGACAGGTGCCAGCAGTGGCCAGGTGATCAGCCTGAACCGCTCCCAGGCATGCGGTGTGCCGTCTAGCTCGGCTGCGTCGTATAGATCGCGCGGGATGGCAGAAAGACCGGCCATGAAGAGCACCATGTTGAAGCCGAAGCTTTGCCAGATGCCGATGACCGCGAGCACGTAGAGTGCGATGTCGCCATCCTTGAGCCAGTTGTGCGAGGCAAATCCCAGGGCCTTCGCCGTCGTGTTGACGATGCCAAAGCTCGGGTGCAGCATGAACTCCCAGACGATGGCCATGGCAAGCAGGCTCGCCATCACCGGCATGAAAAAGGCGGTGCGATAGAAGGATCGTAACGAGGTTCCTGCGTCGATCAGAAGCGCACTGACCAGGCCTAGCAGCATCGAGCCGGGCACGACGACGGCAGAGTAGATCAGCGTATTGCTCAACGACTTCCAGAAGACCGGGTCATCGATCAGCGCTTGAAAATTTTCGAAACCGATAAATCTCAGCGAGCGATCACCGAGCTGATAGTCGGTAAAGGCCAGCACAAGAATCGAGGAGAGCGGCGCAATCAGGAAGATGATTGCCAAGATGGACGCCGGCGCGATGAGGGCAAGGCCTGCTCGGTTTTGGCTGGCGGAAAGGCTCATAGGGGAGCCTCCAGTCGGTAGCTGCCTTCTATTCGCCGGTTGTCTGTGCCGAAGACATGCAGGCGCGCTTCATCCATCACGATCCCCACTTTGTCGCCGATGGCTGGGCGGATGCCGCCCGGATCGCAGCGCACAACGACGAGGTTGCCGCCAGCGGTCATGACTTGGACGAAGAGGTCGGCGCCGAGATTTTCGATGTGGTGGATAACGCCGGCAAGCGGTGCGTTGGCTATGCCTGCTAGTCGAGCCGCCTCTGGACGAAAAGCCGCCTGCACCCGGTTGTTCGCGGTATCGGCGAAGGTGAAGGATAGGACGTCACCTTCAGTCAGAGCCGCCTGAAGAACGTTGATTTTGGGACTACCTATGAACTCCGCGACGCGAAGATCCAGGGGCATCTGGTAGATCTGGTCAGGCGTATCCACCTGCAGGATTTCGCCACCCATCATCACTGCGATACGATCGGACATGGTCATCGCTTCGGCTTGATCGTGGGTGACATAGATAAAGGTCGAACCCAATTGGCGGTGGAGCGCGGCAATCTCGCCTCTCGCCTGTACCCGCATCTTGGCATCGAGATTCGAGAGCGGCTCGTCCATCAGGAAGGCGCTCGGTTTACGCACCATGGCGCGGGCAAGTGCCACACGCTGGCGCTGGCCGCCTGAAAGTGAAGCAGGCTTGCGGTCCTTTAGCATAGAGATTGATAGGGCATCGCAAACTCTGCCCACTTCCCCTGCGATCTCCTTGCGCTTCGCCTTCGCCGACGGCAGAAGAGTGCCGAGGAGCGACCGCTCAGTGGTGTTCAGGCGGCGCATGACGAGCGGTACGGCGATGTTTTCCGCCACCGTCAGGTGCGGATACAGTGCATAGGACTGGAACACCATGGCGAGGTCGCGGTCGCGTGGCCGGATCCTATCGACAGTTGCACCATCTAGTAGGATGCTGCCCCCGCTCTGCTGTTCGAGGCCGGAAATGATGCGCAATAGAGTGGACTTTCCGCAGCCTGACGGGCCAACCAAGGAAATGAACTCGCCGTCCCGAATATCCAGATCGATCCTTTTCAAAACATGGGTCTCCCCGAATGTCTTAACGACAGATCTGATGTTTACGCTTGCCATGAAGGAAGGCCCAAAAAAATGTGTTCAATGGCTGGCCAGATACTTCATAGATTTTACATTACAATGACGCATTATAAATTCAGGTTATACCGCCCATCAGGTAGACACCTCTCATTTTTCGTGAGGCTCAATGCGTTCCAAGCTTAGCTATGCCCAGTTGCGAGCATTCAATGCGGTTGCAAAGGAAGGCAGTTTCTCGTCTGCCGCGCGTCGCCTCGGCCTCAGTCAGCCTGCCATAACGGCGCAGGTCAAAGCTTTGGAACAGAGCTACGGCGTGCTGTTATTCGAGCGCAGGGGGGACGGTGCAAGGATGACGCCACTCGCCAAGAGCTTGTTTCAGGAGACACAAGAGCTGCATGTTATAGAGGCTGTAGCCGCCGATATCCTGGGTGCATCGAGCGCGTTGAAGACGGGTGAACTCAACATCATGTGCGGCGCTCCGAATCCGGCAATGGCGCTGATTTCCGAGTTCAGGCGCCGTTACCCCGGTGTCCGGGTTACCGCCAATTTTGGTAACTGGCATCGGGTCACGACGGCACTTTATGAGCAACAATGCGACGCGATCATCCTGACAGGCGTACCGGACGACGATAGCCTGACGCGCATTCCGTACATGGAGCAGCGAGCGGTCGCGCTGGTGCCTGCCGGGCACCCGCTGGCAAAGCGAGGCAAGCCCCTTTCGCTGCATGAACTTGCCGATCAGCCACTCATTTTTCGCAACGACCAATCTCTCACGCAATCGGCGCTGAACATGGCAATAAGGAAGTCTGGCGTAAACCTTGAGCCAGCTCTCTCACTCGGCGAGCGTGAGGCGGTCTACGAGGCAGTGCACCAAGGACTGGGAATAGGATTCATGTTCGAACTGGCGGTCAGCCGGGCAGAAAGCAACGTTGTCCGCCTGCCCATAATGGAGCTGAACGACGTTTACGTTGAGCACGTCGCATGCTTGACCCGGAACATGAGACGGCACGAAGTTCGGGCACTGATGGCGCTGGTGGAATAATACCAACCTTCAGTGAATGTGACTCTCGTGGGGATTCCCAGCAGCCGACGAATCTGAATCTTTGTTGCAAACAGGAGGTTGCGATGGGTTCAGCGCTTTCATTGCGGTCGGATTTCGACGGGGCCAGGTTGCGGCGTCTGGCTCGCCAGACACGGGATGCCAATCAGGCGCGACGGCTTCTGGCTCTTGCATCGATCTATGATGGCGGCTCGCGCGCCGATGCCGCCCGGCTTGGCAGCGTGACAGTTCAGATCGTGCGCGACTGGGTGGTCCGCTTCAACGATCGCGGTCCAGACGGTCTGATCAATGGCAAGGCTTCGGGCAAGCCTTCTCTCCTGAACGACGAACAGCGAGCGGCCTTGGCGCAAGCCATAGAGCGCGGACCGACACCGTACTGGATGGCGTCGTTCGTTGGCGTCTGTGTGATCTGGCGCAATGGCTCTGGGAAGAGTTCCGCATCTCGGTGAGCCAGGAGGCCCTTGGTCGCGAAGTGCGTGCCATGGGGTAGCGCAAGCTCTCTGCTCGCCCAAGACATCATGCTCAGGATGCCGAAGCGGCCGAGGCTTTTAAAAAAACTTCCCCGCCGCTGTGGCAGAAATTGCCGCCGGCCCCGCCAAGAGCAAAGTGATCGAAGTCTGGTTTCAGGACGAAGCTCGTATAGGCCAGAAGAACAAGATCACCCGCCGCTGAGCCAAGCGGGGAACAAGGCCGTCTGCGCCACACGACCAGCGAACCAAGCCGGCCTATATCTTCGGTTCCATCTGCCCCAAACAGGGCAAGGCTGCCGCTCTCGTCATGCCGTGGTGCGACACCCATGCCATGAACCAGCACCTGATCGATATCCCGTAATGTTGCAGATAACGAACATGCCGTCCTCATCATGGACCAGGCTGGATGGCACATGTCCAACAATCTCGTCGTCCCAGAAAACATCACCATCCTGCCACTGCCGCCCAAATCACCCGAGCTGAACCCGGTCGAAAACATCTGGCAGTTCATGAGGGACAACTGGCTCTCAAACCGCGTCTTCAAGTCCTACGAGGATATCGTCGACCATTGCTGCTACGCTTGGAGAACACTCCAGGACCGACCATGGAAGATCATGTCGATCGGCAGACGCAAATGGGCACAAGGGTTCTGATCAATGACGGTTGGTATAATACCTTCGTCGCAATATTCGTTTCCGCAAAGTTCAGATTGCTGAAACGTCTCCGCTTCGCGCCCGAGGCCTTCGTGTGCCTGCCTGAAAGTAGACATCGGCTGAAACCTCGCCGTCATACATCGATGTCCGCCTTCGCGTAGGTGCCCTAGCAGCGGTCAGTCTGCCATCGGCCCCGGACTGGAAATGATTTCCGCTATGCGCCTCCATGTCGGTCATAGAGGCTGTCGTGTCGTCGTGCGTGCCTAAAAGCAGACATAGCCTCGGCGCCCGCGTCACGTCGCCTTTACGCCGATAGTGTTGAAAAACTCCGCTGAGGGTCGACAAAACAACTCACTGCCGTGACTGTCCGGAATGGATTTCCGATGATCTTAGCTGACTGAAACGGATTTGCGGCAGAGTGGGTACAGAGCTTCCTCTAAGCAATGTCATTTCAGCTAAAGCTTACGAGAAGCTGCCCACGGGAGTATTTCAACAGTATCCGCCATAAGCGGACGTCCGCCGACGCATTATGAAGGACCTGTTGCCACCCCATTCAGGTCCGCCAGTCTTGATACGAGCTGACCTGGAAGCAGACGTAGGACTCGTCATCTTCTGCCTGCTAAAGAGCTTTCGCGTTGGCCCGTCTAACGAACTCATCCACAACAACCCGGATCCGGGGAAGTATCGCACGGGTCGTTGGCCACACAGCGTTAAATGGCGATTGCACCTGGCACCGATCCGGCAGCACCTCGACCAATTCTTTCCCATCGATGTAAGGCTGCAGGAGAGACTGTGGCATTTGGCATAAGCCGAAACCAGCAACCGCCATATCGATGACCACCTCTCCGTCGCTCACTAGGTGAGCGGCCAGCGGATCAAGCGACTTTACGCGCCCGCCCTCCTCCAGGAAGCGCCAGGGTGCGGCTCTGCCTGGCCTGCCTCCGAGGATACAGGCGTGGTCTTGTAGATCACGTAGGCTTGTTGGTGCCCCTGCTTCACTAAGATAGCGTGGTGCTGCACAGAGAACGAGGCGCTGTGTTCCGAGCGGTCGGGCAGAGATGTCAGTTCGGTCAGGCAGCTCGCCGAACCGCAGACATAGGTCTACCCCATCCTCGACAGGGTCTATAATACGATCAGAGAAGCTGGCCTCCAAACGGAGTCCGGGATGGGCCCTGAGGATATCCAATAGGATCGGCATGGCGATCCGTCGGCCGAACGCCACTGGCATGTCCACCCGCAATATTCCTCTAACCGCGCTGGCCTTGGACCGTGCGAGGTCTTCTGCTGACCGGAGCTGATCAAGTGCGGCTTCGGCTTGCACAAAGTAGGCCTGACCATCGGGCGTCAACGATAGCCGACGTGTTGTCCGATGCAGAAGTTTGACGCCAAGCCGACCCTCCAACTGGGCCACCGACTTGGCGACGGCCGACTTGGTGATGCCAAACTGTGCCGCCGCCGCAGTGAACGACCCGGCTTTCACCACGGTGATAAAGATTTCTACGCCACCGAAGGTGCTGGTAATAGCCATTCTGCAGGCACTCCAATTGACGACTTGAAGTGTACAGTCTGACAACCGGAAGGACAATTGTCTCCAGACAGAAGCAGAGCCATATCTGCGCTAAACCAGGAGATATCGATGTCCCGTTTGTTCGATCCGTTGAAGGTTGGGGCTCTCGAGCTGCCGAACCGCGTTATCATGGCCCCGCTTACACGCAAGCGCTCCGGCGTCGAGCGCGTACCCAACGCGATGATGGCCGAATACTATCGGCAACGGGCTGGTGCCGGATTGATTCTGAGCGAAGCGACTTCTGTGTCCCCACAAGGCGTTGGATATTGGGGCACGCCTGGTATTTGGAACGATGCCCAGGTCCAAGGCTGGCAACACGTCACGCGGCAGGTTCACGAAGCCGATGGTCGCATATTCCTGCAGCTCTGGCACGTGGGCCGCATCTCCGACCCCGAACTTCTCGATGGCCAACTTCCCGTAGCGCCGAGCGCAATCGCCGCCGCTGGTCATGTCTCGGGACTACGCCCGAAAAGGCCGCATCCTATTCCACGGGCTTTGGAAACGAATGAGATACCGGGAATCGTTGAGGACTTTAGACAGGGCGCGGAGCGAGCAAAGGCCGCTGACTTTGATGGCGTCGAGTTGCATGCTGCCAATGGCTATCTGATTGATCAGTTCCTACAGGACAAGACCAACAAGCGCACCGATTGCTACGGTGGCACAGTCGAGAACCGCGCTAGGTTTCTCCTTGAGATTGCGGATGCAGTGACTGAGGTTTGGGGCGCTGATCGTGTCGGCGTGCACCTTCGACCTCGGGGCGAGGAACACGATATGGGGGACAGCAACCCCAAGGCAATTTTCGGGTACGTCGCCGACGAACTGGCAAGACGGAAGATTGCCTTCATTTTTGTCCGCGAAATTGAAGCCGAAGACAGCCTTCTCGGTGAGATCAAGCGTCGGTTCGGGGGGCCGGTCATAGCCAATGAACTTATGTCAAAGGAAGATGGGGAGCGACTTATCGAGTCCGGTCATGCCGACGCCCTGGCATTCGGTCGCGACTATATCGCCAATCCGGACCTCGCAGAGCGCCTTCAGCAGAACTTTCCTCTGAACACACCGAACAAGGACACGTTCTATGGCGAGGGCCCTGAGGGCTATACAGACTACCCTAGTTTGCTGCGGCACCTGTGATGAAAAGACCCGCTGTTTCATCTCAACGCTGGAAGCCGACGGTCGCCCTCCAACCCCATCCCTGAAGCGTGCAAATGGCGCTTCTGAGCCATGTCGCCTGCCGGACCAAAGCGCACTTCCTCGTTCGCAGGCACCTATTGGTTGAGCTCAGCAAGAGCTAGCGCTGCAACATGCAAATCCACCTCGGCCAACGGATCGTCGTCACCTAGAAACCAGGCGGCAGATAGCCCGGTCCACGCGAGTATCCACTGCAGTAGGCGGCGAGGCTCTAAGCGTGAGGCCTCAGCGACCACAGCTAGACGCCTTTGAAAGCGGCCAGGCTGCGTTGCCACAGGCTGACTGGGATCGCTTAGATCAGGGTTGGTGAATATGTTGGCAAAGTCGAAACCGCGTTCGCCGAACAAGCCGTGTGGATCAATGGCGAGCCAACCACGGCAGCCGAAATCCAGCACGTTATCGTGGTGGAGGTCGCCGTGGAGGACACCCTCCTCTCTTGGCGCGGCTAGTAGCATTTGCGCAGTCTCGAAGCTGCTGCGCAGGATGCCGCCATGGCGTGCAGCAGCGACTTCTAGTTCCCTGAACCATAGAGGGAGAGGAACCAACCCTGGCAATGCTGCCGCCTGCTCCCGGTGTAATTTGTCGGCGGTAGCGCAGAGAATTCGAGATGCCTCGTCATCATCACCAGACCGTGCCATGTCTGCCAAGGATCGCTTCGCTGTAGCACGCTCCATGAGGATCGCGTTTTCGTCTCGCTCGAGAACTTGAGCCGCTCCTACTCCGGCCCACCACACCATCAGGTCTGAGCCGCGCTTCTGATCAGGATGAGAAGACACCTTCAGCATGGCCGCTTCACCGTGATGCAGAACCGGGAGAAGTTGAGCAGTCGGAGTGCTGATAGGCTCCCCATCGGTAGTTAGTTGCCAAAGATCAATATAAGGTTTGAACAAGATGCACTCGCGTTCGCTCGAAGAAGTCGGCGCAGCATAGAGCTTCTTCGGGGCCGTCGCCAACACGGCGATGGCCGCTCCTGGCGCGAAGCCGCCATCTTGCCCTACGATGATGCGGCTTCTCTAAGGGCGCGGTACACGCTCGCCCGACCTATGTTCAGCGTCTTGGCAATTTCTGTTGGCCCCATCCCGTCGGATTTCAGTCGGCGGATCTCAGCAATATCAACATGGGGCTTCCTGCCTTTGTAGACCCCTCTGGTTTTTGCAGCGGCGATGCCTTCCATCTGTCGTTCTCTGCGAAGGTTCGTTTCGAACTCAGCGAACACGCCCAGCATATCGAGGAAAGCTTTCCCGGCCGCCGAGCTGGTGTCGATCGGTTGTTCCGTCGCCTTCAGCGTCACCCCTTTTTGCTTGAGCAGCCGTACGATGTCCTGCAGATCCCCAACTGACCGCGCCAGCCGATCGACCCGCGTCACGACCAGGCTGTCGCCGTCGCGCATGAATTCCAGAAGCGTGTTAAGCTCCTTCCGATCCTGCTTGGTCGCTCCGGATTTCTTTTCCGCCCGGATGACCGTGCACCCGGCCGCCTTCAGAGCCGCCTCTTGAATCGCCAAATCCTGATCGATGGTGCTGACCCGCGCATACCCGTAAATTGCCATGAAACGTCTCATTAGGTTCTAGACCTTCAATGGGTAGCGTCTCATAATCGTAAAATCAACCCAAATGATACACTGATTTGCGTCTCACGGAGATTGTCTCAGGAGGTATAGCCGATAAGACGTTTTGGGGCGGCCCATGGAGAAATCCGCCCTCTTCGGCAAAGGATGGGGCTGCGCTGAGTGGCCTGTAGAGGAGAGATGTTTCCGCCGAGCCTCGTCGAAACCTGCTTATGTGCTCATTGCCGAAGGCCGAAGGTATCGCTGGATCGCCCGCGATCTAACACCGTTGCTTACATCGTTCAGCGAAATCGATTAGGCGCTCAAGGTAGTTTATCGCCCCCTAAATGCGGACCCGCCAGTCTCTGTGGCGAAGAGTGTAGGCATGCAGGCGCATGCGGCAGATTTTACCAGATACTTTGCCACTCGCGAATGCCTGCTAACTGACGTGGTTACTTTGGTGGGTGCCTTGGGCTCCCGGCTTGCACTGGGAACTGGTCGAAACCTCAAGGGGGAGGCAGTGGTATCATCGGATCCCAGCTGGCATTGTGCTTGCGCAGCAACGCGTCGGTGATCGAGCGCTCATTGCTGAAGAGGCGTTTCTCAACCACCTGCAGGCTTGTTTCGGCTATGCGATCAAAGAGCGCATAGCAGATCTGGCCGTTATTGTGCCGCGCGCGGTAGGCAATTCCATCAAGCCCAGAATGACTTGCGTAGAGCGCTGCGGCAAAGCTTTGGGAGATCCGGTAGTCATCACCGCTGCAAATGTCCGCGGTCACGCCATGCCACACCAGACCCTCGTCGAAGAGCTTAAGTAGTGAGAGCTCCCTCGCTGTTTCGATGACACTCCATTGACGTAGCTCGACATAAGGCCGCGCGATGATGCGGTTTGCACGGCGCAGGATTGTCTCCGCGAACGCGCCTTCGAGCTGCTGTGCTGCATACATTGTCCGGTATTGGCCCGATGGCGCATCAAACCGATAGGCAGGGCCTGCACCCGGTGCAGGCCCAAACCATACCGCTGAATGAACAGCTTGATGAATGCGAACGAAATGGCTGTTCGCCGGAAGCGACAATACGAGCAGGTCGGATGTTGGCGTCAGCCCTGGTGTCATGCTTCATCGAGCCCAAGATAGGCGCGTGCCGCTGCGGTGGCGGCGTCCACGCCACCAGCCTTCAGGATCTCAATTGGCGTAGCGCCAAGAACGGGGTCAAGCTCCGTTAGATATTGAAGCGCAGTCCACGTGCCGGCACTGGCTTCCGCAAACAGCCTCAACACCTGTCGCAGCTCAGGTAGGATTTTTACGCCGTCCTTGCTTTCAACAAACTGCACGGATGGGATGACCAACTGGCGCCCTCGCATAACACCAAGCGCGGAATTGCTTCCGATCCTTTTGTGCAGGTTCTGATGCGTCATTCCAAGCCGTTCAGCTGCCTGTCGCAAGCTCAGCGCATCTCCGGCTTTCGACAAGATCTCATCCTGCGTTCTGGCAAGACGATTGGCGTCATCCTCTTGTGCCCTGTTGTTGATCGCCGCGTCGGCATCACGTCGGAGCTGCAGAGCCGCTTCGATGATGCTGGCCGTCACATCAAGTTGCTGGACTAACGACTGGTAAGCGTGGCCCCTGCGACTAAAATATAGCTGCTTGAGCGAATGCGACGAGGCCGGAGCGAGATCGCATAGCGCGTAGAAAGCCGAGCAGGTCAAGGGTTCGGCTTCCGCAGGCGGAGTCCACTCAAAAGCGAGGGCCTTCCGCAAAATCTTGAATCGGGCAAACGTCGCATCCACAAGCGCCCCAAACCAGCTCGCTTCTCTGGGCAGCGGATGGCTTTTGAGGTTCATATCGAAGTCGGCAATGCCAGCGATGTCAAAGGCAACGCACATGTGGAAGGTGGCAAACTCAACGCTACGGGCAAATCGAGCGAGAAGGGCGATGTCCGGCCGCTGACGTTCCAATAGGCCATAATCGGCCCCGAAATAGGAATGCTCGAAAGTGTCATCTCTTTGATGAACAGCCGCTGCGCCGCCCAAGATGGCATGGTCGGATACGTGACCTAAGGTCGGGTTCTCTGGCAAGCCTATATCGGTAGCACGGACGAACGAACCTTCGCGCCCTAGAGACGCCCAGCCCGTAGCTCGATACTCTGCGCCCACATGCAGATCGCTTCCTGCGGGAACCAACGGAAAACCGGGCTGGCTTTTCAGGACGTGGGTATGAGCCATAGCACTAAATTCCCTTAATTGTTGACAGACCGCATATATTGGTGGTTGACAGACATTATGTCAACCGTGAACTAACATATCGTAAAGATGCATCCAAGCCCCTCGGTTCATTAAACGAAATTATCCTCCGATCTTTCAATGCGGTGGGTGTGAAATGAACCATAACGGTTGACGGATCCTCCGTATATGGGTTGACAGTATCCGCGGTGTCAATCATATTTCGCTACGGGGCCTCTGAGAGGGATCGAAAACGATGCAGCAAGGGACAGGACATCCAAACGAACTGCCCGCCCGCGATTTGGGGCCGATCAAAGCTCGTCTTCGCCGCTGGTACGTGGAAATTCCTGACCTTTATGCAACTGCTGAATTCGGCATCGCCTTCATCTGCCGCGAAGTTGGCAAATGGGCACCGCCCCTGCTAAGCCCAGGAACGTTTTGGGGCGCTCAAATCCCCTATTGCGGTCTTGTTTTTGAAATCCTGTACGGGTGGCTCGATGGGCAGAAATATGTCCTCTTTTCGCAGGTGATCCGACTGTTGCCGACGGATCTCTCTCCGTGGCATGGTTCATCGTCACAGATCGCGATACGACCAAGCCAGATCGGCCCTTTCTTTGATCTCGGGCTGTTTGTTTTTATCCCTCACAACCGTATTCTCAACTATAGGGGAAATAATGGCCCCGGCCGCAGAGCGGCAATACGCTTCGGTGTTTCCGGTTCGGTAAATGCCAGCAACATCAGACTTGAGAATTGGTCAGGTCTGCCCGACATGTTGGCAAAGATAGCCGCCCTGACTGGCACAATGTTCGACATTGTCCTGGTGGCAAGTGAGCCAGCGAAAGAAAACTGCAGTTCCGTGGCGTTCTCAAGGGGAAGGATTTGGCGTCTATTTCTACCGCAGCATGTCCCGCGAAGGCGACCAGATATCTCAGTTTTCAGTCGACAACCTTCTCAACGGAGTTCTGATATGGAAAATCCCCACGCATTCTCCCACACCAAGATCATTTGGCCCCAGAGCCTGTATCTTGCCGCATCTTTTACCAACGACAGGTTCACCAACGCGGATCATGAGGTCGCGTTCGGGAACGACGGCGGAGATATTGCTGCCGGCGGCCGCCAAACTACAGCTTGGCAAGGCAACGATGACGTCGCCATCGACGCCGGGGCCGCATTCAATGGCCCTGAGATTATTGACACGATCGCGACGAGAACTGCTTCGTTAGACACCAGTATGTCCGCGGGCGCGACGTGGCTGCATTGATGTCTCGAGTTTGAAGTGAAGATTTGCGACAGAGCAGGTGCTCTCGCAAATCTAAGCGGTACTGGTCGACGGGCTAAAAATCCCGTCGACCTCGATCGACGTTTGCAAGAAATCTTCTAGAGTAGTCTAGTTGCGCGTCCGCTTCGGCGCGTCGCGTTGTTATAATAGCTGGATGCTTGTTGGACAGAGCGATGGCGAGACTGCTCCATCGCCTCGGGGAGTGGGACCCCACGATTGGCGGCTTCCGTCAGGTATCCCGACCGAAGTCCATGCGCTGAAAACTCCCCGGGCTCCAATCCGGCCATCTCCGCCCGCTGCTTGACGATCGCATTGACCGCTCCCGGCTCCAGCGCCCGCTTAGACACATTCCCCCAGCGATCAATCTTCCGAAACACGCTGCCACTTTCGATCTTCGCCGCTTCGATCCAGGCATTGAGCGCCTCGACGGGCCGGCCAGTGAGATAGACGGCCTCGTCATGATCGGCGCCCGAGGTTTTGGTGCGGCCAAGATGGATGGCGCGAGACGGGAGGGGAGGGCTGCCCTCCGTCTCGATCGGTGGCTCGACGGTAATCTGCTCCAATCGCAGTCCGGCAATCTCGCTGCGCCGGCGGCCGCCCGAGGCAAAAGCGACCATCAGGATCGCCCGGTCCCTGATATCGCGCAGGCTGGTGGTGGCGCAGGTCGCCAGCATCTTTGCCAGGACATCACCAGTGACCGCCTTGGCGCTTTTCCTTTTTCGCGGCCGCGGGGTGGCGCGCACAGCGAGGCGTATGGCCGATTTGAGGGCAGGGGAGGCGAAGACGCCAGAGAGCGCGCGCCATTTCGTCAGCGTCGACCAGGATGCCAGCCGGCGGCGCACGGTGTCCGGCGCATGCGGCCCGGCGGTGCGCAAAAATCCCTGATCGCGGAGGTTTTGGGAAACGGCTTCCGGCATGCCATGGTCCGGATCTGACTTTCGCTTCTCCGGATCCCAAAGGTGATGGGCAACGAATTTCAAAAGCATCGATTCTGGCGCCGGCCAGGGCAGCGACTTTCCGGTGGCGGCAAGAGACCAGGCCTTCAGGTAAGCAAGATCTGACGTCAGGGCGCGAAGCGTGTTTTCGCCCATGCCCTCGTTGACCAGATGCTTGAGGGTTTGGATGTCCTGGTCGGTCAGCAGCTCGGCGAGTTCGTCGCGCCGCTCCATCGGCAGGACAGCGGCGATCGTGTCGAGCTCTTCGGCGCGGCGATCAACCGGTGACGTTTGGCTTGAAGATGGCAAGCGTGGCTCCATGAGGCTGCTTCGAGACGGCGCTGTGGCCGTCAATGACACGACCTTTTCTGATTTGCGACTCGAAATCAATCACCATCGATAAGGGTTACTTATCGATGGTGAGAACAACAACCAGCAATCATACCATGTGAGGAACCTTAATATTTGTATAGAGTTCGTTTAACAAATCATTTACTATGATTTCAATGGCTTACGATCTCGCGAAAATCAGCATATCAACCCTGATGCGGCCGGCTTTCGACGCCGGTATCGCACTTACCCGTCTCGACGAGCGCATCGCTCGTTCGCCGGTCGGCGCAGGGTTCCTCGAGCGCCAGAATTTTGCCGATGCCTGTGCATCGCTGTGGATCGACGGCGAACTCGTTCATCTCGAAGACCTCGTCCTCCACGACGCGTTTCGCGATACCCGCACACCCACCCACGAACTCACCATCGCCCGCGACGTGTTGCGAACCCGCCGGCGCATTGCTGGTCAGTCGCCCGACTGGGCCTTGTCCGCCGAGGGTATCCGAACTTTGCGACAGACTTCGGACATCACTTCCACCGGCGCGACCGAGGCAGCGAAGACGGCCGGCGTCGTGCGGCCCGCGGTCGCCGTCGACCCGGAAGGGGAGGGGGACGATGGTGATCAGGCGGAGAATCTCCCCGGCGTCGACTATGCCGCTATCGATGCGCTGTTGGCCCGATCGGAGGCGGCGATAGAGCACGCGAGGCGTCCCGGGCGTGCTGATACCCGAGAACGAGATCCTCTCGTCTATGACCTCGACTGGGATGAGGATGCCCGGCTCGACGAATGGCGCGGCGCGCTGCGCCAGGCCGAAAACTTGCCGGCGGTGCTGCAGGCGATCATTGCCCTCGATGTTTGGAACGAATTTTTGGTCCTTCAGCACGCGCCCTGGCTCGGCCGGCTATTGGCTGCCTCGATCCTGCGCCAGGCCGGCATCACGTCAGGCGCGCATCTCGCCGCCATCAATCTCGGCTTGAAAACCATTCCTGTCGATCGGCGCCGCCATCGTGATCGGGAAATCCGGCTGCTGGGCATCGCCCATGGAGTTTTTTCGGCCGCCGAGATCGGCATGAAAGAGCATGACCGGCTGACGCTTGCTCGGCAGATGATGGAGCGCAAATTGGCGGGAAGACGAACGTCTTCAAAACTGCCGGAGCTGGTCGAGCTGGTTATGGCAAAGCCATTGGTGTCGGCCGGCATGGTCGCAAAAACGCTTGAGGTGACGCCGCAGGCGGCGCGGCGGATCGTTTTGGAGCTCGGCTTGAGGGAGATGACGGGCAGGGGGAGGTTTCGGGCGTGGGGAGTCCTTTAGCAGAGCAATGATGTTTGATTATCTTTTCAATATGCCTCTTAACATCGCACTGAGCGTGCGCCCTTCCGGGCCGTTTCCGTGTCTGTCGACGACTCCGTGAGCGACGAGTCTAGCCTCTATAGAAAGCTGCCGCTCAAGATTGGGCGCATCGCGTTCCATAAATCGAGACTTGGTAAACAGCACGCGGTCCGAAAAATCCTTGCTTTGACTTGAGAACCGAGCCAGATCGACCATAACTCGAGAGGAAATCTTCGGTAAAGGAGACTCCATGTTGCTGCAAACGTAGCCCTTCAGCTTTCCACGAGAGGGACCGATTTCCACGATGTCACAGGTGCTGAAACCAGGGGACACAAACTCCGCGCAGCCAAGCATCAACCTGATCCCTATCGGAAGGCGCTGCTCGCTCGCCATCCCAAAGGACAGGGTGTCTTGATTGGTCGTCGCTACACCGCTTGTAACGGCCGAGCGAAAGATCTCGGTCAACGCGTCGAACGCTTGAAGTGCTTGCAGTTGCTCGCGTGCTTCTTCGAGAAGGTGCTCATGGCTACCGAAGAAATACCTAACACTCCGACGGATCGAGGGTGGCAATGACGTGTATTTTGGCGATCCTGGAAAAAGCGACAGGGCAGCCATAACAACCAAGTCCTCGCGCCTTTTCCGGGCTGCATCTTCCAGTTCGGCGCTATCAAAACCCACAACACAGGAACGAATAGCCGCCGTTGGAGAAAGCGATGCGAGAGCGATGAGAGAAGAAGTATCGGGATCGACTTCAAGGGGAGTAGGAACTCGTCCAAGGCTAAGCGTGAGGTCCCACAGGGCGGAGGTGACGGCCGGGGGCACCTCCCGCGTGGCTTTAGAAGTGCGAACGGGGCGAGCAAGATGCATTGAGCTCAGCGAGGCTGAAGAAATTCGTGAATACCTGGCGAACCTGATCTCCTGTTCAAGTTCCCCATCTTTGAAGCACGCAACCGACCCATTTCCCAAAGTGAGTGCCTGCTCGCCGACGACCTCCGATACCCAAGAAATAAGCTCGGCCTGGGTGTAGTATTTCTGGAAGGTCGCTATGGATGTCAGATATCCGTCGCCGTGGCTTGTATGTCCCTCGACGTTTGCCTGGTTCCCGAGCATTGCCGACACGCAGAGCCCTCTCCTACAATATGACCAGGCAGACCTAAGGGTGTCAGCCCTCTCGCGTGGATCTTCGATGACGTTGACCACAAAACCGAGGTTCACGATGTCGGCCTCTCTTTTTATCCCATTGGGATTGTGCGCGGGATCCCAGCCGAACGCTTCATAGCCGCTCTTCGTTAGGATCGCGACGTCGCTGCCGAGACCGCAGCCGTAGTCGAACATACTATATTCAGGCCGAAGCATGCCATGCTTCAACATAAGGGCCACAGGAGCGGACAAGTCGTACCGGGTAATTGCAGTCTTATGACGTTCGACGGTGGCAAACGAAGCGTGACGAAGACGAGGGCCGTCCACGACCAGTCCCGCGTCCGACACGAGTCTGAACCAAGCCTCGCGGGTACCGATCCGTTTGGGGTCAGCGAAGAGACCGTGACGTTCCGCAAGAGCAGTGATTGAGCTGAAAGCGGGTCGCCGGGCGTCATCCTCAGCAAGAAGCAATTCCTTCCGGTGCAGGATCGGAGGGTTCTCGCGACCCGAGTAGTCCGTGTCCGTGAAAGCGAGCTCAGGGAGCTTGAAAGTCCTCGCCCGCAATAGAGCCGGGAAGGCGTGTCCATCGAAATCCTGGTACTGCAGCAGCGAAACCTTGCCTGTTTCGACCTTAACGACATTCCAGGCGAAGGAGGACCCGATACACATGGCCGAGGCGACAATGCGCAGCGTGTCGATGGGGAGGGCTTCGATCGCATCCCGATGGAGGTATAGTGATCGACCGACCGTTTTCCCAGAAGCCATCGTCCAAGCATTCTCTCTCAGCAGGCGCGCCGTAGAAATCGCAGCCGGAAATCAACCTTTCCCGAACCGTCCGCTCCTGCCTCCGGATTTTTCAGCCAGATCCTAGCACCTACAATCCGGTTCTCGAGAAGACATTCTCTCTGAATTCGGTCGCGTAGGGAAGTTTTGCCAACTCGTCGGCGAGATGACCTTCCCAATATTTGTTGACCCCGTACACGTTCTGGATCTTCGCAAGAGCGCTCTTTCCGTCGGATAGCCGTTTCCGCTCCGCCGATTTCAGCGCTTCTTCCATTGTGTCGAAACGGGTCTTTATAAGCCGAAGTAGCGATTTGAACTCTGTGCGAAAGACGTCCCAAGGGCAGCCAGCCGCGGCAACCTTTTCCTTGAGCAGCCTGAGAAACCCAGTCCGAGAACGGTCAGTGAAGAACATTCCACTGTCCAGAATGCCGGAGATCGCCTGCGCCGAGTGGAGACGAGCGCTCGTGTACTTGCATACGGCACTGGAGAAGTAACGGTCAACGATCCCGTTGATCAACGCGCGAACGTCGTCAGCCGACCTAGTGTTCATACCAGCGAGGGTCCTGTCTTTGACGACGTAGTGACAGACGTCCGTGTGCCTCAACAGAATGTTCTCCGCCTCGTGTTCCGCCAGGAAAAGAACACCATCGAGCTCCGGATCATCCACCACGAATGTCGGTTCAACGCATTCGAGCATCTTCTCAAAGCCGAGATGCGACGATGCGGCCGCTTCGCCATCAATCAGCCCAAAGACCTTCCTGTTGGTGACGCGCTCGCGTTTCACCCGCGCAATTGCGGGTCCGCAGCCTGTTCCGCCTTCCGGGGGGATCTTGAATTCGATCCGCTCGGCGTGTCCCGGCCCCACCAGCACACCGAAGAGATTGGCGTCACTTTCGGCTTCCACGTAAACCACGACCTTGCCGATGTAGATGTTATCCAGCTCGGCTGGATCCGAAATCTGAGACAGGTTTGCCATTACTGGATGTCGCTCTCTATCAGGTGTCCGCCCTTAACCAGGCCCTCTTCCTTCACGTTGTGCTGGAAAACGTGCATCAGCTCACGGTTGTGTGTCGTGAATATTAGGGTGAGGGCGGTGTATTTCCGGAGAAGCTCTTTCATCGCCTCGAACAGCCGGTTCATCCACCTTGTATGGAGATGAATCTCGATCTCATCGACGAGGATGATCGTGTTAGAGGTCATATGCGTCAGTGTCCGCCCGAGAATCTGGAGCATTGCTCGCTCGCCGTGGCTGAGAGCGGCTAGCGAATGTGCCCCATAGCGGGTTTTCACGTAAGTTCTCAGCTCCTCGCGCTGAGGTTGAGTTATTGACTTTGACGGGTCATCCTTGAAAATGAGTGCGTTCAAAAATGACAAAAGATCGTCCACGCGACGGTCCCCCGCACCGTCGGAGCGCCTGTCGGCGAGCCATTCAAGCCACACTAGGACGTTGTCGATGGAGGTACCCCACTCTGGGCCATCGGAGCTGAAGATCTGAGCTGGCTGGTAGCCCCAGATATCTGGCCTCGTCACGGCGAAGTGTTCCACAGGCGCGACCACGCGTCGGTCTGCCGGGAAATAAAGGATAGCGGGAAGGTTTTGAGACAAGCCAAAAAGCTCGCTCGGCGGTTGGCCCAGGGAGCGATGCACCACATCATAAAAGAGAGCACCTAATTCGTTCGTCTGCGAGCTTACGCTCAAGCCTTGGGGCGTCATTGATAAACCGAGACCAGCCCAGTTACGGGTCTGGGCCACAGAATCAAGTTCTTCCTGCGTCCAGCTCCGCACGGGTCCGGGAGAGCCCGTCCACAGCGACAACAAAACGTCCTGCGAAACGCCGTCGATCGTCCAGGTAGCCCGGATATCAACCTGCGCCTGACCCGCAGCTGCGAATTGTGCGAATCTGCCGCATGGCTTCTCGTCTAGGAGGCCGAAAAGGCCGAATATCGCCTCGAGAACCGTGGTTTTACCGTAAGCGTTCTTTGCCAGCACCATAAAGATGTTTGCGGGACCTGCGACATAGGGGTCCGACGACCCCGGCTCGATCCCAAAAAAATCAAACTCCCGCTTACCGTTGCGGAATGGCCCAAGCTCGTCAACTGTCAGGCGGATCAGCTTCCAGTCCGATATCGTTAAGTTCTGCATGTTTATCTCAATGTTTCACTGATGTCGGAAGGAAGAACCCGGCTTCCGTGACCTCTCACCACTTGTTGTCCCGTGAATTTCACAAGCATGTCGCCCTTGCCGAGAAGCTGTTCGGCACCGCCTTCATCTAAAATGATCCTCGATTCAGCGTTTTTCTGTACCGTGAGAGCGATACGGCTCGGTATGTTCGATCGAAGCAGGCCAGGAAAAGTGGCGGCCTCGGGCCTCTGTGTTGCTAATACGAGATGGATTCCCGATGAACGGGACTTCTGAGCCAGCTTGATAAGGGGAATCTCGATCTCGCGACGGTTCAAGAACAGGTCCCCGAGTTCATCGACCACTGCGACGATCCTCTTAAGGCGCGCGCCTTTATCAAGGGCCTCGGAGATGTCACGGGCACCAAGTTCTTTGAAAACCGTCTGCCGACGCTCCATCTCTTCAACCAGTTCATTGAGTGCCCTGTAGGCGTCGTCGGGCGTTACCACAGGCTCGTTACCGATCAAGTTGGGCAAGCCGCGGTAGCCCGCGAATTCTACTGCCTTTGGGTCGATAAGAAGCAGCTCTGGAGCCGACGCCTTGTTGTGATTCAGCGAAAGCAGGATGGAATGAAGGCACATGCTTTTGCCGCTGCCTGTCGTGCCACCAATGAAAAGATGTGGCGCTTCGGCAAGATCAATCAGCAGGGGCTCACCGAGCACGCTGGTACCGAGGCAAATCGGCAGCGACATCTTGGACGCTGCGGGGCTGTTCAAAGCGGAGACGATGTCCGTCCAGTTTACGGTTTTCCAGGTGGTCGAAGGGCGGGGCACGTCGAGCACAACCGTCCGCTCGCTGGTGCCGACGGCGATGTCGATCTTCCTGTCCCCGAGGCCAAGGGCAAAGCCGATCTTATCTTGCCCGCGGCGAAGTCGATCTAAATCATCCAGGAGGGGTAGCTCGTAGCTGAAGCGCGTAAGGCGTGGCCCGGCGGACGTTGACTGCAGTTTGGCATCCACGCCGATCTGGCCGAGAGCCCGTGTCACACGTTCGCCGAGGTCGTCGCTCGTCTCTCCGCTGTCGGCCTCTTTTACTCGATCGACCAGGACTTCGTCGAGGATGTAGCGGTTCAAATCTGACTGGTCGTGCCACTCTTCATTGAGAACGGCAAGGCCGCGTCTGACGTGACGCTGGAGTGCCGCGTGGTAGCGGTCCTCATCCTCGAATAGGTCGACACCTTCGTAGATCGATAGCATCGCACAGTACAGGTCCGTGAAGTCTTCAAATTCGTTAGCCCTACCTTCGCCGATAAGCTGCTGGGGATGCAATTCGACACCACCGCGCTGCGCCGGAAGAGTTGGGTAAAGCTCGATCGAAGGAGCCTCGATCATTTGAAGCGAACGGGCTAATGCCAAACGCGCTATAGTCCACTGATCGAGTTTTTGTCGCCAACCCTGAGAGACGCGTTCGATTATGGCGCGCTCATCTTTCGTTAGGTGGATACGGGAAACCATCAGGTGAGCTCCACGAGGGCCTGGCCCCTTTTCACTTCTGCTGCGTCACCCGTGTTGTTTTCGATCAGATAGTGCTCGGCTACTCGCGGCTCTAGAAGAGCACGCTTCCTGCCATCGATTTCGGCGTTGGTGGGAAGAATGATGACCTGCTTGGCCAGTGCAGGATAGTACGCCTTGAGTAGATGGTCTTGGTTCTCGCGGTCGATACGGCCGAGCGGGGTGTCGATTATTACGGGTATGTCACGATTGGCAGTGTCTTTCATTGCCCATAGGAGTGCCGTCGCCGCCAGCTGCTTCATACCACTCGACAGGCTCGTGCGGCCAATCGCTCTTCCGTTCTCTTCATAGAAGGTCAGAACATATGTGTCATCGATCCCGATCCGCCTAATCAAAGGATGAGAGATAATTCGGCGGAACCGGTCATTAAGCAACTCTTCAAGCTCAGTGCGTGTGGCATCTTTCAGCCTCAACGCAATCTCATTCAGCGCCCTTGAAACGGCGGACGCAAACTTGCTCTCCTCCATTTCCGTGCTGGCTTGGTTCTGGCTTGCCTGAAGATGGATGATCGTCTCCGCGATTTGGACACGTTGTACCTTGAAATCAGCGAGCTTGGTTGTTGAAACGCCTTTCTGCTGGTTCAGGCGCGCTTCCTTGACCCGCAGTTCCTCGATCTTGTTTATCACGTCGCGGTATTCTTCGAGATTGCCTTGGGCGCCAACTTCAAGTTTGAGCAGCGCCTCGGTAACTTCGGCCAGTTCCGTCTTCGTTTGGGTCGCCTGCTGAAGTAGGCGAACATATGCCTCTTGCCGTTCGCCGCCTGCGGAGCTCCAATGCTCGACTATTCGCCGCATTTTTTCTATTCGAAAAACATCCGCGGCGGCGAATGATCCGGGGGCAGAGCTGGAGAGGTTGAGTGCACCGTTCAGCTTTCCGGAAAGATAGCGAGCAATGCCGGCGACATCCTCATGAGAAATATCGGGCGCGGCTTCGGCGACCCAGCCAGGGAGCTGCGTGTCTATCTGTCTCACGAAATTTGCTTCGGCAGATCCACCAGCGGCGATGCGGGCTTCGACCTCGTCGCGCACACGCTTGAGTAGCCGAAGATTAGCCACGACCGGGATATCGAGTGGCAGCTTCGTGGATATCTCGGCTACGCAATCCTCAAGCTGTTTATTCAGCTTTTTCAACTGCGTTTCGAGCGCTTCGCGCTGGAGTTCAGACGCGCCTGAACTAAGATTCGCCCTGCGGATCTCCAGCCTGCGCAAATCAAGGCCATCGGATGTAAGGGTATCGTCAATAGCGACAAGCTGCTCCTCCAGCTCAAAGATCGATGTCTCGATACTCCGCTGCGTGGCCAGGGCGTCATCTACCTTACGTCGAAGGTCGGCATGCATCCCTCGAAGACGCCGTTCGTCCGCGACCTTCCGGACTTCCTCCGCGAGTTCTTCAACGAATGTAAGCTGCAGAAGCAAGTTGATGTCTTTTTGGAAGCTCCCAGACGACTCCGCGATGCTCTTGATGTCCTCACCGTCAAAAAAGAAAAACTTGACCAGATCGCGGGGTAGCGTTTCGTCGAGAAAGTCCTCTGCCGGGTCGCCGGCCATTCTATTACCATCGAAGTCGACGTAAACCCCGGATGTCGTGCTGTCTCCCTCGGTTTGCCACCAGCGTTGTGCGGTAAATTCCCTCTCATCTTGATCGGTCCAACTGATCTCGACGAATGACTCGACAGTCTCTTTGAGAACCGCAGCCTTACGCCTTGCGCTGCGGTTGATCAGGCCAGACCAACGCGCACCATCGCCAAGCAGGTACTGCTTTTCGTTAAGCACGGAGGGCGGGAAGCCAACCATCCGAAATTGCTTTTGTGCAATGCCTGTGAACAGAAGTTTCACGGCATTCAGAAAGCTAGTTTTACCCATACCGTTGCGACCCCAGATCAACACGACGTTGCGCGATTGACTGGTAACGGAAAAGTCGAAATTTATGGTGCCGTCGTAGGCGAAGATATTCTGTAGCCGGACTCGAGTGAATTTCATTTACTCTCAACCCGCCGCTTTTCGAACTCGTCTTCGAAAATCCCCGCTATGTCGCGGCGTAGGTTCGGGCGCGCACCCCAAGCAAGAAGATCACGGTGCCTCGTCTCAAGATCCAGCAAGCGGAATATCAACTCCGCGTCTAGACCCGAGCGGTCACAAACTTCTCTTACAATTGATGACCTGAGTTCTTGATTCCGCATCGTCCACCATGATGCAACTTATAATCGACGTCTTTCAAAAAGTGTATAACTTTATCGGGTTACGGATGTGTTGCGAGCAGATTTTCTACCACGCTCACGATCCCGTCCTCGATTTTATTCAGCTTCAGCTCGAGCATGTTCAGCCCTCGCGCCCAGTGCTGGGCAACTAAATCTTGAAACTCGCGGCGCGAAAGATCGTCCGCGCCCGAATGCTCTACGATTATAGCGATCCATGCGGCGAGGTCGCTTTCGTCCTGGCCGAACAACGTGTCGCCCTTGATGGGCTTGCCATAAGCCTCGATATGGGTCGAGGGGGGCGTTGGATCAGAAAGCGAAACCGATATCGCCAGCCGCGCTGGTTGATAGCGGAACGTGAAACCCCACTCCCGCTGAAAACGGCTGTTCTCATGATCAGCTGGGAGGGATGTGCGGAAATCGGCTCGCGCTATGTCGCCGAGCTGTAGTGGATATCGGACCGTGCTCATGCCGCCCTCTGTCTGAAATAGCCGTCCTCAAGTACGGTGCTGCCGAGGAGGCCATCATCTGACCTGTATGAAAGGGTGTATTCGGCGGATATGCTATCCGCAATCTGGTCGTAGTATCGTCCGCCGACCTCTTCGGGCTGAGAGAGGATGATGACCTGACTTCCGCCATTTTTGAAGAAGTCGAGCACGCGCTCCCGATGTGCAGTGTCAAGACGGCCAAGCGGCGTATCGATGACCAACGGGAGCTGCGACCCTACCAGTCCTCCGACAGCCGAAATCAGCGATGTCGCGAATATCTGGTTTTCGCCCGCAGAGGCCTCCGCCTGGCTAATATCAGCCCCGGCCGCATCGAAAATCTTGACCGAGCCGTCTTCGTTGATTTCGATCCGCTGAATAACTGTCTTGTGTGCGAGCTGGCGGTAGTTTGACGAGACCTTGTCGGCCAAGGCGGCATAATATTCAGGTACGATCTGATCGATGGCGTTCAGGATTTCAATGCGCAGACTTGTGGCGGCGTCTACCACGGGCAGCCCGGCAGCGGTTCCACGGCGCTGGATCAGCCTCCGCTCCAGATTCGTGCGCTTCGCCACCAGCTCGTTCTCGATATGCCACAGCTGTTGGGCAATCTCGCGTTGCTTTCTTTCTACCGCCTCAAGTTCACCGTTTATCTCGCGGAGAACTGCTGAGTAGCGGCTTCTGGCGGATTCAATGCCTTCTTCAAACTGGAGCGCTTCGTCGCTGTCTTTCACGATCTGACCAAGCTCTTTTGCCCGCCGGATAAATTCGGGTAGCTGGACTTTCGCATCCTGAACGCCTTGTCCGAGGCCCTGGATAACGCGTTCAACATCGTATCGGTCGAGGTATTTGTGGCGAGCCTGATCAGCTACATTCGCGGGGCGCGAGACTGTCCACGCTGATCGTACCCTCTCCTTTATCATTCTGCCTGTCGCGAGATCGACCTTGGGCTCGATCTGATCGAGGGCATTTAAAAGGTTCTCAAGTGCAAGCTCGGACGGGTTGCCGTCCAGAACGCGGCTGCTTGCTGTCTTCTCAAGCGCGCTGATCGTTCTCTTCATCAACGGCCGACCGAAAAGCAGGTACGGGAGAAGCCGTGACGCGGTTGCGGCCATTTCGCTCCGGAGGCCGGCTAGTTGCTGGATCGCGTTATGTTTAGCTTCGAGCGTTTCGTGCCTGTCCTTGAAGCTCTGGTTCGTGAGTGCGCCCATGTCGTGAACGATCGCGTCGCGTCGCTGCTTGAGGGTGGCAGCCTCTGCTTCTACGGCGTCGCGTTCGCGTACACACTCGGCTTGCTTGTCTTCAAGTTCGGTAACATCCCGTCGTAGCTCTGCATCGACATCCTCGTCGACAAGATCGCGAGAGCGATCTTTCACATAGTCGGAAAGGTCGGCAGCCAAACGCTTGAGCGACGAAATCCCCAAGGCGCTCTCAATTCCTATTCTGACCTGTTCTCTGATGTCCCTCCGGCCGAGCTCTACGACGCGCTCGCCATCGAATAGAAAAAACGGGATCATGCTGGCAGGGGCGACGATCGAGGCGACAAGGCTTTCGTAGAAAGATATAGGGTCTTCATCTTGAGGAACCGCCACGATATCGCGGTCCTTGCCAAGGCGGATCACGACCTCTTCGTCATCCTCGAACAACTGGCCATCATCATCGAAGTACCAGCGTCGTTCGATCTCCATCTGGCCGTTGGGTATCGATAGCTCCACAACTACGGACGACATCCGCTCGCCGCGATCGTAAGCTGGCTTGTGGAATGCCCGCTCGATAAAACTGCGGTATTCCGCTCGCCGGACGACTTCCGACGCCTGGACTGAGCCGCGACCACCATCGATGAAGCTGCCCACGCCATAGAGTCCCGCGATGAGGGCATCAAGAATACTCGTCTTGCCGTTCCCGTTGTTACCGCCGATCAGCACAATCGGACGGTCGGGCGCCGTTGTTGGAAACTCGAGGTCCGCGGCATCGAAGGCCTTCCAGTTGGACATCCTGATGCGTTTAAACTGGCATCTGCGCCGCAGACCATCGTGTACTGCCGCTATCTGATTCCTGAGCTCCTCTGGCTCAATGGTGGTCGAAGCGAAAATGCTGTCGAAGTGAAGAAAAAGCCGTCGGCGGTTCTTATGGGAGCCAAGCATAGATTTGGCTTCCAGTAATTGTTCAAGAATATTACTCATCTACTCTAGCCATACGAGCTCGCGCCGTTCTAGGCAGAAAGATTAGAGAGATCTTCTGCCCATATTCTTTTGATGGTGGCGATTTCCTCGTCACTGATGAGTGCCAAGGAAACCTCCTCCTGCATGGCGACTAGCTTATCAAGGATTTGTCGTCTTGCGTCCAGTGTAAAGGGGCCTGGGATCAGACGACCATCTCCGACAAAATTCAGCTTTCCGTTGCGGCGGGTGGCCATTCTCATCGATCCGTCTTCGCGGATTTCCTTGAGCCAGTCCCGGAATTCGAGAAGGGGCTCAAGATCTCCATAACCGGATTCGATGAACGATTCCGCGCTCTTGTCTTTCTCGACCACGGTACATGTCCAGCAACCAAACCGGGAGGAACTGGTCCCGCAAGACGGCGCTTCGCTCTTATCGGTGACAAGTGGACACTCCCCAGCGCCAGCGTTCCGGTACATGGTCACCAGTTCGCGGTGCGTCCCTCCCCAAGGCGGGCTTGACTGCAACAGGGTCTGCCATACTTCTTCGGTGGTCAACTCGACGATCGGCTTATATACATAGCATTTCTTCAGGCTGTTGTGAGCATTCAGACGCTCTCCGTTTTCATAGCGTTCGACGCTACGCGCTCTCTGAGACGACTCGGCTCTCCTCACCCCGAGTAGCAGGATGGCCTGTCCTGACTCATCAACCTGGTTCTGGATGTACTCTGTGGTCGGAATTATCTTCATCCGGTCAGTGCACCAGCGAAACATCCTGCTTGGTGACGGATAGCCGCGTCCGATGAGGTTTACCCAAAACGTGTGGTCGATATCCGGCACCGTCTTCGCGACAGTGACAGGGAGCCGCAATGCGTCGATCGAGCCCGCGATGCGATCCAGTACAGACTGAAGGTGGCTCGCGATAACCGGAGATTCGACAAGCGTGTCGTTCGCTACCACGTGAACACGCCTGGTGCGAAGGCGGGGCGGCAGGGCCAGCAGCATCTCGAAAACGAGCTGGGCCAGCAACGTGCTGTCCTTGCCACCGGAGAAACCGATGATCCAAGGGGTGGAATGCGGCTGCACGTATTCATCGCGGAGATCAGCGAGCACCGATTTCAGTTTATCCGGGAGTCCCGGCTTAGCTGCAGCCTGGGCACTCGCTTGGTTGACCACGATGTTCATGCTCGTCTCCGAATGGATCGCAACTCACTGACACTCGCCGTAATAGCCCGTGCTGCGATCTCGATATCATGTTCCGTTGTAAGCGGTCCGAGTCCGATGCGAATGGCCGACTCCGCCATATGTCTCGGCAGCCCCATCGCCAGTAATACAGGCGATGGCTCAAGCGATTTCGCGCTGCACGTCGATCCCGTCGAGACCGACACTGATTGCTGAAGGTGATACGCTAGCGCCTCACCATCCACATCGTCGAAAGAAATGTTGATGTTACCCGGAAGACGGGCGGTCGCCGATCCATTCAACTTTGATCCGGAAATCGCCAGAAGCTCCGTTAGGAGCGAGTCGCGCAAACGACGCACGCGATCACTGGTTTCAGCCAGCTCCTGCTCGGCAAGCTGACAGGCAACACCGAAACCGACACACAGGGGAGTGGGGAGAGTGCCGGATCGCAGCCCTGCTTCCTGTCCGCCACCAGCAAGCTGCGGTTTCAACTTTGGCTTAACAAGCCGTCTCACGTAAAGAGCCCCGATACCCCCTGGCCCACCGAGCTTATGGCTCGAGATGCTCGCCAGATCGAGAACGCGTAGATCGAGTTCGATCTTGCCAGCGGCTTGAGCTAGATCAGAGTGGAGTAAGCCACCGCGAGTCCTGACAAGCTTAGAAAGCGCTGCTAGCGGTTGCAACACTCCGACTTCGTGGTTCGCCGCTGCGACCGACACGATACCCGTATCGGTGGTAATCATTTCTGCCGCAGCGTCAAGATCTATCAGCCCATCCGAGTGGACGGGAAGGAAAACGACCTCAAAGTTATCACGGCGAAGCGCTTGTGCCGCCTTCAATACCGAAGGATGTTCAACTGCGCCAATAACGACCTTTTTCTTGTTTTGAGCAGCCAATAGATCCCGTAGACCCGAAAAGACGAGGTTGTTGGCTTCGGTAGCACCAGAGGTGAATACGATCTCTGAAGGACGAGCTCCGATTAGGTGGGCAACTTGTCCACGAGAGTTTTCCACCGCATCGTGGGCTAACGTGCCGTGAATGTGAGTGGAGTGCGGGTTTGAATCGAAGCGTTCATAAGCTTCGAAGGTTGCCGCCCTAGCGGCCGGATGCATCGGCGCGTGCGAATGATAGTCGAGATAAACCGGCATAAGCCCATCACTTCGTTAAGTCCGCTCAAACTAAGCGAGCCCGCGTTCGACCACGATGATACACGGATTCGCAGCAAATCATTCACAAAGCTTACAACGGTCCCCAAAAAACAGACGAGCAGCGCGGCGCATCAAAACCGACCCGCACTCCGCGGACGCATTTACATCTGACTAAGCCATAATAGCCCATGGACTGTGACATGAGCCATTGATTTTACGGGAACTTCTAGATCACCTGTCGTAGGTTCGATTCCGTTCAAGGCGCAGGCGACTACGACCATGATCTTGGGGTCGCGCAATATGTGCGCGTGCCGACGACCGTCGCGAGGGCGATGCGCCATGTCATTCCGGCGCGATGAAACCATCATTCGCCCGCAGGCTGATGTTTCGCATGTTTCTGCAGCGCATTGCGATCCATGATGCTCCAGGCATGCTCTCTGAATAGCACTGGATTATCAGTCGTTCGGGGATCCCTTCGAACCCAAACCGTCTGCCGCGCGTAGCTGCTCCGAAGGAGCAAAAGAGGTGCCATACGGAGAGGTATATTCTCTCTCAACATTAGCCAATTACACCGACAAGGGAGGGTTGCGTCAACGATACGCGGTACCCCCAATTTCGCCGCTGCGCAACGAAATCGGCTCCCCCACGCCCCGTAGGCCGCCTTCGGCGGTCATTGACCCAAACCCTCCCTTATGGGGCCGGCACCTTTGTTTTCATTCAGAGGAGCTGACGATGACCACTTACGACCACATCAACGAACTGCGCGCTGAACTTGCAGCGTCCATCGACCAGGCCGAGCGCCAGCAGATCGCAGCCGAGCTGGCGTCAGCCGAAGCGAAGCTTGCCGAAGAGGATGCTGCTTTCGAAGCGCTGATCAGCGACGAGCCGCCCCACTAGGGCGGCTTCTCACTCATGGCCTAAACCTCATCTTGCCAGCGCGACTGGCAGCTCCTTTATGTTGGTCGTGTATCGCGGCGATCGGCGGTCAAACTTCGCTTGCCAGTCACGCTTGATTCCGGCCGACGCAGGGATGAGCGATCCTCGCCCGAATTTGCCGTTGACCGCATCGAGTGCGGTCATCAGCCGTTCCGACTGGTCACGGTCCCGTGCCTCGAATAGAGGGCGCGGCTGTGATTGCGCCGGCACCAGATCATTCATGATGATGCCGGCCTTGGCGTAGCGATGGCCGTTCCTGAAGATCTTGCGCACTCCGCTCTTAGCGGCCCGGATCAGGTCGAAAGTGTCGTTGGAAGCCTCGGGAAAATGGACCGTCGTCTGTGCCGAGTGCGGTCTGTCCTTCGAGTTGAAGCGCGATGTGTGCATGAAGACCGCCATATATGTCGCCTCGAGGCCATGACGCCGCAGTTTTTCCCCTGCCCTCGCTGCATAGGCCGCGACCGCCTCGAGCATTGGGGCCAGATCCGTAACCGGCGTTCCAAAGGATCGGGTTACGGCGCAGCCCTTCCGTTGTGGCGCCACGTCTTCGAGCGGCAGGCATGAAATGCCCTGCAGCTCCAGAACCGTCCTTTCGCCCACCACGCTCAGGAGATTGCGAGCAAGCCGCGCATCAACGCGGGCCAGGTCGCCGGCTGTCTCAATGCCCAGGCCGAAGAGTTTTCGCTCTGATGCCGATCCAACGCCCCAAACCTCTCCCACCTCGACGCGATCGAGCCAGCTTTGTCGAACGGCTGCATCTGTCAGATCGCAGACGCCGCCAAGCTCCGGGTTCCTCTTTGCAACGTGGTTTGCGAACTTCGCCAGTGTCTTGCTCGGGCCAATGCCGACACATGTCGGGATCCCGGTCCATTGCTGAACCGTGGACCGAAGATCGCGGCCGAAAGTAACGCGATCGGCGGGCCTGATGTCGGTCATATCCAAAAAGCTTTCATCGATCGAATAGACCTCAACATCCGGAGACCATTGCCGATAGATCGCATTCAGCCTGGCGCTCATGTCGCCATAAAGGGTGTAATTGCTAGAGTAGACCGCCACGCCGTTATCGCGACAGAGGTCACGGATCTTGAAGTATGGTTCGCCCATGCCAATTCCGAGCGCCTTGGCCTCCGCCGTCCTGGCGACGGCACAGCCGTCATTGTTGGACAGAACAATCACCGGGCGCTTGGCGATTGACGGGTCGAAGACGCGCTCGCAGGAGCAATAGAATGAGTTGCCGTCAATCAGCGCGAAGGAGGTCATACCTTTCTCCTCGGTCGCAGCCAATGAACGTTGCAGAGTGCCACGCCCCAGATCTCGACTTCTGCGATCTCCGGAAGGTCGAACAGCGGCATGTCCGAATTCTCGAACATCAGCCGCGGGCGACCACCTGTCATGCGCAGCCGCTTCAACGACCGCTCGCCATGTACGGTCGCTACGACAATATCGCCGTCGACCGGGCGCAGGCTGCGGTCGACCACGATCAAATCCCCGTGGAAGATTCCCGCGTCTCGCATCGAATTGCCGTCGACCTTCCACAAGAACGTCGCCGGCGGGTTCCGGATCAGGAGCTTTGTGAGGTCAATCGATTCTTCGATGTAGTCATCTGCGGGTGACGGAAAGCCGGCGCATAACCCATGGAGCATGAGAGGCACATAGACTTCTGCCTCGATTTTCAGGCCGGCGAGCATTTCAAGCTGGTCCTTTCGTGATACGGAATGAAAGGAACAAACAGGGAACTCATGGGCCGCTAAAAGTCAAGATGGAACATGACGCGAGCCTAATCTGCAGATTTGCACCTGACGCGAGTGTCCGCGTGGTGTTAACTTTTTGAGGCGTTGTCACAATGGAGAGGAATAAGGATCGCCATGACTGACGAAGTGGAACACCTGTCAAACACGCTGATGTGGACCGTCGGCATGATCACCCAAGCCGGGCCAGACGACCTCAAACGTGTGGCAAATGCCTATCGAGAAGCGCAGGATCTGGTTTCGCAGATTCCAAAGACCGAGGAAGGCGCGCGGCCTCGCATCGTCGCGTGCTTCCACAGGTCAGACAAATATCGCGCTGCGGACGATATCGCCTGCGTTGGATGGATCCTAACGGCGATCCAGGAGCGCGTGAACGAAGGCGATCTGCGAGACTGGAGGAAATTGCGAACAGTCGTAAAGCAGATGCTAAAGCTGCTGCCGGAGCCGACGCGCTCGCTTCACTGAATATTTGGTGTATCGAGAAGATGTTCAAAGCCCTCCCAGGTCGCCTTGTCGTCCACCCAATGACGCTGAAGCTCTTTCCATCTTCTGTCCGCCGAAACCTGCATCTTCGCGATGGTCTCAAGGAGTTGGCGCGAGAATAGCAGCTCGTCCTGTTGAGCGGTTTTGAATATGATACCGCCCTCTGGGTCATAGGAAACGTGAAGCAGCTGATTGTCCGCATCGAGGACGAACATGGACACTTCCGGTTCGTCATCCTCGTTTTTGGTTACGATCAGCGTATCGACTGGGTAGCCGCCGGTTGCCTTTTGCAGTGCCTGGTCAAAAGCATTGGTCATGGGATCACCTTTCCTGTCACTGTCGAATCTAACGGAACGGTTTTGGCGGGGGAAGTCGGTCCCGGCTTCCGCTTCGCGGCGCTATGCTAAGCCTCCTGCGGCTTCCCTTCTTCCGTCAAAACCGTGTCGAGAATTCCCGCTTTCCCGCCCCTGAAGGAGGAGCGGCGCTATGCTGAAAGCTCCGATGTTCTTCATTGTCCTTCTCGGATCTCGGACTGGCGCCGATCGATCCGAGCGGTGCCTTCGCCAGAAGGGGGGAAGGACGCCGCATGAGCGCCGGCTATTCGCCAATGGCGGCCGGCGCGCGGTGGAAACCAGAGCCAACCCATTGAGTGCAAGTTATGGCGCGGCTTTCGCCGCGCCATTCCCTTTCTGCTTCTCGATCGTCCGGGGCTCCATGGCAAGCACAAGATCATGCACCATCTTCAAGGTCGTATCGTCGAGCTTTTTCAGGTGGTCGGCCGTTTCCTCCATCAGCTGGTCTCTCAGGGCTTCGCGTGACGCGGCTTTGGAGTGAGAGGGCTGTTCGTTGACGAGAGGATCGAAGAACTCTTCCGGGGTGATATTCAGGACTTCGAAAACGTGGAGTAGGCGTCCGACGGTCATCAAGGATGAGGCGTTTTCGTAGCGGGCGTAGGTAGCCTCCTTTACCCCTAGCAGCATAGCGACTTTGGCTTGCGCAAGTTGTCGATCGGTTCGAAGCTCTCGGAGCCTTTGTGCGACAAGCAGATCCAGTTGCCTGAGATCGATGATCTTTCCGTCGAGCCGTTTGCGATAAACCGGATGATCTTTGTCTGGGTCGTCAACGCGTTCAAGTCCGAGATAGCTTACCCACTGCTCGAGTCCGAAACCTGCCATTGCCGCCAACCACACTGGAATTTCATCGTTGTTCCTCCGGGACAATTAAAGATGGTGCCTCGAAAGTCTACCCTGGATCGCTGCTTTGGCGCATCGCTTTGCGACCCCGCTCTATGCCTTCGGCACGGAGCCAGCAGACACTGTCTCCGCCCATTCGGGTGACGATCGGTTGCGCTGCGGCTTCGCCTCAAATCAGTTTCATCGCAGGCAAAATCCGTTCGGAACATTTACAGCCTCGCCCGATCGACCCATATTGGCTGTTGATCAAGTCAGGTCGTGGCAAGTCTCTAGCCCTTTCTTGTCGCGTGCCTACGGAGGCCGCCCTGCCTCGTATCGGGGCGGCCTTTCCCCTCCCCTACTGCTCTTCACAGTAATCAGCATCAGCGGTTTGCCGGACTAGGCCAGGATAAAGCAGTGACGCCGGAGGCGTCCTGTCTGTTTCTTTGATGAGGGAAAGAGGAGCGCTGCCCCCTCTCCCTCACAAGGGGAAAAAACGGTCTCCCCGTCCTTCCTTCGCGCAGCCTTGGGGCAGCGCTTTGTGCAGGAGCGCCGCTGACGCGACGCCCTTTCGGCTTTGCCTCGGGCGGGCGAACCCCCTCCGTTTTTATCCCCTTGCCACCCTCTCCCCCGCTGCTCCGCGCGAACTCGGGAACAGGAGCGGGGCTCCTGCCCACGAGGGGCACGAGAAGACCGCTTCGCGGAATTGGAGAAAGGGTGAGAACTATGACCACAACCGCAACCGTTTACCTGCTGGACCCGGAAGCTGGGACCATTCAAGCCGCAGAGGTCGCAGCACCCAGCGCATTCTCTCAGACCTACGGGCTGATCGGATGCCAGCTTGTCGAGGTGGTGCCATTCGACACGAACCACGTTCTTATCGTCGATGAGGAGGGTTTGCGGGACGGCTTGACCGCCTTCACCGTCTTTGACGGCTACCCGCAGCCATTGGCTGGAAAGATCGTTCTTGCCAGCCTGGACGGCGCGCATGTCCTACCGCCGCAGATCAGCATTGAGGAAGCAGCGGCCCGCCTGAACGTCTGCAAGCCGGTTCTTGATCCGGTCTTTGCCAAGGCAGACGAGCATTCCCCCAATGGGGTCATTCTGGGCGGCGCCTTGATCGGGTTCCAGACCCGTATCACCCGCACTCACCCAACCGTCATGGCGAGGGTAATCCGATGATCATCGCTGTTGTCGAGGACCGCACCCTGTCCATTCTCGCCGGAACCTTTGCCGCGACCATCGCGGCGAAGGACATCGAACATAGCTTCCATGCCCTTACTCATTTTCCGGAGCGGCGCACCCTTTCCGAACTCGAAGGGCTGGCAGAGCGTCTGAACGGCTTTGCCGCCTACATGCTGGAGCTGTGGGAGCAAGCAAAACTACCCCTGCCGGATGCTGAACTAGAGGCCTTTGCCCGTCGTCATGTCGAGATCACCGCCAAGTATTGGGCAGCGGAAGGCCGTTGCATGAACTGGTTCATCACCGGACCTGCGCGCTTTCCCGTCGCCCGCAATGAAAAGCGGATGCGAGTTTCAGACGCCCGCCGTGCTGACATCTCAGCCCATATCGCGACTGCGAAAAAGGCAGTGAGGCGCAAGGCGTTTCCCCACGGGACCGATGACGAGCCGATCCGAGCCAGTGATCCGGCCGCCATGCAGCGCATCACCTCGCGGATCGAAGACCTGGCGCTGTCCATCGACCGGATGAAACGGGCGAATGTCATCATTCGTCGGATGGAGAAGGATCAGGCGAGCGAAGCCGACATTCTCGCCCGTGTGGTGGCAGAAACCGGTATGGACGAGGAGAGGGCATGGCGTGGCGTTACCCTTGCCCCATGGCAGAACCGACGCGGTTTTTCCACCACCAACACCCGCGCCGAACTGCGCCGCATGCAAACCCGTCTCGCTTCGCTTGCTGCGATGAAGAAGCGCGGCGACCGCGCCGAGGACGTCGAGACGGAGGCAGGAGCCGTCACGGTCAAGGAAAATACCGACATGGGCCGCATTCAGTTGCTGTTTCCCGGCAAGCCGGACGAACAGACGCGGCGCACCCTGAAATCTCACGGGTTCCGCTGGTCCCCTTCGCAGGGGGCTTGGCAGCGCAACTTGAACGAGGCCGGACGCTATGCGGCCAAGTGCGTCTTGAAATCGATCAGCGGCAACAGCGCCGCTTGATCAGCCCCGGAAAACAGAGGATCCCCACATGAATGAGCAGATTTTTACAGTCATGGAGTTTTCCGGCCGAGGCGACGCCATGTTCGGCGGCAGTGCCGCCGACTGGAGCCTATACACCCAAGAAGACGGCTCAAACGCTTTCATGAGTACAGCCGACGCGCAGCGCCGCCAGCTGGTGAAAGCCTATTTCCCGACCAAGAAGGAGGCAAGTGAGGCCGGAGAGGCAGCCAGTCAGCGCAAGGGCCTGATTTCGGCCCTACCTGTTCGGCGCGTTGACGAGATCCCCTATGCGCAATTGCGCTGGATTGTCGGAAACATGCACGTTGGGACCAGCGATGACGACTTAAAAGCCGATATCAAGGGACGCGCGAAGTCGGGCATGACAGCGAATCCCGACCTTCTGGCGCAGGCGTGCGCCTATGCACTGGCAAGCCACCGAGCCAATCAGGGCTTGGTTGCCCATTTCCGGCTGTAGGAGGCGAAGCATGAAAAGCAACGGCCAGCGCCGAAGCGTTGAGGTGTTCGACACGCCCTCCGGTTTAGGAGGGAGCCACACGGTCGAGGTTGTCGCGGACCTTGGAAACAATAGGGTCAGGGTGCGCGTCTGGTATGGACGCGCCACCGCGACAGGTTGGGAAGCGTGGAAGGATTGGGACGGTTACCGCTTTGAGACCGATCGCGCCAGCCTGACCAACAAACGCACATTGCCGCTGTTCAAATAGGACCTTGGCAGCATTTCGATGCGGCCCGATATCAGGAGGGACACCATTGAGCCGCTACACCGTGACCGTAAAGACCGACGCGGAGACCGACGAAGATGCCGTGATCGGCTATGATCCGCCGTTGCGCACCTTCTTTCTGCAAGCGTTTCCCGATGAGGAAACCGACGAATATGCTCTGTGGTTCGGGACGCTTCTTGAGCAGCATCCGAGCCTTGAATCGATCATCGAGAGCGCGCGCTGTTTTGGCTATGAGATCGAGGGGCTGTCACAGAACGCCATCGTCGCCATGACTAAGGAAGCCGGAACGCCAACACCGCCCAGCCTTGGCGAGCGGTTGGGGTTGGTACGCTGACAATTGTCGGATGCTTTTTTGCGGGGCTGGTTCGGAAGAACTGCCCCGTAGCCATTTTGGCCGTTGCGAACCTGGCCGCATCGAGCGGGCTGCGGTCCGCCCGAAGGGAGCCCATGCCCCTCCCCTCGGCTCCCCTCCCGCCCGGCATGCCGCCGCCGTTGGCGGCGCTTTGATCATCTCGCTCTGGAGGTTGATCGAACCGGGCGATCCGCCAGCAGTGAACTCATTTCCTTGGCGGAAAGCGTGCCTTTGGTTGCGATCAGATAGGCCGCGAGATAGGTCAGCTTCAGGTTAGCCTCTCTGTCGCCCTTCGGCTTATAGTTGATGATGGCCTGGCGGCGTGCCGCCGCCCTTTTCCCCCCTTGAACTGCCGATGAATGCTGATCGATCAGCTCACGAAGGGAGGGTTCTTCTCCTGTCGCACTGGCTGCGATCTCCGTTCCCACTTTCCTAGACGTGGGCAATGCCGGAGCCGTTTTGGTGCATCGAGCGGCAATTGCTTCACGGGACGAACGCGAACTGGATGACGACAGTAGCATGGTGGATGCCTCACCGATTTAGTTGCATTGGGGATCGTCTCAGACCATCAAATCGTCCACAACGCACGATAGGATACGAAACAAGACGAAATCTTGGGCTGTAAGTCATTGGAAAAAAACGGTAAGATTTTTGTTCCGCCGCCCGCGGATGGAAGCGATTTCAAGGAACTGTTCAAGAAAATGGCTGCTGCGGGTGCCGGACGCCCGTTGGGTGAAGACGGTTTTCCCCAAGGCCCGTGGACGCCGGAGCTGCTGGCGGATGCCATCTCAAAGATCGACGCCAACCGTGTCGGAGTGGATCTTCGCACCGTCCAGCTCTGGTTTCAGGAGAATGACAAAGGGATCAGCCCGGCCAACATTCGCTGGCTGGCACGCATCTTCGGTTGCGACGATCGCGAGGCGACGAATGATTGGCTGAATGAGCTCAGCTCGGCCCAAGCGCGCCTGACCGCCAGGCGGCGGGATCGAAAGAAGACCGGTGGCTCGACTGCGACTGCCCTGCGTGTGCCTGACACGTCAGCGTTAGAAAAAAACCAGGTTCCGCTAACGCCCGTCGTCTCGGTGGACCTTCAAACCATTCCAGCGGAGCGGCCAAGGGGTTTGGCAATCAAGACCGAGGCGATTTTCTCGCACGGATCACATCTGAACTTGCCGGCCTGGATCTTCGCCGGTTCGTCCGCCCTCGGATTCCTCTCTTACATTTTGGGGATCCACAGCATCACCTATGTGCGCGCGGATGGTATCGAGAAGCAGGTTGGCTTCCTCTGGGCACCGAACTGGACCTTCCTGTTCATGGTGCTGTTGCCACTGTTTTTCGCCGTCGTCATCGAGCTTCTGGGTTTCTGGAAGCATGATGGCCGCCTCGGGCTACTGGCGGAGGCTGATCGTGTAAGAAGCAGCGACGCCTGGACGCTACATTTGCAGGCCAACTCACAGACATATTGGGCAGTTTTCCTGATCTGCATATTATTCGCGGGCGTGGTGCAATGGATCGGCGTGCAGCTTATCCCTCTGCTTGAGCAAGCGCAGGATTTTGCCCCAAGCTGGGGGACGATCGGTATCATCAGGCCGAATATCCTATCGACGCCGGCGGCAATCGTATTTACCGCCCTTGCCTATCTCTACATGTCCACAAGCTTTTACCTGCTGTTCGCTGGCCTGATCCTGCTGCATACGATCATCCATGATCTATGGAAGCTTAAACGCGTAGCTGAACTCCTTGGCGAGCAGAGAGCCTGGCCGGACACCAGTGAAATCGGTCTGCGCATCATGCGCGGGGTCTTCAGATGTTCCGTGCTCGTCGTCCTTGCTGCCATCTGCATGAAGGCACAAAGTGCCTATCTTGCATCGCAGGGCCCGGATTTCGTGACATGGCTGGTCCGCGATGTCTGGGCTGCGCTGGCAGATTACGACGATGGAGATAGGACCTTCGATTACATCATGCCCACACACTACAGCAGCTTGCTCGTCGTGCTTTCGACCTGCAGCGTCTTTGTGTATGGAGCAATCCGCTTGGGGGATGATCGGCGGCTTCGTTCCCCCCTGTGGAAGATGTCTGCGGTGATCGGTTTGCTTTTCGTTTCATACATGTTGATCGACGCGTTCGATGGTTTCTCTGTTTTGCTGATCGTTACCGCGCTCATTGCGACCTATGGTCTATTCGATCCGGCGTTTGAGTCAGCTTGGCGTGCCCGTGAAATAAGAGGCGACAGCCATGTTTCATAATTGGCTGGATCGTTGGGACGAGGGGCGCGCACAGCGCGGCGAAGGGGCCAAGAAGACCACGGACCTCATTCTGGACGCCGATCGTGCATTTCCCGGCATGGGGGCGGCTGAAACGCTAGAGGGGTTTTGCGTTCTCGCGGAAAAGTCCGCCGTTGATCCGGGCTTTTTTGAGCCGCTTGATGCGAGCGATCAAAGCTTCGAGCTGCAGGATGGCTGGCTGACATTCCCTTCAGACGTTGCAACCGATGTTGCTGAAAACAACATCGTCCGGGCGAAAATTACCGAGAGCGGAAAGCGCGATCAGGCATTGGTGATCTTCCATCACTGGAACGCCACAACACGGAACCGGCAGATTGCTGGATTCCTTTCGAGGCTGGGAATCACGATCATCGAGATTGCGATGCCCTACCACTTCGAGCGCAGCCGGCCCGGCTCGCTCTATGCCGATTACATGCTCAGCGCCAATCTCGGCCGAACGGTTCAGGCTGTCAGGCAGGCGGTTTGGGATGGCCGGAAGCTTATCCGCTGGCTGAAGTGCGAGGGCTATCAAGATGTTTCCGTTCTCGGCATGAGCCTTGGATCGTGGGTTGCCGGACTGGTCGCGGCGCATGAGCCCGCTGTTGCGCGGGCGTCTCTCTTCCTCACGGCAGGAAGCCTTGCTGAAATGGTATGGACCGGGCGCGCAACCCGATCGATCCGGAAGAGCCTCGAGCCGCATCTTACGCTTGCCCAGCTGCAAAGAGCTTGGGCACCACTTAATCTCGAAAACCATGCAGACAGGCTGACGCGGCGAGGCCTCGAGCTTCATGTCATACTGGCATCGAGGGACACGGTTGTTTTGCCGGACCTGTCAGAGCGCTTGCTACAACGGCTGGAAAGTGTCGGTGTCAGATTGAGCGTGCTGCGGCTGAATTGCGGACACTACTCTCTTGGGCGGCCACCCTACATCTTGGGAGTCGGATGGAGCCTGATGCGGTTTCTGTTGCGCAAGCGCGAGGCCGCCCAGGCTTAGGAGCGCTTGAGCGCCGCATCGAGCGGCACCCAACCGCAATGAGGGGAGCCCCCTTCGGCCCCTCCCCTCAAACTCCCCTTCCCCCTCACGACGGGCGCGCCCCGCAAGCGGGACGGCTCACTGAGGCTTGTTGTGATTTCACGGCGAACGCGTCAGTGAGCCGTAAGCGTCCGGTGAAGCTACCTTTGAGATTTCCCACGAACACCTGAAGTTACGTGACTAATTCCGTCATTAGAGACGTCATCAGGGATGAGCTATGGGCCGCATGGAGATTTTGACAGGCGTCGAGCGTCGGCGTGATTGGTCTGACGACGAGAAGCTTTCGATACTACAAGAGGCGGCGGAGCCGGATGCGAGGATCGCCGACGTCGCTCGGCGGCACGATATCAAACCCCAGCAGATTTACACCTGGCGGCGGAAGTTTGCAGCGGAGCAGGCTGAGCCAGTGGTTTCTTGTATGCCTCCGCCGAAGGCCGTCTGCCGTGATCTGCTGATTGGCTTTAAGTCCATGGCTTATGTCATGCGCTACGACCATTTCGCCCATTGAAGTCTTGTCCGCCGATGACCTTGGTCGCCGTCGGGATTGGTCGGACGCAGAGAAGGTCCGGATCGTCGAGGAGAGCCTGCAGGGGTTTCGACAGGGTTCGGCGACGGCGCGGCGATATGGATTGTCGCGATCGTTGTTGACGAGCTGGCGTCGTCAGTGCCGGAGCGGGCTTCTGAGCGTTTCCGCATTAACAAGCTTCGTGCCGCTTGCGATTTCGCCGCCGCCGCCGGCATCGTCCGAGATGGCCGCGCCGCCCCGGCTTGACGACGACAAGACGATCGAGATCGGCCTGCCGAACGGCCGACGGCTCACGATCCCGTCCTCGCTTGACCCGGCCATCCTTGCCCGCCTGTTGCCCGTCGTGGATGCCTCATGATCGCCTTTCCAGCCGGGGTGAAGGTATGGATCGCGGGTGGGGTTACGGACATGCGCTGCGGCATGAACAGCCTGGCACTGAAGGTTCAGCAAGGCCTTGGCCGCGATCCTCATGGCGGCGAAGTCTTCTGCTTCCGGGGTCGCAAGGGTGACCTGATCAAGGTCCTGTGGCATGACGGGATTGGCATGTCGCTCTACATAAAACGCCTTGAGGCTGGCAAGTTCATCTGGCCGGTAAGTCAAAATGGCTCCGCCGTGCCCGTATCGTCGGCGCAGTTGGGATATCTCCTGGAGGGGATCGACTGGCGCAATCCACGCTGGACACAACGGCCTTCCAAGGCAGGCTGATCGCTTAGACTCCACTGTTTTTGTTGGGCTTTCGGCGTGTTCCATGATAGCTTTCGGCCATGGATGATGCTGCTTCGGAGATAGCCAGATTGCGCGCTGCGCTCGCGGCATCGGAAGCGCGTGCCGCCTCCGCCGAGGCCGATCTCGCACAGGTGCGCGCCGTCGTGACGACATCGGAGGCGATGATCCGGCACCTCAAGCTCGAGATCGCCAAGATGCGTCGCGAGCAATATGGCCAGAGTTCAGAACGGCGTGCCCGGCTGATCGACCAGATGGAGCTGCAGCTCGAAGAACTCGAAGCCGATGCCACCGAGGACGAGATCGCGGCGGAACGCGTGGCAGCGAAGATCACAAATGTCTCCGCCTTCGAACGCCGCCGGCCGACCCGCAAGCCGTTTCCCGAGCACCTGCCGCGCGAGCGCCTGGTCATCGAAGCTCCCACGCAATGCACCTGCTGCGGCTCGGCCCGGATCGTGAAGATGGGCGAAGACATCACCGAGACGTTGGAGATCATTCCGCGCCAGTGGAAGGTGATCCAGACGGTGCGCGAGAAGTTCACCTGCCGGGACTGCGAGAAGATCAGCCAGCCACCGGCTCCCTTCCATGCGACACCGCGCGGATGGGCGGGACCGAACCTGCTGGCGACAATCCTGTTCGAGAAGTTCGGCCAGCATCAACCCTTGAACCGCCAGGCTGAGCGCTACGCCAGGGAAGGCGTCGATCTCAGCCTCTCCACGCTGGCCGACCAGGTCGGGGCCTGCGCGACGGCGCTGCAGCCGATCCATGACCTGATCCGTGCCCATGTGCTGGCAGCCGTTCGGCTGCATGGTGACGACACCACCGTGCCGCTCCTGGCCAGGGGAGCAACACGGCAGGCAAGGTTATGGACCTATGTGCGCGATGATCGTCCGTTTGCAGGCGGCGCGCCGCCTGCGGCACTCTTCTACTTCTCACCCGATCGCGAGAAGACCCATCCCAATCGGCATCTCGCCGGGTGGCATGGCACACTGCAGGCCGATGCCTATGGTGGCTACAACGACCTCTATCGTGCCGACCGCAACCCCGCGCCGGTGATCAGCGCGCTCTGCTGGAGCCATGCGCGGCGCAAGTTCTTCGAACTGGCTGACATCGCCGGCAACGTGCGCAAGGGCAAGCCCGCCCATGAGATATCGCCTGTCGCGCTTGAGGCCGTGACCCGCATTGACGCGCTCTTCGACATCGAGCGCGGCATAAACGGCATGTCCGTCGAGGACCGGCTTGCCGCTCGGCAGGAGCATGCTCGCCCACGCGTCGAGGAATTGCACGACTGGCTCACGACGCAACAGGCTCAGATGTCGAAGCACAATCCCGTCGCCAAGGCGATCAACTACATGTTCGAGAAAGAGGGACGCTGGGAAGCCTTCACGCGGTTCCTCGACGATGGCAGGCTTTGCATCTCGAACAATGCGGCCGAGCGCGCTCTGCGCGGGATCGCTCTCGGAAGAAAGTCCTGGCTATTCGCCGGCTCACAGCGCGGAGGCGAGCGTGCCGCCTTCATGTATTCTCTGATCTTCACCGCCAAGATGAACGACATCGATCCGCAGGCCTGGCTGGCGGACGTGCTCGCTCGCATGCCTGGCATCCCCGTATCGCGGCTGCCGGAACTGTTGCCGTGGAACTGGTCTTCCGCAGGCCACGTCCGCCAGAAAGCAGCCTGATGGCGCGCCCGACGCATGTCTACACGATCGACTATGTCGCCTCGCTGATCGGCGAGAACATTGAACTCCTCCAGCAAATCGCCAGCAATTCCGACAACGTCGATTACGGCGAGATGATCCACGCCCACGACGGAAGCGAAGAGGGCATCACGACATTCACCGACCGGGGCATCGAAAGCTTGAAGGAATTCATCGCCGACATTCGCACCTGGGAAGGCGGGGTCCGGCAATTCCTGATCGACGAGCAATGCGATCCGGAAAAAATCGAGCGCATCATGGCGGACGAGCCGAAATCATAACCGCCGCGGCCCTCACCGGATGGATACGAACTGGCTGTTTGCGGGATCAGACAAGGGCGGCGAACGCGCCGCTGCAATTCTGTCGTTGATCGAGACCGCAAAGCTAAACGGCCTCAATCCGGAAGCCTACCTGCGGGAGGTCCTCACCCGCATCGCCGATCATCCCATCAATCGGATCGACGAACTCCTGCCGTGGAACATGCCAGTTCCGTCAGAAATGGCATGACCGGACGCTTACAGTGAGCCTGACCTTGCCCTGCTGCCGCCGCATCACTTGCTAAAGCTACGATGGAGGCTCCCACGCCAATATCGTGTGCAGAAATATGCAGCACACCTGGATAATTGCAGTCAGACATGTTGATCCCCTGCAAATCTTCGCTGCGAAACGTGTACCTCAAAATTGTGTACGATTAAGGGAATAATACAGTCACCCTGTGTGATACATCCAAAAATAAATTCCGTGCATCAGAAGCAAGATTCCGGCGAAGGCCAGCGTTCCGTGATAAATCCTCCACACCATGTTCAGCTTAAAGCTGTTAATTATGGGATAGCCAGCTGAAATTTTTTTGTTAACATTTTCCTTAATAGCTTCGATGTCTGAGACAGTTTCATTTGAAACTTCACAAGCGCATATCCGCAAATACTCGTGCGATCTCTCAGCATGACGAAGTACTTCGACGTAGAATTTGCGTGAGTGAATAAATCCGATAGTCCCAAGGAAAAATAGTACGAGTCCGCCGAAGGCTGATTGAGACCCGTCATACTCTTTACCTAACACAAGAGCAAGGACGGCAGATGAAGCAACCAATACCAAATTCGAAATTGACGTTTGCTGAATATCATAGTGTCGTAAAAACTCCCTTTCATTCACATACAATCGCCAAAACAACTCTTCCTTGCTTATTTTTGTCATTTTCCCCTCAATCATATTTCCGTTAATTTTGTCTATACTTTTCAAGTCCGTGACTAAATTTTTTTCCAAAAAAATGTAGATCGGCTGGTTCGTTTCGCCGAAACAAAAATTTGCTTCTGTGCGAGACGGGCCTTTCTAATCAGCACCAACAGGCTGAGTGTTGTAAGCAACAGCAGTAAAACGACGATTAGGCTGGCAGACGTCATGATCAGAGGGTCAAACCCAAATCGTAAGCCTTGAAACGACTTTTGAGGAAGTGTCGCGGAGCTATCACTCAGGAGGAATATTGCAAGGACAGGTTCAGCGAATGACATAGACATGGCAAGTGACGCAGCGACGAACAGGAATGGCATCAGTTGCGGAAGCAGAACATGGAAGAATGTCAATGACGCAGATGCACCAAGCATCCTAGCATTTTCCAAAAAATCCGGACGCAGCTCAGCGAGTCCGATCCGCATCACTAGAAATGCGAATGGCGAACTGACCATGGCGTGCCCCATGATAAGCGTCAGGCGGTTATCGACTCCCAAGCGGGAAGAGAAGAGGACCAACCCGAGCGCATAGACCACAGTAGGTACAGCCGCTGGGAGGATCATTAACCCTGCACTCAGTAGCCTCCATGGCCAAGTTGCGCGAATATTTATGTACGCTGCCAAGGTACCCACGAGAAGTGCAGTCAAGGTGGAAACAGCACCTAGTTCGAAACTCCGGACAAGTGCGCTCGACCAAGACTGATCCTCAAGTAACGTTCGTATTGGCGTTAAGGAGAGCGGCGCTTGCGACCATCTCATCGCACCCGAAGAATCGAATCCAATCCGTAATACGAGCATGACTGGCAGCACAATAAAAGGCACCGCGGTCACAACGCCGATCCAACGTAAGAGTCTCCCGCTCCAAAACCTTCCTAGCCAGATCATCTGCGCAGTGCCCTTTCGACCCAAAGGGCTATTAAAACTGGTGCAACGGCAGCCGCTACGAGCATAAGCGATTGGGCCGACGCTCGCGTGATGTTGAAAGACTGTAGCACATTTTGCTGAATTAGGAATCCTAGCGTCGTAAGCTCGGGACCTGTGAGATATTCCGGTATCAAATAGAGGTTAAGCGAAATGAGGTATCCCGCAAGAATTGATGCGATGATGGTGGGAGCGACGGAGCCGAGTTCCACTAGGACAAATCGGACGACTGGAGGAACCGCAAGAAGCTTGGCGGCCTCAAGCATGAACGCATCGGTGCGCATCATGGCCTGTAAAATCATTAGCGCCATCACGGGAGTTACTACATATACCATGGCCAGCACTGTAGCGATCGGCGTAAAAAGGAGTTGGGGTGGGCTGCCGCAAAGGCCTAGCGTGCTCCACATAACAGCGACGAGTCCTCTGGGCTCAAGGATGAGCATCCAGGCGATGATAACTACAAGAAGATTCAGGAAAAGGGGAATGCTGCACAGAACGATACCAATCAATCGCACTAGAGGATGGCACCTTCTTAGGCTGGATGCCAGTGCAACAGACGGAAACAGGGAGAGCAGCGGCACTAGTGAAGACAACAGAACGGTTCGTATGAAGCTAGGTGTGCTGCGTTCGATAGCTTGCCAAGCTGCTATCGGATCCGCAGTTACTTCCAGCATAACCAAGGATAGGGGCGCTCCAAGTCCAACGGCCATGATGACTATGAAGATGACCCGAGTGATCACTTGGCCCTTCCTTCAAATTGCCACAGCGTGCGCCCTTTGAGGCGGCCAAGCCACACCAATGGCTGTGCCAACACTAAACTGGATGGGACCGGTATGGCTTACTTTCAGACGCAGTTCCGCCTCAGTTTCGACGATGACGGTCGTGTGCGAGCCGTTATCCTGCATGCCTATCACCCAGCCCGGAAGACCGTCTCTTTCCCTTTCGGTCAAGGTCAGGTGGTGTGGGCGCACGATGATGTAGCAATCCATCGCATCAAGAAGTTCAGGCTCGGCGGTTGCAAAACCCGGAGAGAGATCGGCCACAGTATAGTGAATTCCGCCAGGTTGAACCGAACGAACCTGCCCGCGAAGAACGTTTGTTCGATCCATAAACCCTGCAATAAGGGTATTTCGTGGCGTTGTATAAAGTTCAACCGGTCTACCTTGCTGAAGGATCTTGCCGTCGGCGACAAAAAGCAACCGATCGACCCATCCCAAGGCGAAGCGCACGTCGTGCGTAACGACTACAACAGACACTCCGGAGCCGGCGATTAGGCCGTCTAGCCACTCTGCGAACTGGTGCACCAAATGTGGGTCAAGCGCCGCAAATGGCTCATCCAGGAGAATTACGTCGGGTTCGCTCAAGAGTGTTCGAACAATTGCCACTCGCTGACGTTCTCCACCACTGAGTTCCGCGGGAAACCGTTCACCAAGGTGCCCTAGTCCGGCTGCCTCCAACGCAGCTTGCGCCTGTTTCCGACGTTCAATACGGCTAATGCCACGGGCGAGAAGCGGAAACATTGCATTTTCCATCACTTTCATATGTGGGAAAAGGCCTAGATCCTGAAACAGAAGTCCAATCTGAACTTTCGGTCGACGGTACGTTTGTCGTGCTCGCACCGAAATGACGCCATGCGTCGGCGACTCCAGTAGTGAAAGCAGCCTGAGCAAAGTTGTCTTTCCAGCGCCGCTTGGACCAACAATTCCTAGCCGTTCTCCTTCAAGAATCTCAAACGATAGGTCGGTCAGTATGTCTATACCGCCTCTTTTGAAACCTACATTCTCAACCGAAAGTACAGACAAGGGCGAGGGCACCACTTACCTAACCTCGCAGCCACTGAGTCCAACGCTCCAACTGAGTGTCATCGTTCTCGCCCCACCATACGTAGTCGTAACTCAACTGTTTGGATTTGTTGGGATCAACGCTTGTCAGTCGGCTTAGTAGCGCCGGCTCAATCCTCGACACAGCATCAGTTGCGACGGGGCCATAGCCTGTGCGTTCCGCAAACTCAGCCTGACGCTGAGCCTGAATAGCAAAACGTATGAGTTCGTGAGCCTCTTCCTTGTTCGGCGCGTTTGCGGGCACCAACCAATAATCCCGCGTGTAAAGCCCTTGGTTCCAGACGACAACCGGGTGGTTTCCTCCGAGATCCAACTGGAAAGCCTCACCACCATAGTACATGCCAACGTCGACAAGCCCCTCCTGAAACAGGCGAGCCCCTTGGGCGCCGCTCTCATACCAGATTACCGAATTCTTTATTTCATCAAGCTTTGTATAGGCCCGGTCAATCTTTTCTTCCGTCAACGGGTAAACGTCCCCAGGGGCAACCCCGTCGGCCATCAGCGCCGCCTCGAGAACATAGTTAGGGCGAGCCCCCCATAGTGCGACACGTCTTGGATGGGCTTTCGCATGGGCCCACACATCTGCCCAAGTTGTCGGGCCAGTCTCAACATTTTTCGGATTGTAGATTATATTAAAGGACCAATATAGGATGCCGACACCGTTTGCGTCGCTCGCATCGTCAAAAATCGAAGAAGGCTCTAATGAATCATAGTCGATCTTCGCCCAAAGTCCCACCTTCTTACCCCGCATGAGCCAAGACGCATCACCGTGGACGATATCAATTTGCCCCTTTTCAGAGGCCGACTGGGATCTGACTTTAGCGAACATATTCTCGCCGTCGCTTAGTTGAACGACTTTAATCCCAGACTCTGACTGGAAGGGCTTGAGGATCACTTCCGCTTGCCACTCCTGAAAAACGCCTCCCCAAGAGTTAAATACAACTTCACGGCCGTCTTGCGCTGAAGCTGTCTGCATCGACAACATCAATAACAAGCCTAAAAAAGCCGGTCCCAAGGTAGAACGGCCGACCGCAAAGAAAGACCTAAAAACTGAAAACATGACGTAAAGTCCCCCACTATTTAGGGCATTTGATAATGCAACACGCCGAGGCCTGGTATGCGTTCGCGGCACAACGATAGAATATCATCGGTGACCGCTGCCGTTGCGCGTTCGCCGTTTATAACAATGCAACGGGCGTCTTTTCGGGCAATGTCTAAGTAGCACTGCCTCACAACGCGAAGAAATTCGAGGTTCTCGTCCATCTTTGCTGGCTTTTCGCCGCGCATCATGATGCGTTCTACGACAGCCTCTGCGGGAAGATCAATAAGGATGGTTAGATCAGGTTTTGCGACTAGATCGTAGATGACACTGACATGGCGGTCGGTTACGCCGTAGGCTGAGGCGTAGGAACGATAGCAAAGCGGACCACGATCCCACAAGACCACATCACAACGCTCGACCAGTTGGGTGAGCTTGTCTTGAGAATATCGCAGCACGTCACATGCCACTGTGAACTCCCGCAAGACTGGCGGAATCCATGGATGGTAGTCGTCCGGAGTACCCCTGAGATGATTGGCTAAGTCGAAGATGCTCAAGGTCGCATGAAAATCTACCTTAGCGCACTCAACTTTTAAAGGGAAACGGGATAATCTCTTGAGGACCTCGCGAACTTGCGTGGATTTCCCCGAACCATCGATACCAGCGATCGATAAAAGCATACTAACTACCCCACGCAATAGACTGAGCAAATGATCGCAGACGACTCACAGCACGTCGGTACAAATTAGAAGGGCCAGCTAAGGAAAGCCTAAGCATTACGGTGTCGTTGTCATAGAAGTCAGCATATCGGTCGAGTATCATGGCAACTACCGCAAGGTCATACGCGTGGACGCTCGCGACAGCCCTGAGTGCCTCTTCGACGTGTGAGCAAGATTCTTCAAAGGTTGCGTTTCGAAGGATGCCCGCGACTGCCACGGCGACGTCCAGATTTTTTAAAAGCTCGAGGTCTGGCCCAAACCATTCTATGTCAAAGTCTATGAGGTTGACGTTACCGAGTTGGTCCACAATTTCATTCCCTCCCCACCTGTCGCCGCAGACTAGACCGGCGGCATTGGCCATCGCCACCTCATGCAAGAAATGTGATATTTGAATTACGCATGGGCTAGACTGAAGCAGAGTTGCCAGCGGGGTTCCCGGTACGAATGTATAGGCAAGCCAGTCTTCACCATACGCTCTAATCACCGGAACGCGAACCTTGGCGGCACTGAGCTTTTCGATTATTGTAATCTCCTCCGTGACTGTGCGGTAACGAAATTGCAGAAACGGCAATACGCTCCCTACGACCTCCACCAGTTCGGCCAAATAGGCTTCAACATCCACCGGCAGTTCCGACTTACGAGCACGAACGATAAGCTTGGAGTGCTCGGAGTGGAGCAGATACGTGTCGTTTAAATTTCCGCCGCCTAGTAGCCGCCAAGGTAAGCAGTCATATCCGGCCACAACTCCCCGCGCTTCCCGAACGGGACGCGGTGTTAGCTCAACCTCATTCATGGGGAGCGTGTCCTAGCTCGGCAAACAATTCGGCAGCACCATCCGCACCTACTACTAGAATCCGATCACCGTGTATCTCATAGAAGCGGTCTGTTGGTAGCTTGGGCAGTGAGTTCACATGCGGCACTGCGCCACCGCGAGTCTGGCTCATTAGTTCATACAGAATCTCCGAGAGGTGTGCCGCTACCGCTCGTTGGTCGTCCTCCGAATGCGATGCATGATGCCTCTTCAGATCGCGCAAATGATAGAAGTCAGATAGGTCACATCTGGCTTCTTTCCCAAGTCTCCATTTTGGGTTGGGATTGGTCTCACCAGCCAGCGCACATGCACCGTCAATCAAGGCGTCTATCATCATGCACCGAATATGCATCGCCTGTTCCCATTGGCTGCTTTCTATCGCACCGATCAGATCAACGCGCAGATTACGTGCGACGAACATGTGATAGAAACACGTAGCTCTGCGAACGGACGCTGGCGATACAAGTTCGCTTGCAGACGGAGTAAATGGCAACGCGATGCCGAGACGGTGCGCTTGTTCTGTCTGCTCATAGGAGAGCACGTTCTCACCCCAGCGATGCGGATAAGCAGAACTGACGCGCAATCTCGCAAGAATCTCTTCAAGGGCCAGATCTGAAAGATACCATGTATCAATCCAGTGCCCTGCAAGCCAACTTCGCAAAGTATTTGGCGGTTTGCCGCCTACCACTATTATATCAATGTCGGAATGCCGATTGGCGAAGCCGTCGGCAAGCGAACCGGTTAGATGAACAGTCTGAGCTTCCGCTCGAAAATCAACTTCACCAAGTACCGCCATGCTTGGAACGCTCAGAAATGACAATGCAGCATTCACGGAGACTGGTCGAGGACGAGGAAACGTCATTGTTTCGACAGGCCTAGGTCAAAACATCGGCGGCTACGAGCATTTGGAGACCCAATTCCCGACCAAGCCAGCCCTCCTGCTGGGGGCGCCCGATCTCCATCAGCCAACTACTTTCCTGGTATTTTACTGCTGCTATCTCTTTCGTAGAAGCAAGATTGACAAGCGCCGAGTTTCTAGGGTCATCTGGCTGTAATTCGTATGCACGTTGGGCTTCTAGTAGCGCCGCTTCATGGGATCCGGACATTAAGTAGGTGGCTGCAAGGACCTGATGTCCTGCAGCACAATCCGCATCCAATTCAATACACCTTTTGGCAGCCTCTGCTGCCCGCTCCGATTCTCCATTTCGAAGCAGAGCTAGTGCCAAAGTGCCGAAGTTGTCAGCGGTCGGATCCGTGGCACATAGGACATTGAAGTAGTGTATGGCGGCTTGGTCATTTCGTCCGTAAAAGCAGGCTAGGCCTTTACACTTCCAGACTGAATTTTCAGATTTATCGCCTTCCTCAAATGCGATTGCGACTTCTCTTAGTCGTGCTAGGTTAAACTCTGCAATCGCAACTGTCCCGGCGAGAAAGCTTTGTACCGTTTCCATCATCTTTCCTCATGAAAGTTACAATGTAAACTCAGTTTACGCCTTCAATTTTCTTAGATTTGAAGCGTCCGGGAGGAAGTATGGCGAGTTGAAAAGCAAATCTACTGGAGCCGTTCCTGCTACAGCTCCATACAGTTGGTTTTCGCCATCTCTACCGAAAACATCCTCCCATTCGCGTAGCTTTGCGCGATATTGCCTCAAGTTTTTCATCGAAGCAAGTTTTTGCTCAAGTGACGCGCTAACTAGCATTTTCAACGCTAAAACGGCCAACCCCTCTATATTTGCAGTTTCTTCCCCACGGAGAGGAATGATCAGTATTGGTGTTTCTAGGAAATGGCCGGCTTGTGTGATGCCTTCATCTAGTGCTTGTCCAAGCACACCCAAGGCTTCTATTCGCCGAGGAAGACCCGAATGAACTTCTCCAACAAGTTCGAGAATTGGTGATGATTCTTTGCGGTCAATACTAAACATGGTATGCCAAAGGACCTCATCGACCATGTGTGAAACGCTTGAAACCGCCTTGCGGTCATCCGTCGACATCTGGTGCTCTTTGAGACCGACACGTTCTAATGCCCGAGCAACAGCCGGCGCTATCGAGTCTTGCGGACGGCTCGTGCCCACCGTGACGGTCTTCGCTTGATGTCTAATGGTGTCCACAGGACGGCTTAGTTCTTCAATAGCTTCGCGCAAGACACCTAATGCATCTCTAATAACAGTTGAGGTGTCGTTCGACCACGGAGTTGTCACACACTTTTCGATTGCAAAGGTCGCGTTACAAATGCGACCGATATAGCGGGCACTCAAACCTGAATCGAGGTTACCGGCTGCTGCATTTAAGATAACATCCCTCAGCTTTTTAGTTCCGCCAGCAACCGCGTCAGGGGATTCATCCAAAATCGCGCGCTCGAGATCAGCAGATATTAGCTTCAATTGTTGCGCCGCAGCATCTATTGCAAGTGCAGCATGCAACCCAAATAGGTGTCCTGCCACAGTCGCGAGAACAAACGCCAATCCTGATCCCATTCTGGGCAGTGCTATTACGCGTTCCGCGTCAGTCGCAAATGACTCGGCCTCAGGCCCCCGTGTCGCGAAAACAATGGGACGTCCATTATGCGCTTTGAAAATTGCAATCTCTTTTTGTACATCTCCCAGAAGAGCGGGCGGCACATCGTTAGCTATCACAAGAGTCAAGGGCTCTGTTGATAAGTCGATATGCTTCTTGTCTTCCGTAAAGTCCACAGGAATAGACTTATAGCATAGTTCCGACAGCTTTATACGGACTTCCAGCGCTGCAAGGTAGTTAGCCCCGGAGCCCGTCACTGCCCAGTAGCGCGATCGTGGTGCCACTTCGGCAGCACATTTAGCGATCTCTTGCTCGTATTCAAGAACCTCAGAGATTCTATCGGGTAAAGCCTCGAGATCTATCATCTCCATGCGGATTTCTGATTTGGAGAGGCTTCGCAGGGTGTCAGCGAGAAATAGGGCTGTCAGCTTACCCGCCGCAATCTGGGAGTAATATGCCTTGGTGGAAGCGACGGACATCTCAACGTCTCTGCCATCTGACGTGTAGAGGGTCGAATGAGACTTGCGCACTAGGTCAGACCCGCGTCGATTGACAATAGCATGCACGAAAACTCCTCTTTCGCGCGCCAAGTCGACTGCTCGGTTGGTGTCCGTCGTCGTACCGGATTGAGAGACGGCTATCAACAGCGCATCTCTAAAGTCAAACCTGTCTATATCAGCCGACAGTTCCGACGACCGCATAGCTACTACCTTGACGGCCGAGCGATTGCGCGCGCAGACGGCCGCCTCTATCAAAGCTGCTATTCCGACTGCCGCAACGCCAGCCGTGCCCTGCCCAACTACATATATCTGGTTTAGTCCCTTTGCGAGACGATTTCGCAGCGATTCCCAAATATCCGTCTGCAGCCCGTCAAAGCTCACGTCGTCGTCAACCCACCGATAGCGCCCGAGCAATGTCTTAGCTACCGATGATGGACCGTCATGGACTTCTTTCTGAAGAAAATAACCGTGTTCGCCCCTGAATATATCTCGTGAGAAAATACGGATACTTGAAGGTTGCATCGCCACTGCAGGATGACCACCTCCAACTCGAGACGCAACTGGTAAGTCGCTTTCGGCACCAAGCTTCACACAGATGCCCTCGCCATCGTCATCAGCTAATGTGAAGGTGCTGCGTGCCACCGAAGCGAGGCCATATCCCTCTGACGCAAACATCCAGCCGTCAGGGAGCCTGGAAGCGTAGAGTGTTTGTCCCGAGCCCTTCTGCGCCAGAAATGCTGCGTCGCTGATCAGGGGACCCATCGCAGCGATGGCCATAGAGCCATCGAGACGTCCGAATACCGAGCGGAACCGAGTGAACAGATCGTGCGACTCGTCCAAGCGAAACAACACCGGGATCACCTTAGCGTCAGTAGTCACGCGGGGGTCGATGCTTTTGCCCCGCCCGACAATAGCTTCGCGGACCAGCGTCAAGTGATTGTCAACGTCCCCGTTCAGTGCAAAAACGGCGGCGGACTCAAGGCTTACGGCGTTTTCTCCCGAAAGGGCTGCATGATGCGGATGGCAATTTGCTATTGATATCGTCCCGCTTGAGGCCCAGCGAGTATGTGCGAGCACTGAGCAACTCTCCGCTCTGCACGCCAATTCCCATAACAGTATGTCTCTCCGGATTAACTGTCGAAGTTTGTCGCCGTTGTCACCGAGACTACCTATAAGGTTAGCGGTCTTCTTGATGAAGGTCACTTTCACCACGCCTTCGATGGCGGGGAACGAAAATACAGTCTCAGGATCGGTTGCTGCTACTATATTGCGAGCTTCCAAGAGATCGAGTGTCGATTGTGAAAGACCATCGAAAGAGGACCTAGGTACGTCGAGATGGATCGATATTCCTGCAGAGTCCCTGCCACGTACCTCCAGTCTATCATTCGCTTGCAACACCCGTTCAATTGCATGACTAACATACAGCGCAGACGTGTTGCCGTCAGGGACACTTAGAGCGCAAAGCTTAGCAAATTCTAAGACTTCTTCACGCAGTTGCCATCCGTAGTCGCGCAAGAGCTCAATAACCGCGTCATGCTCGGCGTTCCCGCGCGCTACGTCCATTGAAAGTTCGTTCTCCAAGGACAACAACGCGTCGGCAATTTCCGCCGCAGCTGAGCGAATATCGCTATTTGTAATGATGCTCACTAACATGTGTGCCGACATAAGATCCTCAAATTTTTCTTCGAGGCGCAGCACTGCCAGTCGGGCAATCTCCGGACCGCTTGCATTAGGCGCGCGGATCTGGTCCCTAAGGTCGAAAAGCCATCTTGGATCCTTGGCTAGTTTGGCAAAGGAACGGCTTAAGTAACCCGCAATTCCGCACATTATTTCTGAACCTTCTCGATACTTTATTAGCCTTCGCGGCGTATTGTATTAGAGCCAACACAACATGGCAGTCATCAAGCCCGCCGCTAAGAACTGGTTACTAGTCGTGCCGCGTCACGATCGGCAATCACATGGACCGCTGAATGCGCTCGCAGGAAGGAAGCAGGGCAATGTGGTCCGATGGTGCCCCGAAGCATGTCTTTCAGAGCCTCAGCCTTTGCCTGCCCGGATGCAATAAGAACGATGCGGCGCGCCTTGAGGATTGTAGCTATTCCCATAGATATGGCGCGTTGTGGCATAGTCTCGCCGCTCGGGAAGTGCACTTGGTTTGCTTGAAGGGTCGATGTGGTCAAATCGACCGGTCGGGTACATGAGTCAAACGGAGAACCAGGTTCATTGAACGCGATATGGCCGTTTCGTCCAAGCCCCAGCAATTGGATATCCACTCCGCCGACCGATGCAAGTAGGCCCTCGTACACCGCAGCCGCAGCCTCAGGATCTTGATGTGCTCCGTCAGGTGCGTGAATCTGGGTTAACGGTACATCGACGTGGCGACCGAACTGTTCCACGATTTCATTCCAGTAAGAGTTAGGATGGGAACGTGATAGGCCTATATACTCGTCCAAATTGAATGTGTTAACGGCCGCAAAGCTGAGCTTCAGTTCGGTATGCGCTTTAATAAGGGCAGTATAGAATGATCTAGCTGTTGCACCTGTCGCTAGGCCAATGTTGGCACGGGGATTGTTATTGATCACCTCAACGAAGAACCTTGCGGCCTCTTCACCAACTTCTCGGGCATCTCCAACAACACTAAAGGATGCGGGGAAGGATTGGCCCGCTTGGTCGATAATTCGGCTCATTAAAAATTGTACCTAGATGGGTTCATTTGTTGCTCAACGACCTGAAGTTTCGCTGGAGTGTCCACGGCTTGCTTCATCTCAGCGCTGTATACGCCAATTGCTGACAGCGCGCAAACTGGTGGAGTGAGTTGATGCCCAACTGGCGTCATACCGGCGTCAGTAAGACATCAACTGGAATAGTCTTCCTAGGTTCTCAAAAATGGATGTGAGAATAGCCTTCAAGAAAGGCGCCCTGCCCGAGGAGCGGAGCGCTCATCACTCGGAGCGCAGCGGGCAGATCCATCGTTTCATAACCTGGTTCAGAAGACGGAGAACCGGCGTCGCCGGTTCGCATCCACAAGGAGCGGCCGGGATCGGCCGCCCATCGACCCTACCCTGTACCGCTCTTACGATAGGTCGCCGATCGCGCCAATGGGCAAGCGCGCAAGCGCTGTCGCTCGTCAGGAAAAACGGCTTTCGCCGTCAGGCCGGCAAACCTTCCGTTTTTCCTTCCTCCCGCCCCATGACCCGATCGGCGTCCTAACGGGAGCGGGCTCAAGCCCTCCCCCTTCGTTCCGCCGGATGTGGGGGCACATCCTTCGAGAACGAAGGCAGAGGCTTCGCCCACTAGCGGGGCTTGCTCCCAAGGGAAACGGGAAAAACTGGAGCAAGAGACCATGAGCGACATCATCGCGATAGCATTGAACAAGCTGGACGCAGATCCGAAGAACGTCCGGAAGACTTACACCAAGGAGAGCATCGAGAGCCTGTCGGCCTCGATCCTCGCCAATGGCGTCATTCAAAACCTTGTTGCGCGCAAGGCATCCAAGGGGAGATACCTCGTAACCGCTGGCGGTCGGCGCCTTGCAGCCCTCAATCTTCTGGCCGAACGGGGCGAGATCACGGCTGACTACGCTGTAAATGTCATTGTCCGGGAGGTGGGTGACGCCACGGAATTAAGCCTGACCGAGAACGTGATGCGGGAAGCAATGCACCCCGCCGACCAGTTCGAGGCATTCAGAGCGTTGTTCGATGAGGGCAAGTCCATCAAGGACATCGCCGCCCGGTTCGGGACAACCGAAATCATCGTCAATCGCCGTCTTGCGCTGGCGAAGGTTTCCCCTGTCCTGTTCGCGGCGTTCCGCGCCGAGGATATGACCTTTGAGCAGCTTGCCGCCTTCACCATCACCGACGATCACGCTCGACAGGAAGAGGTTTGGAATGCCCTCCCCTCATGGGATCGCAGCGCCAACACAATCAAGCGCCGTCTCGCCGTGGATGAAGTCCCTGCAAGCGACAAGCGGCTCGCGCTGATCGGCGGTTTAGAGGTTTATGAGGCGGCTGGCGGTCCAGTGCGCCGCGACCTGTTTGCCGAGCAGGGAGGAGGCTTTGCATGCGATAGCGGCTTGCTTGAAATGCTGGTTGCCGAGAAGTTGGAGGTCGAGGCGGAAGCCGTGAAGGCCGAAGGCTGGAAATGGGTCGAGTGGTGCGCTCAGCAGCCGGATAACATCTATCAGATGGCCCGGGTTTACCCGCAGCGCTTGGACCTAAGCGATGAGGATCAAGCCAAGCTTGACGCTCTGACCGAGCGTTATGACGAACTGGCGGCGCAGATCGATGCGGATCAGGAGGATGAAGGTGCAGAGGCCGCCTTGTCCGCCGTCGAGCAGGAAATTGCCGTCCTGCAGAAGCGCGAAGAAGCCTATCGCGGCGAAGACCTCGCAATGGCAGGGGCAATCGTCACAATCGACCATTGGGGCAAGTTGTCTGTGCTGAGAGGCCTTGTCCGCGACGAGGACAAGAAGAAGGCCGAGGCCACGGAAGGGAAGCAAGGCGGGGCGACCGAGGAGGCTGACGGCGCTTCGAAATCTAGGGGGCTGACCCATTCAGCCGCATTGATTGAAGACCTGACCGCTCAGAAGACGGCGGCACTTCGTGTCGAGCTGGCGAACAATCCCGACATTGCGCTTGTGGCGGTCGTCCACGCGATGTTGCTCAAAGTGCAGTATCGCACGGCATGGGGCATTCCCGGCCACCAGAGCGCGCTTGAAATCTCTGTCACTCATGAAGTGCTGGACGGTTCGATGAAGCGTCCCGCCGAGAACAAGGCCCTTGAGGCGTGGGGAAGCCTTGAGGAAAACTATGGGCATCGGCTTCCCGGCGATCCTGCTGACCTTTGGGAATGGCTGATGGATCAATCGCAAAGCGAATTGTTGCAGCTTCTGGCCTATGCCGCCGCCCATTCCGTCAATGCGGTTGAGAAGAAGTTCAGCAGTCGCAGCCAAGCGCTGGCCCATGCAGACCAGATGGGCCGCGCATTGAACGTGGACATGCGTGACTGGTTTGAGACTACGGCGGAAAGCTATTTCAGCCACGTCAACAGGCCGACCATTCAAGCCGTTGTTGCCGAGGTGCGCGGCGAGGATTTCGCCGCTGGTGTTGGCAACATGAAGAGGGGCGAGGCTGCGGAGTATGCCGCCAAGTCCATCAAGGAGAGCGGTTGGCTTCCACCTCACGTTCGGATCGCGTCTGACCCCGACGCAGAGGGTGAGGCTGAAACCTCAGAGGACAAGAACGAACACTCGTTCCCGATGGCAGCGGAATAATCCCGCCGCTGCTTTCCGCCGGTTACGTCCTCCAGCGTGACCGGCTCCCCTATTCCAGAGGATAAGCCATGCTTGATTCCGTACCTGATCCGACCCTTGCCGCCGAAAGCTGCTGCCAGCTAATCAACGCCTACCTGAACGATCCGGAGCATGTTGATTGGGATGACGTGCAAAAGGCACTCGATACAGCGCTAAAGGCCTTCGATCTACCACCGACCTACATTGAGGAGGCTATTCAGCGCGGCTGAGTTTACTGCAAGATCGCACCTTAGCGCCCGCTTTGGCATCGAGCCAATGCGGGCGCTTTCGCAGGTGCCTGGGAGGCAGAAACGTATCGGGGGACGGCACATCAGGCCGCTTGTTGAGAGGAGGCCCGCGCCCCCTCCTCTCAAACTCTCCTCCCCACCCGGTTGAATTTCCCCAACAATAACGGGGGTAAATCCTACTCTGGAAATGTTCCAGATTTCAGCGTGAAGAGAGGGAAGACTCGGAAAAGCATGCTAATAAATTGAAATGTAAGCGCTATTTCAGATGTCGGCTGAACCAGCGCAGCAGCGCGGAAATGTGTCAACTTGCATCAATTCGGTATCTCAGGCTACAAATCGTAACGAGCGGAACCGTAACCGATTCCGACTCACACATTCTAACAGCTTTTTGGAGATCACACCCGGCCCAGAAAAGAAAAACCGCTCCCGAAAGATCCGGAAGCGGTCTGCAGTTCGAAAATATAAGCAAAATCGTTCTCGCAGACCTCCCCTCCGATGTCAATAATCAAAACACCTTTTCGGTGAACGGCGGAGCTTTGTCTGGCCTCTGACAGGAGACGGACGATGGGGGAACCCACACTACAAAAGCGGCCGAGAGGTCGCAGAATGACGAAGGAGCGAGCCGAATTCCGGCGACTGGCGCAGTCAACGGAAATCAGATCTGTTACCCGCGGACAGCTTGCGGTGCTCGCTAAGAATCTGATGACGATCGGAATGATCACGACCTCAGAATATGCGTTGCTCGAGGCTATCATAACGACTGCCAAGGCCGATGCCTTTGACAAAGGCGGGCGCCCGATTGTCTACAAGTCGAACCGACAACTGGGGTATGACATCAACAAGTCACCGGGACGCGTAAGCCGAATTCTCTCCCGATTGTACGACCTCGGGCTTGTCACAATGCAGGACAGTGCAAATTTCAAGCGCTACCCGATCCGGGACGGCGAAGGAGATATTGCCGACGCCTGCGGCATTGATCTGCGCGTCATGATCGCTCGGCACCATGAACTTGATCAGCTGGTGCGCCAGAAGCGGGAAGAGATTCGAGTTCGCGACAACGCAGCGCGTCGCTTCCGTGACGCTCTGCGTGCCGCGAGGTATGCTCTCGTGTCCTCAACCGAACGAGGCGAAGTCATTCTCGGGCGGATCGGGTCCCGTGTTGAGAAGATCGCGGCCTTCATCGGATCAGCCAGGTACGCACCGGCCCAAGTCCTCCGGAAGGCAACAATGCTTTTGGAGTGGCTTGCCGACCGACTGCGCAACGTGAAACGGACCCCGCGAACTTCCGGCATAGATGCAAATATGACATGCACGGATGTCGAAAACGACATGCACATACAGATTACAACCCCGAAGCCTTTTGAGCCTCGTAATGATGAATGGCGTTCGGCTAACGCCGAACAAGTCAGCTCACTAAAGGCTGGCTCCGCCAGCAAGAGGGCTTTTGAAGCAAGCCTGGGGAGCCGTTCGCGCCAAAGCAATAGGCAACTGCAGGTGCGGCCTTCACTTGTGGCGCTGGAAGATGTGTGGCGGGCTACGCCAAGCCTTGCCGAATATGGCTACCAACCCCCGCGTAGTTGGGCGGACCTGGACCGGATCGCTCCTAAACTTTGCCGCATCGCCGGCGTGTCCGAGGATGCGCGCCAGCGGGCCGTGGACCGAATGGGCCAGCAGGCGGCTGCCGTTGCTATCGCTCTGACGTTTGAGAAATACACGCGGGCCGAGATCAGCTCGCCGGGCGGGTATTTGCGGGCTATGACCGACCGCGCCGCGAGCGGAGACCTTCATCTAAACCGCTCCGTCTTTGGGCTGGCAGCCCGCAACTCGATGGAGGCACACTCGTGATAGGAAATCGCTTGGTTGGAGCCGCGCTGGCCGCGCTTTTGTTCACCGCGTCTTCTGCAGCGGCCGACTATTCAGGCCGGGCGCGAGTGATCGACGGTGACACCTTCAGCATTCGCCAACAGAGGATCCGTATCGCGGCCATTGACGCCTGTGAGCGGGATCAGACTGGCTCCAAAAACGGTGTGATATGGAATTGCGGGATTGAGGCACGTCGCTTCCTCGCCCGCATGATCGATGGCAAGCATGTCCGCTGCGTTGAAGTCGATCGAGACCAGTACAAACGCCTTGTCGGCCAGTGCTTCATCGACAACTCGGATATTGGCCTTGAAATGGTGAAGGCGGGCCAAGCCAGCCTCCTGTTGCGTTATCTGCCAAGATCTCACCCGATCGACCTGGACCAGTATCGCCGCGCCGAGGCAAGAGCCCGACAGCGAGGCCAAGGCTTGTGGGGTGCTCAGGTTGAATCACCCTCCTCCTATCGCCGCAGCCATTCCGGCAACTGAACGACTGGCGGCGCAGATATGGGCAACAGATGGCGAGATCTCATGTTTTGGTGGAACTCTTGGTTACCCCAGCCTCTTGTTTCAGGCTGCTGGTTCGGCTGCAGTCAGCACAATCCCGCCCTTGACCTGTGCCGATGTCCCATTTGTCGAGGTGACGTATTGCTGCAAGCGCTCAGGCCCCACACCTCCAAAGTGGTTGCTCTTGATGCCCGTTCGCACGGCGACGCGGTTGGCGCAAAGCCGTTCGCCTCCAAATTTTCCCCGCCTTCGGCTTCCTCGCGAAACAAAATTTGTCCCCGTCCAGCCTCCTTCGCTGCGCTCCGGCCTGCGGTGCGCACCGCTTTTGCCGTGCCTTATGAACGATCATCGCAACCACCATAGAGGAGTGATTAACATGAGCATGACCAACTTCATCCAGTTCGACAGAGACGACATCGACAACGCCAAAGGAACCGGCCTCATCTCCACCATCGACCGGGACCTGGACATCAAGGTTACACCTTTCGACTCCACCAACGAAAAGGCTCCGACGCATCGCGTCTATGCCAAGTCACCTCGCGGTCACGACATCGAAGTTGGCGGCATCTGGAAGAAGACCAGCGGAGAAGGGAAGCCGTACTACACCCTCTCCATCAAGCGCCTCGGCTTCAACGCCAACTTGGGCCGCTACCCCGGTCAAGATGACTTGGCACTGCAGGCCATCATCGAATGGGAACCCCGCGATTGATCGCTCTGGGAGGCCCGATCTCTGATCGGGCTCCCACCATAAAAGAGCCGCTTACCCCGCATTCGCTGGATATTCGGCTCTTTTTGTGCTAAGTGGAACAGTAACTGGAGGCTCTGCCAATGAACGTTCATGCCCCTCGCCCCGATCGCTCTCCGGAAGCTGTTGCAGCACGGAAGAAGGCTTCAGATCAGGCACGCGCTGCGAATATGCGGCAGGGTTACACCGGTGACCCGGTCTTGGAAGAAGCGAAGGCCCGCTACGTCGCGGGGGACATCACTTCCGAGGAAATGCGCCAAGAGATGCTGGCCCGATTCAAGCGGCCTTAATCATCACCTAGACATTTGTAGCGGCCGCCTGTGAACTCAGGCGGCCTTTTTGCATGAGGTTTCGCTTGGCCCGCGATGATGAAGCCAAAGGCTCCTACACCTATCCAAACACTTCAGAGGATAAGGACTTCAGGGATGTTCTGAAGAACAAGCTGGATATCAGGAGCCATTCGGCGCTGCGTGAGGCTGAATACGCTTTTACTGCTTTGAGGCAAACAGAGCTGGCTGAGGGAAAAGGCCCGACCGGTAATCACGACGCAGCGCATCTGAAGGCTCTACACGGCTACATCTTTCAAGATGTCTATGAATGGGCAGGTCATACGCGAAATGAAAGTCCTGTCGTCGATGGGCAGCGGGTAGAGCCTGTAGGAGGGCTTTCGAAGGGCGGCACGACGTTTCTGCACGGATCGCGGATAGAAATGGGTCTCAACGAGGCGCTGAGGCCTGCTAGAGACGTTCAGGGCCTTAAAGCCGCTACACCTGAGCAGTTTGCCGAGAAGGTTGCCCACGTCCTTTCTGAGCTGAATTACGTTCACGCTTTTCGAGAAGGCAATGGAAGGGCAAACGAGGCGCTGGTGGTCTCATTGGGCCGCACCTACGGACATGACATCGACCTTACCGTCATCACTAAGCCTCGCATGATCGAGGCATCCATTGAGACCACCAATGATCCGTCCAGTCCGGCGATGAAGCACCTCATCCAGGATGCGATGGATCCTAACCGCCGCGAGGCAATCCGCAGTGCCATGTCAGATCTTGAGCAGGCTGGCGAGAAACCCTTTGAGCACAATATCCGCACGGCTCGCCCGGGCGAAGTGATCGAAGGGCAGGTTCTCGGGTATGACAATCGCGTGGCGAGTCTCGTGACCGACAGGGGGATTGTGGCCGTTGACCGCGCTGACCTTCCCGAGCGGACGCCTCCTGACGACGAGGAGGTGAAGTTCGCCGCTGGATCTGATTTCAAGACTTTGGGGCGGCCGGAACAGGTCCAAGATGCCCAATCGCAGCCAGGTCAGCAAAAGGCCCAAGAGCCTCAGTCGCAGCACATCAACGCCGATCTTAAGGCTATCGAAGCGCAGCAGCTTGCCGATCGCCAGCGAAACCGCGACCAAGACGACCGAGAGCGCTGACCTGCGGCCCGGTCGCTGCAGTGAGGGCCTGTGTCATTGGCCGGGGTGCCGGAGCTCTGCGCCTTCCCCTGTCCGTTGGATGATTTGACGGACAAACTACGATAGCCCCTCCCCCATCCAACCGCTTGCGCGGTCCTACACTCCGTTGCGGCCCTACGGGTGCATGGGGTCGTTTCGCTATCTTCGGATCTTTGCCGTCAACCAACGAACAGGAGACGGCGATGCAGAGCGTAAAGGACACCTACCAGCGGATCACCGACACCATCATTCAGCAGCTCGAGGCCGGCACCAAGCCTTGGATCCGGCCATGGCGCGGAAACAGCCGCAGGTCGGCTACGCCGCTCCGCGCCTCCGGCGAAGCCTATCGCGGCATCAACGTGGTCATGCTGTGGCTCTCCGGGCAACTCGCCGGCTACGACGAAAACACATGGATGACTTACCGGCAGGCTCAGGAGCTCGGTGCTCAGGTCCGCAAGGGCGAACAAGGAACCCTCGTCGTCAAGTACGGCACCTTCACGCCGAAGGAGCAGGATGCGGACGATCGTGCAATCCCCTATCTCAAGGGCTACACCGTCTTCAACGGTGCGCCGTAACGGCGAAAGTATGGGAGTGTCACGATGAGTGAATGAGCTTGCTGGGATAGCTCATGCCTGCCGAAC
>NZ_JALJQZ010000017.1 GCF_022968395.1 Affinirhizobium lemnae
CCGATCTCCAAAATCAGCTTTGAATCCGATTTGCGCTCTTTTGGGAATCCCAATCCTTAAATCATCACCACGACCTACAAAGGCTATCACTTTTGGGCGCGGGGATACTACGTGTCCACGGCTGGGCACGATGAGCAGGTCGTCAGACGGTATATCCGTAATCAAGAAAAGGCCGACAAAGCTTCCGACTTTGCCGACCTCTTTAATCGCAGCTACTAACTTATAGCAAAACCGCTTCTAGCGGTTCAAGCGCAGCGTTTCAAACCTCCACCTCTGGTGGAGGTTATGACTTGTTGGTGGTATCCCTGTTCACCCTTCTGGACGTTTGAATCCCATGGCTGATATTCCGCAGACCCTTGCTGCCTCGATCCGCGCTATTCACGATTATCCGAAGCCGGGGATCATCTTCCGCGATATCACGACGCTTCTAGGGGATGCTGCAGCGTTTCGCAGCGCGGTCGATGAACTGGTCCGTCCCTATGCGGATCTGGCGATCGACCAGATTGCGGGCATTGAGGCGCGCGGGTTCATTCTCGGCGGCGCCATGGCGCATCAACTTTCGGCAGGCTTCGTTCCAATCCGCAAGAAGGGCAAGCTGCCGCACACCACCGTTCGTGTGGCCTATAGCCTCGAATATGGCGTCGACGAGATGGAAATGCATGTGGATGCGGTGAAGCCGGGCGACAAGGTCATTCTCTGCGACGATCTGATCGCGACGGGTGGCACGGCCGAAGGCGCTGTGAAGCTGCTTCGTCAGTTGGGTGCCGAGGTGGTGTCCGCCTGTTTCGTCATTGATTTGCCGGAACTGGGCGGGCGCAAGAAGCTGGAGGCGCTCGGCGTCGAGGTCCGCACGCTGGTGTCCTTCGACGGGCATTGACGGCTGAGCAACGCTCTGTTCTGCTGCGGTTCCATTGATGTCCACAGGAGAGTCACATGGAATTCACATCGCTGATTGGGTTTGCGCTTGCATTCTTCATTTTCGCGGCCAGCCCCGGCCCGGATAATATGACTATCCTTGCGCGAACGCTTCATCACGGTCCGGCATCCGGTCTGGCTTACGGTCTCGGTACGGTTACAGGTATCCTCATCTTCCTGTCCCTTGCGGCCTTCGGCTTGTCCGCCTTCGCGGCAGAGATGGGTTGGGCGATGGTGGTGCTCCGCTATCTCGGAGCGATCTACCTGATCTGGATGGGATTTCGGCTGTGGACTGCGCCCGCTGCCTTACCGGAAGCGCGGCATGTGGCCGGTCATGGGGAATTATGGCGCGGTTATCTGGCGGGGGTGTTTCTTAATCTCGGAAACCCCAAGATGCCGCTGTTCTACATCGCTCTGCTGCCAAACGTCGTTGATGCACATCTCTCGCTCGGCGATTTCAGTCTGCTGGCGGCGGCGATCCTGATCGTCGAGGCCATCGTGATTGGCGGGCACATTCTGCTGGCCTTGCGCACACGCGGATTGCTGCGCAATCCGGTGGTCCTGCGCCGTCTTAACAAAGGCGCAGGCGCTTTGATGGTGGGAGCCGGGGCCACGGTGATCGTGGCCCGCTGAGCTCGTGCTCCTCAGGTGAATTCCAGCACGCTGCTTTCGAAGCGAATAACGGTCTCGCCGTTCTGGTTGACGCCTTCATTCAGGGTCGAGTTCAGCCAGACACCCGGGCGCGAGGCCAGTTCGCGGCTGTTGAGCAGCGTCGTGTAATAGGTGATCCGGTCGCCGGCATAGACCGGCTTCAGCCACTGGAGCTTGCGAAAGCCGGGCGATGGGCCGAGCTTGGGTGGGGCAATGCCTTGCTTGTGCAATCGAATACATTCCTTGGTCCAGTAGGCTAGAAAGGTTTTCATCCAGCCTGCTGCACTCTGCCATCCGGAAGCGCACAGGCCGCCGAACACGAAATCCTTGGCAGCCTCGGCATCCAGATGGAAGGGCTGAGGATCGAACTTGCGTGCAAAGCCGATGATGCTGTCTGCGGTGAATTCCATGGTGCCCACTTCGAGGCGCGTGCCGACCGTGTTGAGTTCAGCCATTCTCATGGTGCAGTCTCCTGAACAGCCCGCATCCGGAACATGATTGCCTGCTCCAGCACGCAGACGGTTTCGCCGCGCTGGTTGTCAACTTTGCTTCGCATACGGATCAATCCGATGCCGGGCTTCGAGCGGAGTGTTCGAGCTTCCAGAACCACTGCCTGCCCGGAGAGTGTGTCACCTGCCAGAACCGGTTTTTTCCAGTCCATGAAGTCAACGCCCGGCGCACCCTCACAGGTGGAGTTCAGCAGAAAACTGTCAATAGTCATGCGCATGTGCAGCGCAGACGTATGCCAACCGGATGCCGCAAGGCCGCCTAGAATGCTCGCTTTACCGGCTTCCTCGGAAAGATGCATTGGCTGCGGATCATATTCGGAAGCGAATTCGATGATCTCTTCAGCACTGACCGTAAGCGGCCCGAGCGGAAATGCGCGCTCCGGGGTGAAGTCTTCAAAGTGAAGCTTCCCATTCGTCATGCCTGGTTCCTTCATGAGACTGGGTTATCATCGATGAATAGCGTTTCATCGAACTTGTTCCAGCAGTTGTTTTAGCAATTCAATAGATAAAGCCTCAGTACGCTCGTTCCTGAAATGCCTTGTGGGGGTTGTTAGTATGCAATGATTTCACGGTCGCGTCCATTCCTGGTTGCGTCTTTCTGTCTTTGTCCGTCTCGGAAATGCGACAGCAGACACTTGGCTTGTAAGCACAGGTTCTAGGTCGCCGATGGGCATGGACAATGCCCGGCCGCGGAGATTATTCAGGATGGTGGGAGTTCTGCTCTCAAGGCATCGGGAGGAGAAACATGAACACGCTGAGAGCTGCACTACAGGGTGCTGTCGAGAAAGGGCTTGTTGATGCCGCCAAGGTCGCGGATCTCGAGCGGCATTTGTCGAAAGCGCTTGCCTTGCCTGCTGGCTCCGTGGCGGACGGTATGCTGTCGTCACCGCCGGATACGGAAGCCCCCCGGTTTCTACGTGGTTTTCACGATGTGCTGATCAGCATCGGCATCCTGATCCTGTTTGCCGGCCTTTGGGGGCTCGGCAATATCTTCGTCATCACGCCTGCCATCATTCTCCTGTCTGAAATACTGGTCGCGCGCCAGCGTCTGGCTTTGCCCGCGGTCGTGCTGACCATTTCGGCTGCGGCGGTGACCTGGATTGCGGGGTTGGTGATCCTGGGCGATTACGTCGATGCTGACACTTCGCTGGGTATTGCCGCTTATGTGGCCCCGTTTCCGGCGGTGCTCGGGCTCTATGCCTTGCGTTACCGAGTTCCGCTCGCCGTTGCGCTCTTCATTGCCTTCTGTCTGGCTCTGGCTACGATGCTTGTCTTCGCACTGCTGGAGCGAGTGTTCGGGGTGCAACATTTCATCACGAGCTATCCGTTTCTGCTGGTCTGCATTCTGTTGCTCTCGGCGGGCGGGCTGTTTGCCATTGCTATGCGTTTTGATCTTGCTGACCGCCATCGAATTTCGAGAAGCGCCGATATTGCCTTCTGGCTTCATCTGATGACGGCGCCTGCCTTGCTGTATGCCGTTCTTTCCTTTGTCATCTACCTTCGGACCGGAGCGTTGAGAATCGCCCCGGAGAGTTGGCAAGGCGATCTGGCGCTGCCGATCATAGCCGTCGTGTCCTGCCTGATGCTGGTGGGCATTCTGATAGACCGGCGCGCGTTTGCGACCTCCGGACTTGTAGCGCTTGTCGTCGCCGTGATCGGGATCCTGAAGGAACAGCAACTGACCGGCGATCTGATCGTGTTCATGGCGCTTGCCGTTGTCGGCATCGTCGTGCTGCTGGTGGGCGTGGGATGGCGTTATCTGCGCCACCGGGTGCTGGAACTCTTTCCGCCTGCCATGGCCGAAAAGCTGCCGCCTGCTGCGTGAGTTTAGGTCGGTCGGTTCATGTTGCTCCGCGCACAGCTGACGATGGTCTCTGTGAGGGCCTTGAGAGGCGTTACGGCGGAGGACTTTATCTGCCAGTACAGCGGAACGTCGATCGGATGTGCAGGCGCCAGATCCACGAGTGTGCCGTTGGCGAGATGGTGGTGCAAGAGATAAAGTGGGCTCATACCCCATCCCAATCCCAGCAGACAGGCATCGATAAAGGCATGGCTGGAGGGGAGCCAATGGTTTGGAAAAGCGACCTGTTGGCCGGTGACCCTGCGAACCCAGCTGTCCTGCAGCCGATCCTTACGGTTGAAGACAATGCCGGGCGCCTTCTGCAGCGTTTCTCTCGTGAGCCCCTTGCTGAAATATTTCTGGCGGAATGCGGGTGAGGCGGTCGCAAGATAGGTCATGGCACCGAGCGAGAACGTCTTGAAGCCCGCAACAGGTTCCGGCTGTGCGGTGACTGCACCGATAGCCCGACCTGCTTTCAGGATGTCGGTCGTATGATCCTGATCATCCACAATCACATCGAACAGATAGCCCGTACTGGAACTCGCGGCGGCGGCAGCGCTGAGAAACCAGGTGGCGAGACTGTCGGAATTGACCGCCAACGGGATCGTAACCCGGTCCTCGCTGTCACGGTTGGGAGGCAGGGCCGGGAGGGCGGCGGAAAGGTCATGCTCCAGCATCAAGACCTGCTCGACATGGCGACAGATCAACTCGCCCTCGCTGGTCGCGGTGCAAGGCTGGCCACGTACAATCAAGATCGTGCCAAGGCGTTCTTCCAGCGCCTTGACCCGCTGCGAGACCGCAGAAGGTGTAACGGACAGCTTCTGGGCAGCCTTTTCGAAGCTGCCCGTGCGCACCACCATCGCCACTGCCTGCAGTCCGCCATAGTCCAGCATCGGATTAGTTTTCCTTAATTCGCGTAAGGAGCCTTCATTTTACTTAACTCGCCTGGCCGGTTAATTCCAGACTATTCAGTTAAAGGAAATGGCGTGATCACAACGGCCTACACGACGGGTTTCAGTATCGGGCTTAGCCTCATCGTCGCGATTGGGGCTCAAAATGCCTTCGTGCTGCGGCAGGGTTTGCGAAACGAGCATGTTCTGGCCGTCGCCCTGACCTGCGCGCTTTCCGATGCATTGCTTATCTTCTTCGGCGTCAGTGGTTTTCAGCAAATCCTTGCGTCTGCGCCATGGATCGATCCTGTCATGCGCTATGCGGGGGCGGCGTTTCTGCTGTGGTATGGCGCGCGCAGCCTGCATTCCGCCGTGACGGAAGCTTCCAGCCTCGTGATCACGGAGGGCGCCGGACTGCCTTTCTCGACGGTGATCTCCACCTGTCTCGCTTTCACCTGGCTCAATCCGCATGTCTATCTGGATACGGTCGTGCTGGTAGGGACGCTTTCAACCCGCTTCCCGGGCGAGGAACTGATCTTCGCCGCAGGAGCATCAACGGCTTCACTGGTCTTCTTTTTCTCGCTCGCTTACGGCGCGACTTATCTGAGGCCCCTGTTTGCGAAGCCCTCGGCGTGGCGCTTACTCGATACCTGCATTGCCCTCATCATGTGGACGATTGCCGCAACGCTGCTCCTCGAGGTTTGAGCCTCTTCGCGAACAACAAAGCCGCCGGTGCGGGTGCAGCGGCGGCCAGTATGGAGCGAATGTCGCTTTGATCAGGTATTGAAGCGGAAATGGATGACGTCGCCGTCATTCACGACATATTCCTTGCCTTCATCGCGGCCCTTGCCCGCTTCCTTGGCACCGACTTCGCCCTTGAAGGCAATGTAGTCGTCATAGGAAATGGTGAAGGCGCGGATGAAACCACGTTCGAAATCGGAGTGGATAACGCCTGCCGCCTGTGGCGCCTTGGTGCCGCGAACGATGGTCCAGGCACGCGTTTCTTTTGGGCCAACGGTGAAGTAGGTGATCAGATCGAGCAGGTGGTAGCCAGCGCGGATCAAGCGATCAAGGCCTGCTTCGTCAAGGCCGAGCGCAGAGAGGAATTCGGTTGCTTCCTCTTCCGGCAATTGAGCGACTTCGGCTTCGATGGCAGCGGAAATGATGACGCATTCTGCGCCCTGTTCCTTCGCCATGGCAGCAACCGCTTCGGTATGCTTGTTACCCGTGGCGGCATCTGCCTCTGCGACGTTGCAGACATAAAGAACCGGATGGGAAGTCAGCAGGTTGAGACCCTTGAGAACGGCAATCTCATCGGTTCCCAGTGTCTTCAGCAACAAGCGAGCCGGCTTGCCCTCATTGAGAAGCTTGATCACGGCTTCCATGACCGGAAGCTGTGCCAGCGATTCCTTGTCCTTGCCGGTCGCACGCTTGCGGGTCTGTTCCACGCGGCGCTCCAGGCTTTCGAGGTCCGCCAGCATCAGTTCGGTTTCGATGGTTTCGGCGTCACCGACCGGGTTGATGCGGCCTTCGACGTGGGTGATGTCGTCATCTTCGAAGCAACGCAGAACGTGGACCACAGCATCCACTTCGCGAATGTTGGCGAGAAACTTGTTGCCGAGACCTTCACCCTTCGAGGCGCCGCGCACCAGGCCGGCAATATCCACGAAGGAAATGCGGGTCGGGATGATTTCCTTCGAGCCCGCGATGGAAGCCAGCTTCTGCATGCGTGCATCTGGCACGGCCACTTCACCCGTATTGGGCTCAATGGTGCAGAAGGGATAGTTGGCGGCCTGTGCAGCAGCCGTTTTCGTCAGCGCGTTGAAGAGCGTCGACTTGCCGACATTGGGCAGGCCGACGATGCCGCATTTAAATCCCATAAGGGTTGACCCGTCGTTGTTTTCGATTTGGCTTCGGCTATGGGGGAAGAAGGTCATCGGGTCAAGGGCAAGCGATGCGAGCAGAGGCTTAAATCCCGTCCGTGGAGGGCTGCGCGACTTGTCCGCGACCTTTTCAGGCAGTAAGCTTGCTATGACGCGGGGCTGATGCCCGTCGCGCATCTTGCCATCTATCAATATCCGTGCTGATCGCTTGTGAGCGACAATTGAGCCTGTTGGGAACGCGGCCATGAGTGAGAATACGACTGTCAAGCCGACGACAAAGGCGAAGCCAAAGCTCGAAAGACCCAAGCTCTACAAGGTCATTCTCTTGAACGACGACTACACGCCGCGCGAATTCGTGACGATCGTGCTGAAGTCGGTGTTCCGCATGAGCGCGGAGGCTGGACACCGCGTGATGATGACGGCGCACCGCATGGGGCTTGCTGTCGTTGTCGTCTGTGCCAAGGATATTGCCGAGACGAAGGCGAAGGAAGCGGTGGAGCTCGCCAAGGAGGCCGGGTTCCCGCTGATGTTCATCACTGAACCGGAAGAGTGAGCCTTCACTCCCCCTTCGGGCCGAACATCTTTTTCAGCATATCTGCCATGGGGCCGGACGCTGGAAGGGCAGGGCCGCGATTGCTTCGCGCCTGATGGATGTGGGACTGGTTGGCGGGCTTGGATGGCTTTGGCGCTTTTGCAGGTTTTGCCGTCGGGTCTGTACTCTGGTCACCGGTGGCCAGCGCGATCTTGTTCATCAGTTGCGAATCTTCACCCTTCACAAGATGGCCGATATTGGCAGCAATCGCATCGAGCAGTGTCTCAAGCCAGGGCTGATCAGATTTCGCAAAGTCGCCCAGAACATGGTTATGAACCAGTTCCTTGGAGCCGGGATGGCCGATGCCCAGCCGCAGGCGCCGGTAGTCCTTGCCGCAATGGGCATCCAGCGATTTCACGCCGTTATGTCCGCCGTGTCCGCCACCTGTCTTGATGCGCGCCTTGCCGGGAGGAAGGTCGAGTTCATCATAGATCGCAACGATGTTCTGGGGGCCGAGCTTGTAGAAGCGCATGGCTTCACCAACCGCTTCTCCGGAGAGATTCATGAAGGTCTGCGGCTTCATCAACAGGACCTTCTCCCCGTTGATTTCGCCTTCGGAAATCTCGGCCTTGAACTTTTTCGACCAGGAGCCAAAGCCAGGCAACCGCTGGATTGCATCAACGGCCATGAAGCCGATGTTGTGGCGATTGCCGCGGTATTGACTGCCCGGATTTCCCAAGCCTGCGATGATGATCATGATGGTTTGGACCTTTGCTCTCGATCGCTTTCCCACTCCGAAAGGGCAGTAAAGTCAAGAGCTATGTCGTCAGGCGGGCCTTTGCAGGACCAAGACATGACTGTGCGAGTCAACGAGGAGGCAGCAGGCCATACTTGCGCAAGATGCGATCCTGTTCCCCGGTAGAGCGCAGTGTATCCAAAGCGGCCTGCATTCTGGCGATCAGGTCGGGCGAGATCGCGCGATTGCAGGCAATACCCAGTTTTTGTTCCGAGAAGATCATCAGACGGCGCAATTCGGCTCCGTCCCGGATCAGCTTGTTGTAGACCGATTCCGACATCGGAATGAGGTCGATGCGTCCCGCCATGAGTTTTGCCAGCGAGGTCTCGAAATTTGCGCTGACATCGATTTTTTCGAACCCTTGTTCCTTCAACAAGCTGTGTGTGTAATCACCCCGCTGGGTGCTGACGGTATACCGCCGCGCTTGCTCGATCGTGCGGGCATCGACCGGAGATGATTTGAGTGCGACGAGCAGATTGATATCCGAGAAAAAGGGGGTGACCCACTGAAAGCTCTTTTCGCGTTCCTTGGTACGGGCTGCGGCAAAGACGCAATGATCCTTCGAGGTTTCCGCAAGCGCCAGAGCTCTGGCCCAAGGCATGACCTCGATTGTGTAGCTGGCCTTGACGCTATTGGCGCGCATGATGGCATCCACCAGGTCGACTCCGACGCCGGATGGTTTTCCAGTCGATGAAACAAAGCTGTAGGGGGGGTAGGATTCGGTTGTGAAGGTTAACTGCTCGGATCGTACCGACGCCGCCATAAGTACCATTATACCTGTCAGGAGAAGTCGGTTCACGCTCACCCCCAGTTGAATCGCTAGTTCAGTTTGCGCTTATGCAATGCGCGACTCCAGTAAATTCGCGGTCGTGTTCAGATTTGTGATGAGATCCGGCACGGCCATGGGCTTGGAGAAGAGATAGCCCTGTGCACAATCGACGCCGATGGCGCGCAACTGCGTGAACTGCTCCTCCGTTTCCACGCCCTCGGCGACCACGATGCAGTTCATCTTATGCGAGATAGCAGTGATACCTTCCATCAGCATCCGGTTTTTCTGCTTGATCTCGACTGCATCGGTCCCCAGCGATTTCACGAAGGACTGATCGATCTTTACGATGTCGACCGGGAAGCGGCTCAAATAACTCAGTGAAGAATAGCCTGTTCCGAAATCGTCCAGTGCGATGCGGCAGCCGAAACTGTGCAACTGATCCAGGATTGTACGTATTTCCGGGTTGTCGTGCATCAGAACCGCTTCGGTGATCTCTATCACAACTTGGCCGGGGCTGAGGCCGAAACGGGACGCATGGGCTGCGATACGTGTCGGCAAGCTGTGTTCGAATTGCAGCGGTGAGAAGTTCACGGCCACGTAGCAGCGCTCCATGCCCGGTATGCGGCATACATTTGCGAGACTTTCGAGCGCGTCCTCCAGGATCTCATTGCCAATCCTGTCGATCGAGCCTGTGTCCTCGGCAACGCTGACAATGGCCGCAGGAGACTGAAGGCCCTTGCGTGGATGACGCAGGCGCATCAATGCCTCGAAGCCCATTGTAGAGCGGGTACGCGTATCGACGATGGGTTGGAAGTGCGCCTCGAACCAGTTGTTGGCGAGAGCGGCCTCGATATCGGACTCGATTTCGGCCCTCTGGCGTGTCCGATCCAGGATGGCATCATCATAGACGCTGGCGCCATTCTTGCCCTCGCGCTTGCGCGCATACATCGCCATGTCGGACCGCTGAAGAAGCTCTGCGGCGCTTTGCGCATGCTGCGGATAGACGGCAAGGCCGATGCTGGCGCTGAGGCGCACTGAAGCACTATCGAGCTCGAAGGGATTATTGAAAGCGGCGACGACCTGCGCACAAATTTGCGATGCCCTCGCATTTGCATCCTTGCCGGTAATAAGGAGGGCAAATTCGTCGCCTCCCAAACGGGAGGCACAATCCTGCGCTGCAATCATTGGTGCAATACGCTCGACGAACTCACAAAGGACGCAATCGCCGGCAGCGTGACCAAGCGTATCGTTGATCGATTTGAAGCGATCCAGATCGATGAACAGACAAGCGACTTCGGTCTTGCTCTCGTCTGCCTCTTCAATCTTCTCGTCAAGCGCGATCTCGAATCCCTGACGGTTCAGTAAACCGGTCAGGTGATCGGTGATGGCCTGATGGTGGTTGCGAATCTCAGACTGCTTCAGCTCTGTGACATCCGTCATGACGCTAAGCGAGGTCGGCAGCTCGGCGGATGCCGACTTGAGAAGCGTCTCCATGATAAGCACGTCGATTATGCGATTATCTGCACATTGAAAACGGACTGTGACACCATGGCTGGCGTTGCCCCCGTCGGATTCCGTCCCACGGTCGAGATAGGCCCGGCGATCCTCCGGAATGATGAGATCAACGAAGGGCCGGCCCAGGACATGTCGGCGGCTGTAACCCGTGGCGAGAAGCCAATAATCGCTCACCGCCCAGATCATGCCGTCGGCATCCAGCGAGAAGAGCATTGCAGGCGTAAGGTTATAGATTTCGGTTGTTTGCTGATGGGCGCGCTTCAGCTCCCGTTCTTCACGATCCAGCTGGATCTGCATTTCATTAAAGCTTTTCGCAAGGCGGCCCATCTCATCCTTAGAGCGCCAGTCCACGTGGTGGCGCGAGCCAAGTCGACGCGTCGCTTCGACTGCAGCGGTGAGGCGCAGGAGCGGGCGGATGACCATCAGTCGGTTGCCGACGATTGCCGCTGCGAACACCACAAAGATCGTGACCGCAAAGATGGAGATCAATGTGATCTCCATTCTGTTCAATGCCGAAAACAGCCCGACCCTGTCGTAGTGGACGGTGATTGTGCCGATTCGCTGGACGCTGTCAGGCGCACGGTACATGATCGGGCGCGACATCTTTTCCAGATCTTCGCTGCTGTCGCGAAGGTTGCTTTCGGTTACATCGAACTTGCCAAGCGTATCGATGACCTGAACGACACGGATTGCACCTTCGCCCACAAGCTGCTCGGTGACCTGCCGGATACTTTCGATATCGAGATCCCAGAGCGGCTTCGAGAGGGCCTGCGCATTAGCGCCGATCAATACCTGGATGTGGTCGTGCTGGCTTTCACTGGCCTGCCTGGAGGACAGAGCGAGGAAGAGAGAGAAAAGAGGAGCGACGACGATGACTAGAGCTGCAGAAATGATCGCGATAAAGCGGCTTTCGACAGATCGTGTCATGGGTTTCTCCCTTGCGCGTTCCAGCAGTGTCGCCGGATATCGACGTAAGCTGCTTTGATCGTGGCACGTATTCTTTAAATTTTACGAAACAGAACGTGTTCGTTCAATCATGGCACGAGCAGGTGTGACCTTAACTTGCAATATTGCGATATTGGAAACGTTTCGAGACAAAAGCCTTAAGCGTCGGTAAAAATCAAAAACCCGCCCAGCTGTCGCCGGACGGGCTAAAACTAACTGAAGGTTAGAATGAAGCTTATTCTGAAGCTTCAGCTGCGCCTTCTTCAGCTTCTTCTGCAACTGGAGCAACGATGGATGCGATCGTGAAGTCGCGATCGATCGTCGTCTCTACGCCCTTTGGAAGCTTGATGTTGGAGATGTGGATGGAATCTCCAAACTGAAGACCTTCGAGGTCAGCCGTCAGGAATTCCGGAATGTCGTTTGCCGGGCATACGAGTTCGACTTCGTGACGAACGACGTTCAGCACACCACCCGTCTTGATGGCGGACTTTTCTTCGTTGATGAAACGAACCGGGACTTCAACTGTAACGCGGCTGTCTGCGGAAACGCGCAGGAAGTCGACGTGCATCGTGAAATCGCGAACCGGGTCCAGCTGGTAGTCCTTCGGGAGAACCGAGATCTTCTGGCCATTGACGTCGATCGTAGCAACGGTAGTCATGAAACCGCCAGCGTGAATACGCTTCGTTACTTCGTTCGTGGACAGGGCGATGGAAATCGGAGCCTGCTTGTCACCATAGATGACGGCAGGAATCAAACCGTTGCGGCGAAGTTCGCGGGAGGACCCCTTACCAACCCGATCGCGCGCCTCGGCCTTGAGCTCATAAGTAGCGTTGCTCATGGCATATCCTTTTCGAGGTTATTGGAGAATCCGGGCCGGGAACCTGTCCCCGCCGGATTTGAAGGGCATCATCCGACGCGCTTCATCCGCGTTGCCTCCAAGGGTGTCTACGCGGACGCCCGCGCTATAGACGATCTCTGTCTGAAGTGCAAGCTGGAGACCTTTCAACGTTCTCTTCGCGATCCCGCCTGATCCAGGATCACAACCTTCGTCATGCCACCGCCGCAGAATTCATTCTGATTGCAGAGTGCTCTGAGGCTTGAGTGTCGAGATTGGTGCCTGTGTTCCTCAGTATTTCTATGAACAGCAAAGGGTGCTGATCATCATTCGGCATTTGAAGGATCTCAGCGTAAAAATCGCCATGGATGATTATGACACCGGCTATTGATCAGCCCATAAAGACATTGGCCGCACGTGCTTTGAGCGCAGTGCGGCCAATGCTATTCGTATTGCGCGGGATTGTGTCAGTCGAACAGGCTGGATACGGACTCTTCGAGTGCCGTCCGGTTGATCGCCTCGCCCAGTAGACCGGCAGTCGAGACGACGCGGATATTGGGAGCAGACTGAACCGCCGTTGTCGGCTGTATGGAATCGGTGATCACAAGTTCCTTGAGTTTTGATGAACTGACGCGAGCGACAGCGCCGCCAGACAGAACACCGTGCGTGATGTAGGCTGTAACGCTGGTTGCGCCATTTTTCAGCAGCGCCTCTGCGGCGTTGCATAGGGTGCCGCCGGAATCGACGATATCGTCGATCAGCAAACAGTCCTTGCCGGTCACATCACCGATGACATTCATGACTTCGGATTCACCGGCGCGCTCACGACGCTTGTCGACAATCGCCAGCTGGCAATCCAGACGTTTCGCAAGAGAGCGAGCACGAACTACGCCGCCGACATCCGGCGAAACGACCATGACGTTCTTCAGGTCATAGTGTTCCTTCACGTCACGGGCCAAGATTGGCACGGCGTAAAGATTGTCGGTCGGGATATCGAAGAAGCCCTGGATCTGGCCCGCATGAAGATCGAGCGTCAGAACGCGATCCGCGCCGGCTTCCGTGATCAGGTTTGCAACCAGCTTGGCAGAGATGGGCGTGCGCGGACCCGCTTTGCGGTCCTGCCGGGCATAGCCGAAATAGGGCAAAACTGCGGTGATGCGCCGTGCGGAAGAGCGACGGAACGCATCGATCATGATGAGCAATTCCATCAGGTGGTCGTTTGCAGGGAACGATGTGGACTGAACGACGAAAACGTCCTCGCCACGGACGTTCTCCTGAATCTCCACGAAGATTTCCTGGTCGGCAAAGCGCCGTACGCTCGCTCTTCCAAGTGGTACATTGAGGTAAGAACAGATCGCGTCGGCCAGATGCCGGTTCGAATTGCCTGCGAAAACCTTCATTTGGGTCCGCCCATTTTGACGCTGGATGCGGGCCTTTTACCGAGGCGGGCCTCGAATGCAAGACTGTTCCGCCTCAGAGGTCGGATTTTTATGTAACCAGTGTTAGAGGTGGCAAATTTGCCTCAACTCAGAATAATCAGGCGCGATTGTTGCGCCACTCAAGATAGCTTTTTATCGTGGTTTGGCCGACCGATTGCATGAGTTCCGCCGGTACTGAGGCCCAGGGATCCGCGCCGCCGCGCGAGGGTGTGGATAACTGTCCCTGAATCCGGTTGAGGCGGGCACCTGTGGCGTCCAGCACATCCCAGACGTACACGACCGTTACCTTGCCGTCATCCTCGAAAGCGGAGAGATAGCCCTTAAGGATATGCCCGGCGGAGGAGTCCGCCGCAGCCTTGATGGTCAGGCCAGCGGCACGCGCCGAGGAGCCGAGCTCCTTGGACAGAGGTGTCACCGCCTGAACGGGCGCACCGATAATCGGAAGAAAACGGATGCTTTCTGCCTCGGTAGCGGAGGCGGTGGGGGCAGATGCAACCGCTGCAGCGCTTTGCGAGGAAGCGTGTGGAGGTGGCGATGAGAGCGGGGCGCTCTGGACCGTGCTCTGGCTTGAGGCAGAAGCGCCTTCAATCATGGCACGCGACTGCGCTTGCTTGGAGTTTTGCGGTCCAGCCGGATAGGAAGGTGCGGGCGGGATGGATCTTGCCTGTGGTTCAGGGCTTCCGGCCATGCGCTGGGCTTCGGCTTGCGTTACCGGGCTTGTCGGATGCAGTCCACCGCCAACATCCACCTTCGGTGTCAGCGCATCGGATGTGTTGCAGCCGCAGAGAAGGGTGGCCGCCAGCGGTGCCCAAACCTGCAGTTGGTGCTTTCGCATCCCGTTTCTCCTGCCGTCTTCCCGAGAAAGAGAGTAGGGGCGAGGAAAGGTTCAAGTCAACGCCAGTGACTCATCCACGCACAATGAGATCCAGACTGTATCGCGAAAGGCTACGGGGTGTATCATGCGTGGTGAGGTAGGTCTGACCCAGCGACATTGCAGCACCACTGTCGGAGTCCATGATGATCATGTGCACGAACAGCGACATACCGGCCAGGATCTCCTGTTCGTTTCCGGCATGGAACATCTGCTGCTCCATCCAGGACGGCGAAAAGCGGGCTCCGAGCGAATAGCCGCAGCTGTTCAGGCGATGTCGTGTCAGGCCCCGCTCATCGATGATGCGGGCGTGCACGTCGAATACGTTCCCAAAGGTGTTGCCGGGTTTCAGAACGTCCTCGATTGCGAGCAGGGCTTCTCGGCATGCATTATAAAGTTCGCGATGGCGGCTACTTACCTCGCCGACCAGCACGGTGCGCATCATCGCAGCGTGGTAGTGGGCAGAAACGCCCGCCCATTCCAGCGTCAACTGGTCGATGGCATCCAGTCTGCGGCGACCTGCCTTGTAGCGGCAGAGAAGTGCGTCTGGTCCAGAGCCGATAATGAATTCGTTGGCGGAATAGTCTCCGCCACCCTTCAGAACCGCGCCCTGCATGGCAGCCAGAATCTCTGCCTCATCAGCGCCGGGAGCAATCAGACCGAGCGCGGCATCCAGCGCATCATCCGCCAGTTCGGCAGCGCGAACAATATGCGCGATCTCCGCGGGGCTCTTGATGAGACGCAGTTCGCCGACGAGATTTGACGCATCGCTTAAGGATGCAAACGTGGAAAGCTGGTTATCGAGAAGCCGCGCAACGCGGCCCGTCATGCCATGCGTATCGTATTCGACGCCAATCTTCGCGCCCAAAAGGTCCAGATCGCTCAGCAGGTTCTTCAAGTCCAGCGTTGGATCCGCATTCACCCGGTCCACCCAAATGAAGATGTTTTCGACTGTAGACGTATGACGTGCCTGCCGCATGTCCGCAGAACGGGTGAGGAGCGAAATGGAGCCGTCTGCCTTCACGACCATGCATTGGAAAAAGCAGTAGCCAAAGGTGTCGTACCCGGTCAGCCAGTACATGCTCTCTTGCGCAAACAGCAAAAGCGCGTCGAGCTTCTGTGCTTCCATGACATCCGTCAGGCGCCGAAGGCGCTCGGTATATTCGCTTCTGTCGAAATGCAACGCCATGTCACGTCTCCATTATTGCAATGGCTGAAATCTGTCTGCCGTAATCTGGTTCCCTGGCATGTGTCGTGCGACGGTAGGAAAAGAAGCGATCCTGATCGGGATAGGTATCGATAGCGAGATTTTCAGCCCGGACGCCCGCATTGAGCAGCCGCTGCGTCGTGAGCGATGGAAGATCGAACATGGCGTGCCCAGCCTTGGTCGATGGCGTAAAGTACCGCTCGAACCGCGGGTCCTGCGTGACGAAGCGCTCCACAAATTCCGGGCCGACTTCGTAACTGGCCGGCCCGATGGAGGGCCCAAGCGCTGCGGTGATATTCTCAAGGCTTGCGCCCAAGGAAATCATCGCGCTGATGACGTTTTCCGCAATCCCGCCGAGAGCACCTTTCCAACCGGCATGGGCCGCACCGATAACCCCCGCCTTGGCATCCGCAAACAGGATTGGGCCGCAATCGGCAGCCAGGACGCCCAAGATCAGGCCGGGTGTCGCTGTCACCATGGCGTCCGCCTGCAGTCGTGTTCCGTTATATCGGTCATCCATGATGATGACATCGGTTGAATGGATCTGATGCACGGTCGCCAGCCGTTCCGGTGGTTGCCCGAACCAGGCGGCGACACGGCGTCTGTTTTCCAGCACCTTCTCAGCATCGTCATGTGAGCCAAGGCCCACATTCAAACTGGCATAGATGCCATCTGACACGCCGCCTTCCTTCGTGAAAAAGCCGTGGCGAATGCCAAAAGGCTCCAGTTCGGATAGGCTTGGGCTATGGACCGGCGATAGGGCTTGTTGCTGCATAAGTTCCCGCTGCGTGAGACGTTGGTGCTGACGTGTCGTTTTACGGTTCCGGTTCCGGGCGGATTTGATCTGCGCCGCCAGTCTGTTGGTCATAGGCATGCTCGTCCGTGCCGACGTTTCCGGCATGCCATCTGTGCGGCAGGCGCCATGCCCACTGCTTCGTTCGGTGCGGACTGTGGCCCGGCGGCTGCAAACCTGTCAACCGCTCAGCTCAGAAGATCAGGTTCAGCGCGTGACAGGCTTGAACGGGGCCAGGGCTACCTTGGGGGAGGAGACTGCCATGACCTTGAACAACTCGCCCATCTTGCCTTCACCGGCACCGGCCAGACGGTCTGCCGCCAGCGCGATTGCTCTTTGCTCCTGCTCTGCCTTGCCCGAAGCCAGCGCCTGCGCGCGCTGGGCAAGGCCAAGGCCGTAGAGGAAATCGCCCTGATGAAGGCAGCCGTTGATCTGCAGGTTGGAGGCGCGCGCCACCCGTGCAAGATCTTCAAAATCGACATGGCTGGTCAGATCCGCTTCGCCGGGATGCGCGAGGGGATGATCATAATCATGGCGAAGGACCGCCTGCAGCGTATCGCCGAAGGAGGTCGCCATGTGGCCATAATCGATGATGACTGCGGTGCCACCATTTTGTGTCAGCCGGTCGCACAAGGCCTGCATCACCGCCTGCCGTGCCGGGGCAACCTCATAGACCGTGCCCTCCGGTTCGCCCCCACTTCCCTGTGGGAGAAGCGTGGGATCGATGGTGGCCATTCCAACGCCGAAGGCCAATTCGTCATCGGCATCGAGGCCCACAAGGCGTTCCCGGAAGCCGGTGCCTGTCTTGACGAACTGGCGGATGGGGATTGCGTCAAACAGTTCGTTGGCGGCAATCAGCGTGAAACCGGGCGGGACATCGTCAAATCCGCGATGCCAGTGAACCTTGGCGGAAAAGGCTTCCAGCGTCACCCTCTGCACGCCACGCAAACGATCGCTCGTTTCCACGAGATGGATCTGGAGTTCGTCAAACAATGTCGGCGCAAGCCGCCGCACGACGCGCATGATGTCCAGCATCATTGTGCCGCGTCCCGGCCCGATCTCCACCAGATTGACCGGTATCGGGCTGCCGTGCTGCTGCCAGGCGTGAACCAGGAAGACGCCGATCATTTCGCCGAAAAGCTGGCTGATCTCCGGAGCCGTGATGAAATCGCCCGACTGGCCGAAAGGCTCGCGCGTCCGGTAGTAGCCGTGTTCCGGATCGGCAAGGCACAGGGCGAAATAGTCCGTAACGCTGATGGGACCGTTGAGCTTGATCAGGTTCTTGATTTTGTCTGCGAGCGGCGTGGTCATGCTTGCCTCGTCTTCGCCTCAAGGAGTGGGAGCCGCGGCGCGTGCGCGGAGGATTGCCCACATGCCGATCACCAGCATGGGCAGGGAAAGCACCATTCCCATGGTCAGCCAGCCGAACGCGAGATAACCGAGCTGCGGATCCGGCTCCCGGAAGAATTCCACGAAGATACGCGACAGCGCGTAACCACAGACGAAGGCGCCTGCCACCGTGCCGGGCTTCCGCAGTGCTTTGACGTGATGAGTCAGGACACGAAGAACGAGCAGCAGGACGATGCCTTCGAGCACGGCCTCGTACAACTGGCTGGGGTGGCGTGCAAAAGGCCCGCCCGTCGGGAAAACCATGGCCCAGGGAACATCGCTGATGCGACCCCAGAGTTCGCCATTGACGAAATTTGCGAGGCGGCCAAAGAATAACCCGAACGGCGCAACGGTCGCTACCGTATCGAACAGGCTCCAGACCGGGATGGCGTTGCGTCTGGCGAAGAAGATCATTGCCAGAGTGGTGCCGATCAATCCTCCGTGGAACGACATGCCGCCATTCCAGATCTGGATCGCCCTGATCGGGTTCTCGATCACCGCTCCCATATCGTAGAAGAGGATGTAGCCGATACGTCCGCCAAGAACGATACCAGCGGCGACCCAAACAAGGAAATCGTCCAGTTTTTCCGCCGTCATGGGCGATGTGCCGTTCGGCCAGAGCTCCGGTCTGGTGACCATGCGCTTGGCATAGTGCCAGCCTAGCATGATACCGACGACATAGGCGATGCCATACCAATGCACGGCAAGAGGACCGATCGAAAACGCGATCGGGTCTATGTTCGGATAGGGTAGTATGGCGAGAAGACCAGGTGCTGAGTACAAATGAAAATACCTCGGCCGGAAAGCCAATTCTTTCGCGGAAGATGACTTTCGTCCCTGAACGGGTCAAGGCTTATCTCGCCAAAGCTCTGGTCATCCTCAGACAATTGCAGGAATCCGATCCAGGGAGTGCCAAAAATCTTGCAAGCAGGTTCGTCTGCGCCTACCTCAGTTGGGAAGATCAACGGCTTGCCGCCGCGGCGGCCCGGATAAGGAGTAGAGATCCATGTCTACCGGCAGCAATCGCATTCTCGATGAATTCGCCCGCCTGATGACGGATGCGGCGGGAGCGGCGCAGAGTGTGCGCAAGGAGGCCGAAACGGCAATCCATGCGCAAATGGAGCGTTTCATCAATTCGCTGGACGTGGTGAAGCGCGAGGAATTCGAGGCCGTGCGTGAGATGGCCATCAAGGCTCGCGATGAGAACGATGCGTTGAAAGCGCGGATCGAGGTATTGGAAGCCAAGCTTGCCAATAACGGCTGAAACGTCTCTTCCAACAGGGTTTCGAGGCGCATTCCTGTTAACGGGGGATGCGTCTTTTTTTGTGTTGACCGGTTTCAGCCGTCAGCCTGTACAAACAAAATTCGGGCCTGTGGACAGGTTGGAAAAACGCAAGTCGCAGAGTCGCTTAATCATAAAATCTTAACCCTCGTGAGAGGGTGTTTTTTGAGTCGTCCCCGCAAAATGTGGCAAGAGGGACTGGTACTCGGATTCTCTGCCTATACACTGATTTTAAATGATGATTCGAAACAGCGGTCACAAGCTCCAGACAGGGCTGATGCTCTAGTGTGGCTGTTGTAGGGAGCATCGAGACTATCAGTTTCCGGTCATTGTGTGTGCGTCTGTTGGTGCGTAGTCCTTGCACGAATGCCGCTTCCATTCCGGTTTAGAAGGTGCCGCATGAGCCTAATTGAGATCCAGACGGAACGTCACTCGAACCCGGTCGACATGATCGAGTTCGTCGCCGCCTCGAACGACTGGACGTTCGAGCGTTCCGGCGAAGACGAAATCGCCATGACCGTAGAGGGTCACTGGACGGATTACCACGTTTCCTTTTCCTGGATGGAGGAGTTCGAAGCGCTTCATCTGGCCTGTGCCTTCGATCTGAAGGTGCCTGAAATTCGCGTGAACGAGATCATCCGGCTGTTGTCGCAGGTCAACGGTCAGGTGCTGATGGGTCACTTCGATCTCTGGCGGCAGGAAGACGTGGTCATTTTCCGCCAGTCCCTGCTTCTGGCAGGCGGCGCGGAGCCGACGAACCAGCAGGTTGAAGTTCTGCTTTCCAACGCCCTGGAGACCTGCGAAACCTATTATCAGGCGTTCCAGTTCGTCGTGTGGTCTGGGCTCGATGCAAAATCTGCCATGGAGGCCGTGCTGTTCGAGACTGTTGGTGAATGCTGATGCCTGTTTCTGCCCAAAATCCGATCGTGCTGGTTGGCGCCGGCAACATGGGTGGCGCCATGCTGTTTGGCTGGCTGAAGAACGGCGTTTCACCGGAGAATGTTCTGGTGATCGATCCGGCGCCCTCCGAGGCGACGAAGGGCAGACTGGCTGAGGCCGGCGTGCGCCATGCAACGCAAGCGCCTGCGGGTATTGTCGCATCCATTCTGTTCATAGCGGTTAAGCCGCAGGTCATGGATGCGGTGCTGCCGCCGCTGCAAGGTCTGGTCGGGTCTGGAACCGTGGTGGTGTCCGTTGCGGCGGGCAAGACGCTTAGATCGATCGAAAATGCTCTTGGAGAGGCTGGCATGGTTCGCGCCATGCCCAACACGCCTGCGATGGTCGGTCGTGGCGTGACAGGTGCTTTCGCCAATGCCAGGGTTTCCGCCGAGCAGAAGCAATCCGTGCATGACCTTCTGAAGGTCAGCGGTCCTGTCGAGTGGGTCGCGACTGAAGCAGATATCGATTCCGTCACGGCGGTCTCGGGCAGCGGTCCGGCTTACGTGTTCTACCTCGTGGAATGCATGGCGGAAGCTGGCCGCAAGCTGGGTCTTCCCGCAGATCTTGCCATGCGTCTTGCTCGCGAAACCGTGGCGGGCGCAGGGGAACTGCTGCATCAATCGACGGAGGAGGCTGCGCAGCTTCGCAAGAATGTGACGTCTCCCGGCGGAACAACGGCTGCGGCACTTTCCGTGCTGATGGCGGACGATGCCATGCAGCCGCTGTTCGACAGGGCAATTGAAGCGGCACGCACGCGTGCGCAGGAACTGGGAAGCTGAGCCTTGGCCGAGATCACCTTTGACGACTTCGAAAAAATCGACATCCGTGTCGGCACCATTGTCGAGGTCGAGGATTTTCCGGAAGCGCGCAAGCCCGCCTACAAGCTTCGGATCGACTTTGGCCCGGAGATCGGCGTGAAGCGCTCATCCGCGCAAATCACCGTACATTATACGCCGGAGACCCTTCTGGGGCGGCAGGTTCTGGGCGTCGTCAACTTCCCTCCGCGTCAGATCGGGCCGGTGCGTTCCGAAGTGCTGACGCTGGGTTTTGCCGATGAGAATGGCGCAATTGTTCTGGCCAGCGTCGAGCGTGGTGTTCCGAACGGCAAGAAGATGGTGTGATCTTGTCCAGTCTTCAGGCTGGCACTCGCACCACAGCGCGCAGGCCGCCGAGAGGGCTATCGTACAAGGTGACGTTACCGCCATGGCCACGGGCAATGTCTCTGGCAATGGCAAGCCCGAGGCCCGTGCCGGAAGCGTTCAGATTGCGTGCCTCATCCAATCTGTAGAACGGTTTGAACACATCCTCACGTGAGGCTTCCGGAATGCCGGGGCCGTCATCGTCAAATATGAGAGTTAGCCATTTGGCGCTGTGCCGGGCTTCGATCGTCAGGCGGTTCGCATAGCGCTGGCTGTTGGAAGCGAGATTGCCGACAAGACGCATGAAAGCATTGGGACGCACAGACAGCAGATCCTCGCCATCGATGGTATAGTCCATCTGCTTGCCGTGCAGATCGAAGTCGACCTTGATCTTTTCCAACAATTCGCTGAGGCGAAGTTCACCAAAATCCTCTTCCGCTTCGCCGCGCGCGAAGGCGAGATAGCCCTCCAGCATGCTCTGCATGTCCTCGACATCCGCTTCCATGCCTTGCAGGTCCGGATTGTTTCCCGCCAGTGCTAATTGCAGCTTGAAGCGGGTGAGGATCGTTCGAAGGTCGTGGCTGATGCCCGTCAGCATGGCGGTGCGCTGCTCGATCTGCCGCTCGATGCGCTCGCGCATCTGGTTGAAGGCGATGCCTGCGCGGCGAATTTCATCGGCTCCGCGAGGCACAAAGCCATCATTGCGCTGGCCCTTGCCAAAGCTTTCGGCGGCATCCGCCAGCATGAGGATAGGGCGGATCTGACCGCGCAGGAACAGGATTGAAATACCGATGAGGAGAAGTGATGTACCGAACATCCAGACCAGGAAGATATGCGTGTTGGAAGCGTAGGTCTGGTTGCGAATTGTAAAGACGCGCAGCACCTTGTCATCCAGCTGGATGCGAATTTCCACCAGACGGCTGTCGCCGACCGTATCGATCCAGTAGGGCAGGCGGATCTGCTGATTGATCTGGTCCGCGAGAATATCATCCAGGATCGAAAAGAACGGCTTCGGGCGCGGCGGCGGCAGCTGGGTATCGGGCAGAACCGATATGTTCAGCGATAGCTGGTCACGGGCGATACGGGTTATCTCCGTATAATCGCCATTGGCGGGCGGATAGGTCTTGATGATCTCGATGATCGCCGCGATGTCACGCGTTACGGCCTGCGACAGCCGCTCGGTCACGTTTCGCCAGTGCCGTTCCATGAAGACGGCTGATACGACGGTCTGTAAGAGAAGCATCGGAATGATGACGATCAGCACGGATCGGGTGTAGAGGCCGGTCGGCATGCGGCGCTTCAGCCACCGCGTTGCTTTCGTCCAGCCAGGAGGCTTGAGCCGGTCCATCACAGGCTCCACCCGCTGCTTCAGGCTGCCGGTCGCGTTGGAGAGGGTGGCGGAGAGCCGCTTCAGCTGATCGAGAGAGCGGTTGAGTGGTGGACGAAGATCAGTCAATGCTCAGGCGGTAGCCTATGCCGCGAACGGTCTGAAGGTAGACCGGGTTGGCCGGATCATCCTCGATCTTCCGGCGCAGTCGGTTGATCTGCACGTCTATCGTTCGCTCTCCTACTTCGGCATCGTCGCCGATCAGTTCATGGCGCGGAATTGTATCTCCCGCGCGCAGCGCAAACAGAAGCATAATTTCCTGTTCGCGATCCGTCAGACGAATTGTCTCGGCGGCGCGGCGAAGTTCCTTGCGGGCAATCGAGAAGGTGAAGGGGCCGAACATGATCTGATCGATCTTCGGAACCTCCGGATTGGAATTGCGCCGCAGGATATTGTTGATGCGCAGGACGAGTTCGCGTGGATCAAACGGCTTCGGCAGATAGTCGTCGGCTCCCGCCTCCAGTCCTGCGATGCGCGATTCCGCTTCGGCCCGCGCGGTCAGCAGAATGATGGGGATTGCCCGCTTTTCGCGCATGGACTGGGTGAGCGAGATGCCTGTCTCGCCCGGCATCATGACATCGAGAATGATGAGGTCGAATTCTATTCCTTCGAGCCGGCGTCTGGCTTCGGCAGCATCGCCTGCCACCGTGACGCGAAAGCCCTGTTCCATCAGGTAGCGATGGAGGAGATCGCGAATACGCCGGTCATCATCGACCACCAACAGGTGGGCGGCGTCATCGGATGGTGACACTGCTGGATTCGCCATATTCACTCGACCTCGGTTTCAACCGGCTCTACGCCGTCTTCGCGACCGCGCATCGCCTTCAGAAACGCCAGCACACCACCGCGTTGCTCCGGCGTCAACTCTTCCAGTGCGCGCGCTATGCGGCGGGATTGCGGTTCCGAAAGCGCCAGCGCCAGTTCGCGCCCCGCCAATGTGGGATAAAGCCGCCGCTGGCGCCGATCCTTGGCGCCTGCCATCTGGCGGATATAGCCGTTATCGATCAACTGCTTGAGAACACGGGCGAGGCTCTGCTTGGTGATCTGCAAGGTATCAAGAAGATCGGTCACCATCATGCCCGGCTGGCGGCAGACGAAGTAGACCACGCGGTGGTGAGCTCGCCCCATGCCGATCTTGGAAAGAATAGCATCGGGATCGGACACGAAATCCCGATAGGCGAAGAAGAACAGCTCTATCGTTTCGAAATCGATCTGCGCCTCATCGACGGCAGGCATTGGCGGGTGAACCTTTGCAGCGGCTTTCCCTGTCGAACCCGATGGCACTGTAGTGTTTCCTCTTCGGCAAACCGTTCGCGGCGTCGCCGTGTCACGGTTGTTCTTATCGCTTCGTTGCGCCTGATAAAGCGCGAAGTGCCTCCGGAATCAACAGTGTTGTGCGCTCCTCGCCGGAATGTCAGCGTCTCGCTAGCGCAAAAAACAATGTGCACGCCAGCTCCGCTCAAGTCACGTGTTGAATTCATGCAACATCATATTCTGCGTTGCATGATCGGTGGAACCTTTCTTTGTGCTGCGCCGTTTTTTGGCCGGAATAAGGAGAAAGACCATGGCCTTGATCACAAGCGATATGGCGGAACAATTGGAAGACCGCAGCATGACCGAAACAACACATCACCCGCTTCGCCCTGTATTCGTGGCCGTACTCGCGTTGAAGATCGCCGTTGCTTCTCTTCTGATTGGCGCGGCTGCCTTTGCCCCCTCCGTCTCCGCCGAAGGCAGCTACTTCGTTTCGGAGTGATTTTTTCGCTGCAGGCCAGGACGAAGGGCGCTATAGGGAACCTTTCGTCAGCATCCTTCAGTGAGGCATCATGGGTCAGCTCCAGGCAGGCATTATTCCCGTCACACCCTTCCAGCAGAATTGTACGATCATCTTCGACACGGAAACGAAGGAAGGGGTCGTCGTCGATCCGGGTGGCAATGCGGACCGCATTGCTGAAACTGCTCGCCGGGAAGGCATCACCATCAAGGAAATCTGGATCACGCATGGCCATATCGACCATGCGGGCGGTGCTGACGAGTTGAGAGAAATGACCGGGGCTCCGGTTGTTGGTCCGCACAAGGACGACCAGTATCTCCTGGACGGGCTTGCTGCTCGAGGTCAGGAATTCGGTTACAAGGCGCCAGCCCGCAATCTGGTTTCCGACCGCTACCTTGAGGACGGTGATATTGTGACGCTCGGCACGCACACCTTCAATGTGCTGCACTGCCCGGGACATGCGCCAGGCCATGTCATTTTCGTCAACAAGGATATGCGCTTCATTGTCATGGGAGATGTACTGTTCAACGGTTCGATTGGGCGTACCGATCTCCCGGGCGGCAACCATGATCAGCTGCTGGCATCGATCCGCGACAAGGTTCTGCCTCTGGGCGATGATTTCGGCTTCATCTGTGGCCACGGACCGGGTAGCCGAATTGGCGACGAACGCCGCAGCAATCCATTCCTTCAGGGGATTTGACTCCATCCTCCGATGCCTTCAATGACGCCGAATTCTACCAACCGGGCATAAAAAAACCCGGCATTCCTGCCGGGCTTCAACTAGAGAGATCCGTAGCGGATATCAGCCAGAAATCTGCAGGTTAACTGCCTTCGGGCCCTTGCCGCGACGATCCGGTTCCGTGTCGAAGCTTACTTTTTGGTTTTCGGTAAGTCCGGACAGGCCAGAAGCCTGTACAGCTGAGATGTGGACGAAGATATCGGCGCCGCCGTTATCTGGCTTGATAAAACCAAAGCCCTTGTCCGTATTAAAGAATTTTACAGTGCCAGTCTCGGCCATGCATCAGGTCCTTTTTCCTCTGTCCGTGTTCAGCGGCGGACAGCATCATGATATTGCCCACGAGGGGCTTGGCGGCAGGCATTTCGAAAATGGAGGAAAGGGGCCTGTGTTACCGCAGGAAATCCGATCAAATATCATTTCTGATACTCTTCTTATCTCCTACCCGGAAGTTTTGGCGCTTCCGGAGCGCTTATTATAGCTCTTCCCATGCTCGTAAATTGCCCGAACATGCACAGAGTGCTGTGTAATTTGCTACTTGGCAAGAAAAACTTTTGTGCAACTAATTAGCAACACATGAACTATTGCGCTTCATGCTGAAAAATCAGCGAAATTACCGCAACCAAAAGATGAGATCCTGTGTCAAAACTGGCTTGAGTAGTTGGTTTTGTCTCAAAAAGGTGCAACGCGATTCGGCTTAAGTGAAGTCTGCGCCGATGCTTTTGCCGTTCCGTCGCCGTTTTAGCAGTTCTGGCACAACTTCCACGATCAGCATGGCCGCAAAAATGAGGGCACAGCCGACATAACCGATAGCAGGCAGTTTTTCCCCGAGGAAAAGGGCGCCGAAAAAGGAGCCGAACAAGGCTTCAGAGGATAGGAAAATGGCCGCCTGGGGTGCAGTCGTATAGCGCTGCCCGATGACCTGGAGCACGAAGGCGAGGCCTGAGGATATCAGTCCGACATACAGGATTTCGATCAAGGCGCCTTCGATGGCGGCAAGCGAAATCGGCTCGAGTGCGATTGCCATTGACAGCGCCAGAACGGAGCAGGTTGCAAATTGCATTGCTGACAGCCCAAGCGGACGCGGTGAGCGTGCGATGAAGTGGCCGGCAAGAACAATCTGCATGGCCCAGAAGGCAGCGCAGACGATGCTCCATAGATCGCCAACGGTCATATGCGCCAGTGTCCCGCCGCTGAGAAGGAATATTCCGGCGAGTGCCATCAGCGCGACCGGCCAGATGATCCAGTGAGGGGCTTTGCGAAACAGAATGATCGAGATGACCGGTACGAAGACGACATAAAGTCCGGTCAGGAAGCTGGAGTTTGTGACCGTTGTCGTCTGCAATCCGATCTGCTGGGTTATCGCGCCGCCAAACAGCGCGAAGCCGACCAGTGCGAAGGCGCCGAAGTCGCGGCCTTGCGCAGGTTTGCCAAGCTTGCGGTGCTCAAGAAGCGCAAAGGGAAGGCAGGCGAGGGCGGCGATGGCGAAGCGCAGACCCACGAACCAAAACGGGCCTATCGCATCCATGGCCGTCGCCTGGGCCACGAAACCGCCGCCCCAAATGGCTGCAGCGAGTAGAAGAACGAGATTTGCCTGTATGCGGGTCATTGTGGGCCTGATACCTGGAGGTCAGGCGCCGGAATATTCACCAATCAGATAGACCAGGAATATGGATGCCGCTTTGTCGGTCTGCGGCGCGCCCTGTGTTATATCGGGCTTTAGCAGGAGTGCGGATAAGGTTCAAGCGAGAGAGAGCGGGCTATCGTGACTTGCTGGTCTGCTCGTCGAGCCGATCCAGAGATGTATTGGAGACGGGCATCCGGAAGATCCGGAGCCACAGTCCCGCCGCAGCGATAGAGAAAACCATAATCATGGCCGAAAAAATCGTACGCGTATCGACGTCAACGGTGTCGCCGAGAAGCAGTTGTGGGGTAAAGATCTCGCTTATGCTGCGCATGTCCGCGGCGCGGGCATTGCCGATCATGGCCAGCATCATCACAACGCAAGCCAGAAGCGCCGTTGCGGCAACCCAAAGCGTCGAGAAGCTTTGCCGGATACGAATGCGTACTGTCGCTTCCTCATCATCCAGAAACATTTTCTCTTCCCTTCACTGCGCTTGACCTAAAGCGTCTCGCGATCTTTCAGATTCGCTCCTGACGCTTTAGCTCTTTGTGTTATCGCATGTCGTTATCGCAAAACCGCTACACACTTTTGCGCGACATGCTTTCGTTTGAGAAAAAGCCGTGTGAAAGAGACGCCACGAAGACTGGATTGAGGCAGACGCAGGCATTTATTGTGGCGAAATCAAGACATTGGTTAACGCGGTTGAACTGACGGGCGAAGATCTGCCTTCGGCGCGGCCCGTTTAGGCGTGTCGTACCGTTCTTTTCAGTATTCGATCAGATTTTAAAAATTACCGTTTCCGCTTGAAACGGGCACGAACATTATTCATAGAAACATCCGGCAAAACTGAGCTGGTTTGCCGTTTCAACAGTCTTAGGATCTATCCATCATGGCCTTTCTTGCCGATGCACTTTCCCGCGTGAAGCCGTCCGCCACCATCGCCGTTTCCCAGAAGGCGCGCGAGCTGAAAGCAAAAGGCCGCGATGTCATCGGTCTCGGGGCAGGCGAGCCGGATTTCGACACACCGGATAATATCAAGAAAGCCGCCATCGACGCCATTAATCGCGGCGAAACCAAATATACGCCGGTCTCTGGTATTCCGCAGCTGCGCGAGGCGATTGCTGCCAAGTTCAAGCGCGAGAATGGTCTCGATTACACCGCTGCCCAAACGATAGTCGGAACGGGTGGAAAGCAGATTCTTTTCAACGCCTTCATGGCAACGTTGAACGCAGGCGATGAAGTCATCATCCCGGCTCCCTACTGGGTTTCCTACCCGGAAATGGTGTCGATCTGCGGCGGTACTCCGGTCTTCGTGAAGACGAAGCAGGAAGATAATTTCAAGCTGAAGGCGGAAGACCTGGAAAAGGCGATCACGCTGAAGACCAAGTGGTTCGTCTTCAATTCGCCATCCAACCCATCGGGCGCTGCCTACAGTCACGACGAGCTCAAGGCCTTGACCGACGTTCTGGTCAAGCATCCGCATGTCTGGATCCTGACGGACGACATGTACGAACATTTGACCTTTGGCGATTTCAAGTTCGTGACGCCGGTGGAAGTGGAGCCGAAACTCTATGACCGCACGCTCACCATGAACGGTGTTTCCAAGGCCTACGCGATGACCGGCTGGCGTATCGGTTACGCAGCTGGTCCGCTGGAGCTGATCAAGGCCATGGATATGATCCAGGGCCAGCAGACCTCCGGTGCGGCGTCCATCGCCCAGTGGGCGGCTGTCGAGGCGCTGAACGGTCCGCAGGATTTCGTCGCTCAGAATAAGAAGATCTTCGAAGCGCGCCGCGATCTCGTCGTATCGATGTTGAACCAGGCCCAGGGCATTTCCTGCCCGACGCCGGAGGGCGCCTTCTACGTCTATCCGTCCTGCGCGGGCCTTATCGGCAAGACCGCGCCTTCGGGCAAGGTTCTGGAAACGGATGAAGATTTCGTAACCGAACTTCTGGAAACAGAAGGCGTAGCAGTTGTCCACGGCTCTGCCTTCGGTCTTGGCCCAAACTTCCGTATCTCCTACGCAACGTCTGAGGATCTGCTGGAAGAAGCCTGCCGCCGCATCCAGCGCTTCTGCAATAACTGCAAGTAAGCCTTGTTGTCTCAAGACAGAAAGGGCTCGCCTTGTCGGCGGGCCCTTTCTTGTCTGGGTCAAGCCTTCGTCAGCTTGATGATGGTTGATGCACCACCACCGCGCCGTTCGGTAACGGCGTAGACGGCGCCATCGGGGCCAACCTTGACGTCACGAATGCGCGCGTCCAGCGGGACGCGCTCCTCGGATTTCACCTTGTCACCGTCCATGTGAAGGACGACGACGCCTTGGCTCACAAGTCCGCCGACGAGGAAGGCGCCTTTCCATTCAGGAATGGCATTGCCATTGTAGAAAGCCATGCCGGAGGGCGCGATGACCGGATCCCAATAATAGACCGGCTGCTCGGTCTTCGCCATTTGCGTCACCCCTTTACCGACCGGGCTCCCGCTGTATTCCACGCCGTAGGTCACTTCCGGCCATCCGTAGTTCTTGCCTGCTTCCGGCAGGTTCAATTCATCTCCGCCACGAGGGCCGTGCTCGACAGTCCAGAGGCGGCCCTTGTCATCGACAGTGGCGGACTGAAGATTACGGTGACCAAGCGACCAGATTTCCGGCAGCGCGTCCTTTTGGTTCACGAACGGATTGCCATCAAATGGTTTGCCATCCATCGTGATACGGAAGATCTTGCCGAGACCGCTGGACAGTTCCTGCGCCTGAACGCGAGGTTCCGGGTCCGAGCGCTCACCGACCGTCACATAGAGTTCGTTTTTGGCCCCGAAGGCGAGGCGAGAGCCAAAATGCTTGTTGCCGTCATAGCTTGGCGTCTGGCGGAAAATGACGTTGACGTTTTCCAGTTTCGCGCCGCCATTCGCGTCGGGTACGAGTTTGGCGGAGGCGACGGATGTGCCATTGCCATCTTCCCGCTCTTCGGAGAACGAGAAGAAGATCATGCCGGATGAGGCGAAATCTGGCGCAAGCGCGACATCCAGCAAGCCGCCCTGGCCGCTTGCCAGAACTTTCGGGACGCCATCAATGGCCGGACCGGGCTTCCCGTCCTTCGAGATGATGTGCATCTTGCCCTGCTTTGCGGTTACCAGCATCCGGCCGTCGGGCAGAAACTCCATGGCCCAGAGATGTGGCAGACCCTGCGCCACCACTTCCTTTTTGACCGTCACCATCTGTGCGGGCTGCGGTGCGCGCGTCTGACCGGCGAAGGCCGGCTTCTGGTCCGGCGCATTGGCCGGTTTGGTCTCGGCAGGTTTCGTCGTTGCGGTCTGCGCCTGCGCGGACATCGGCGCGAGTGCCGCCATGCCGAGGAAGGTGGCTGCGGCCAGGACGTTGAAGCGGTTCATCATGTTCTCCCAAATCATTCAATGGACTGCCGCTTCCGCGACGTTTGATCTGATCTAGGGTCGGGTCTCGCCTTTTGCTCTACACGAAGCGTTCAAGTTTGTTTTATCGGAAACATTTCTTCATGTTCTGATTCAGGTCGCTCCGGATCGGATTCCGGACTTGCCCGTAACATCTTCAAATCACTCTCAAAGTCCCAGAACCGTCAGCATGACGAAGGTGGCGAAAAGGACGAAATGCGTCATGCCTTCGATGGCGTTTGTTTCGCCGTCATTGAGGTTGATCGCTGCGGCAATCAGCGTGATGGTGACCATGACCGTTTGCACGGGCGTCATTGCCATGACGAAGGGCTGACCACTGTAGAGGGCAATGCCCTCCATGACCGGCACCGTCAGGATCACCGTTGAGAGTGACGCACCCATGGCGATGTTGACGGTGGCCTGCATGCGGTTTCTGAGCGCTGCGCGCAAGGCGGTGAGAATCTCGGGTGCTGCCGATATCGAAGCCACGATGACCGCCATCAAGGCAGGCGGCGCGCCACTGCCTTTCAGGCCCAGATCCAGGAACGCGGACATGAATTCGGCAAGGACGCCGATGATAACGACCCCTGCAAGGATGACGCCGATGGCGGAGGCGGAAGATTGAGAGGGCTCTTCCGGCTCAGAGTGTGATGCGTTGCCTGTCGCTGGTTTCGGCTTCGTTTGTCGTGGATAGCTGTAGCTGAAGAAATAGCTGTGCGGACCCACCTGCATACGCAGAAAGAGGGCATAGAGCGCAATCATGGCGCAGATGGTGAAGGCGGAATAATAGTGCCAGCGATCTGCCGGGATGAATTCGGGCACGATCATCGAAATGCCCATGGCGGTCAGGATCATCACGCCATAGGTCTTGCCGGAATTGTCATTATAGGGTTGTTCGCCATGGCGCAGCCCACCAAGCAGTGCGGCGAGGCCCAGAATTCCGTTGATGTCCAGCATCACTGCTGCGTAGATCGTATCTCGCACCAGGGTCGGCGATGCGGAATTGTTCATCAGGATTGCCAGGATGATGACCTCGACGGCGACCGCCGAGAGCGTCAGGATCATTGTGCCATAGGGGTCGCCCACCTTGTGCGCCAAAATTTCTGCCGAATGCGCCACGCGGGTGGAGGCAAGCACGATGACGCCGATCAGCGCGACTGCGGCGATCATGGCCGCCAGTTTGCCCATCTCCTGAATTGAATGCTCCACGAAAAAGCCTGACACTACGACCAGCGCTGCCAGAACAAGAAACTTTTCGCGGCTGAGAAGAGATGGCATGCTGACAATGCTCCGGCGTGATGGGAGCATTATCTATGGCAGTGCGCAGAACCATCAAGCGAGCAGACTAGCGTTTATTCAGCCTGCTCAAATGGCATAAATTTTCTGCCTATCGCATTCTTCCGGAACCGGAAGTGCCACTTTTCGATTTCCGGCATGTGCAACCCAAAACGAACTCGATCAGGAGAAAATCATGACCAAAGTCGTCTATCAGGTGGTGCAGCATGACGGTGGCTGGGCCTATCGCCAGGGTGACGTCTATTCCGAGACCTTTGCCACGCATTCCGATGCCTTGCAGGCTGCCAAGATTGTTGCGGCCGAGCAGCAGGTCGGCGGGGATTCGGAGGAGATCAGCTGGCAGGATGCCAAGGGCATCTGGCACGTGGAGCATAGCGATGGCGGAGACAGGCCGGAGGCGGAAGTTGAAGATTCTGTCGAAGCTCGCCCAACGCATTGATGCTTTGAGGGACGGTGAGGCCCGCCGGAGCGGGCCTCCCTAAAGCGTCTTATTCAGCTGCTTCCAGCGTTGGGTAATCGGTGTAGCCCTCGGCGCCGCCGCCATACAGCGTCTGCGGGTTCACATCGTTCCAGGCAGCGCCGTCCTTGATGCGGCGAACGAGGTCCGGATTGGCGATGAACGGCTTGCCGAAGGAGACGAGATCCGCATGGCCGGTCTCGATCGCCTTGGCGGCAGTCTCGGCGTCATAGCCGTTGTTGACCATCCAGGCACCTTTGCCGCCAGCTTCTACATACGCTGCCTTGAAGGCGGCGTAGTCGAAGGATGTGCCTGCGTATTGGTGGTCACGCGGGCCGCCCGTTGCGCCTTCAATCACATGGACGAATGACAGATCGCGCTTGGCCAGTTCCTTGACAACGGCATTGAACACAGCTTGCGGATCGCTATCACTGACATCGTTTGCCGGTGTCGTTGGCGACAAGCGAATGCCCGTCTTGCCCGCGCCAATCTCTGATGCCACGGCATCGACCACTTCAAGGGCCAGCCGGATACGGTTCTCGATGGAGCCGCCATAGGCATCGGTACGCTGGTTGGCGCCATCCTTTATGAACTGATCAAGCAGGTAGCCATTGGCTGCGTGAATTTCGACGCCGTCGAAACCGGTATCGACCGCATTGCGTGCTGCCTTGCGGAAATCATCCACGATACCCGGCAGTTCGGAGAGTTCCAGCGCACGGGGTTGCGAGGTTTCCGCAAAACCGCCGCTGCCGTCCTCGTTCAGAATGTAGGTCTTCGACTTCGCAGTGATTGCAGAGGGTGCGACAGGTGCCGCACCGTTTGGCTGCAGCGAGACGTGGGAAATGCGGCCGACATGCCAAAGCTGCACAACGATCTTGCCACCACGCGAGTGGACGGCATCAGTAACCTTCTTCCAGCCAGCCAGGGCTTCCGGCTTGTAGAGCCCCGGGACATCGGCGTAACCCTGACCCTGATGCGTAATGGCAGTTCCTTCCGATACGATCAGGCCAGCGGTCGCGCGTTGTTCGTAATAGACAACATTCAGGTCGTTCGGGACCGCCTTCGGGGAGCGATTGCGGGTCAGGGGCGCCATGACGATGCGATTGCGAAGCTCGATATCGCCAAACTTCACGCTGTCGAACAGTGTAGGCATGATAATCCTCATAGATTGAAAAGGTGAGGTTGCCTCAGAGCGAGGTCTTCAGGTGATCGATGAAGGACCGAATTCTGTCCTCATCACGATGATAAAAGGTCCACTGGCCCACCTTGTTCGTTTTCACGAGGCCGGCTTTCTCGAGCATGGCCAGATGGGCGGATACGGTGGATTGGGACAGGCCGCAGCGCATTTCAAACTGTTTGGCGCAGATGCCCATATCCAAGGGATGAGCCTGGGAGGAGAAATGTGCCTCCGGTTCGCGCATCCATTCCAGAAACTCGACACGGGCAGGGTGGGAGAGCGCTTTCAGAATTTCTGTCTTGTCCATTCTCAGCCCTCCTGTTTTCTGACCGGATAAATCGTTTCTGACCGATATGTAGATCGTTATTTTACGATTTAAAGGAGGTTGGCAAAAAAAAGGGCCTCGAATTTCTTCGGGCCCGTGAGGATGAAGGTTTACCAAACCTCCAGAGGGGAACAGCTGAGGGCGACAGGATTGCCGCCGGGACAGCTAAACTAGATATGGAAGCTGTCACCAGCTTCAACAAGGGGCTGGGATCGTCCGGGGCAAGAATTTTGTTCAACAAGGGCAATGGAAGCTTAAAAAAAGAGGGCCGCCGGATCGCTCCAGGGCCCTTGTAAGTGTGAAGGTATATAAACCTCCAGAGGGGAACAGCTGCTGCGGCGGAACTGGGAGGAAAAGCCGCCATGTGCATCAGCTGAGGGCGATATGGTGCTTTCATGAGCAGAGAACAATGCTTTTTTGTGCAGGGCAGCCATGCTTGAACTGCAATGCTGTATCAGCTTTTCCAGATCGTTCGCTCGGCGAGCATTTTTACCCTGCTCGTATCAGAAGCTCCAGTTGCGGGCCTTGGCAACAATGAAGTCACGAAAGACCTTCAGCTTGGCAGCGTTCTTCATCTCGTCCGGGTAGCAGAAATAGGTATCGAATGACGGGATATCCGCGTTGATGGCAAGCTGGATGAGGCCCGGGTCGCGACCGACGATGTAATCTGGCAGCACCGCGATGCCGATGCCGAGCAGGCACGCGCGCTTGATCGATGTCTGGCTGTTGATCTGCAGATGCGGCAGTCGAGGATTGTCAGACGAGCGCCCGGCATATTCGAGCCAGTTCACGTCCAGCAGGTAGTTGGGCGCCGGTTCACCAAATGTGATGATGCGGTGCGTATCCAGATCCTCGATAGTCTGGGGCTCTCCAAAACGATTGATGTAGGAGGGTGCCGCATAGACATGCATGTGCACGGTAAAGAGCTTGCGCTGAATGAGGTCCGATTGCTGCGGCTGACGCAGACGGATGGCGCAATCGGCGTGGCGCATGTTCACATCCAGCTCCTCGTTATCGAGGATGAGCTGTATAGACATTTCTGGGTAAAGCTGCAGGAACTCCTGCACCTTGTCGGTCAGCCAGCCCTGGCCAAGGCCGACGGTTGTGGTGACACGTAATTTGCCACTTGGCTTTTCCGTTGTCTCGGTCAGCTGAACCTTGACGGATTCCAGCTTGAGCAAGACATCGTGTGCCGTTCTGTAGAGGAGTTCGCCCTGTTCCGTCAGGATCAGGCCGCGCGCATGGCGGTGGAAGAGCTTGACGCCCACATCCTGTTCCAGCGCGCTGACCTGACGGCTGATGGCCGACTGGGATAGGTGCAACTTATCCGCCGCATGCGTGAAAGAACCGGCCTCCGCTGCCGCGTGGAAGATGCGCAATTTATCCCAATCGAGTGGCACGCCCATATTTACTCCGCAGCCTGAGCCATAGGTTGGATGCCGGCAAGGAACCGCTCTGCTTCAAGAGCTGCCATGCAGCCCATGCCGGCGGCGGTAATGGCTTGGCGGAATGTGTCGTCTGTCACGTCGCCCGCGGCGAAGACGCCGGGAATGCTGGTCGCTGTCGAGTCCGGCGCCGTCCAGAGATAGCCGTTAGATTTCAGCTTCAACTGATCCTTGAACAGTTCCGTTGCCGGAGCGTGGCCGATGGCGACGAAAACACCATGGATCGGCATCTCGGTTATCGCTCCGGTTCTGGTGTCGCGGATCCGGGCACCGGTGACCGATGGCGGCATCGGCGGCTTGGCGGGCTCGCCAATGATTTCCGCAATCTCCGAATTCCAGAGAACATTGACATTGGGGCGCTGGAACAGGCGCTCCTGTAATATCTTTTCTGAGCGGAAGCTATCCCGGCGGTGAACGACGGTGACAGACTTCGCGATGTTGGACAGGTACAGTGCCTCTTCGACGGCGGAATTTCCGCCTCCGACCACGATGACATCCCGGTTGCGATAGAAGAAGCCGTCGCAGGTTGCGCAGGCCGAGACGCCAAAGCCCTGGAAATGCTGTTCGCTCTCGATGCCCAGCCACTTCGCCTTGGCACCGGTTGCGATCACCAGCGTGTCGGCCGTCCAGGTCTGGCCGGAATCGGTGCTGATAACGAACGGTTGCTGCGACAGCTCAACCTTCGTCACCAGATCGTTCACGATTTCCGTGCCGACATGGTGCGCCTGCTTAAGCATCTGTTCCATCAGCCACGGACCCTGGATGGGGTCAGCAAAGCCTGGATAATTTTCCACATCGGTGGTGATCATCAACTGGCCACCCTGTTCCATGCCGGCGATGAGAACGGGCTTCAGCATGGCGCGGGCGGCGTAGATGGCTGCAGTGTATCCTGCGGGGCCGGAGCCGATGATCAGGACCTGCGTATGACGGGCAGACATGATTTCTATCCTTCAGGGATTGCAGGGGAACGAGCGCTGTTCGCGCAGAAGCAATCCATCGATTATGTTAACTCGCTCCCATTTATGATTGAACCATGTTCCAGTTCAAGGGCAGCTTTGCATCAGAGGCAGGCCAGCCTTGCGTTCTGCACAATATTAGGTGCGTCTTTCAGTGCACATTGGCGTGAATTTCTTGCGTTCAGGGCAGCAATGGCTAATACCACTGGAAAACATATCAGAGGAATTCCGCGTGCTGCGAGTCGAACTCGACACCACTGACATCAAGATCTTGCGTGAATTGCAGCGTGATGGCCGCATGACCAATGTGGAATTGGCAGAGCGCGTTGGCATTTCCGCGCCTCCTTGCCTGCGACGCGTTCGCAAGCTGGAGGAGATGGGGATCATTGAAGGTTATGCCGCCATCCTGAACGGGCCGAAGCTCGGATACGATCTGGTGGCCTTTTGCCTCATCGGCCTGAAGCATCAATCGGAAGCCAATCTGAAGGCCTTTGCTGCTCTGGCCGAAAGCTGGCCGATCGTGCGCGAAGCATGGATGGTGTCCGGCGACAGCGATTTTCTGCTGCGTTGCACAGCTGAAAATCTGACGAAGTTTCAGGATTTCGTCATCGAGGTTCTAGCCGCCAACGAGCATGTGGACACGGTTCGCACGATGCTGACGATCCGGCAGGTCAAGAAACTGGGGCTGGTCGAGATCTGATCTCAGGGCCGATCAAACGGAACCCGCAGATTACGTACCCGGCTCGACGGATTGAACCGATTGCCGCGCCACGCAAACGTCGCCTGGGATGCGAGACGTCGAACTTCGCGGTCGAGTTTCTGAAGAAGCGTTCGCTTCTGCTTCTTTTTCTCCACTGCCCAGGCCCGCTCGATTTCTCCGCCAAGGCCCACCTGATGGCTCGGCAGGAACTGATCCTGGATGCAGAGGGCAGGAAGCGTCTGATAGATCACAAGTTCGTCAAACAGAGGCGAGACCGGATCGAAGACCAGATGATCAACCGCATGCGCGCTTTGTCCGATGGCTTTCAGCAGTCGGAGTGCGGCTTTTGGCGTGATGATGTAACCCGCCAGACCAAGATGGCCTGATCTCAATCGCGCCAGCTGTAGCCCGGAACCCGCGTTGATGTCCTGCCGATCAACCGAGACAGGGCGCAGGGTGGTTTCGAACTTGACGATATCCGCATCCGCTGGCAGCCAATCCGTATGCGCCAGCCAGTGACGCGCGCTGGCAGCGATATGGACATCATCTTCCAGCACGACACACGGCTTGTCTTGCTCAACCGTATTTTGCCAGGCCTGTCTCTGGCTTAGCAGAATGCCCACTTCGCCGGGTGTCAGGATCAGGCTTCCGTCGTCTCTTGCCGCCGACCACGTGCGCAAGGCTTCGGGTTCCAGCGCCTTGCCGTCCACGGCGGGAATTCGGGCCCAGGCGAGACCAAGGCCGTCCAGCAGCGTCCGCATGCGCTGCATGCGGTCTGTGGCGCGATCCAGATTGATGACGAAGACCTGCATCACGGTCAACCGCGCGCCAAGAGGCGAGCATAGACTTCGCCGATTGCCCGCGCTTCTCCTTCTATGGAGAAATTCTGGCGTGCATGGGCAAGAGAATTGCTGCTCGCCTGCGCCAGCCGTTCATCGTCTTCGAGGTAAGGACCAAGAGCCGTCACGAAATTTTCGACGGAGCCGCGGCCAACGATATGGCCGGTCTGGCCCTCCACGACAAGTTCCGGAAATGCGCCGACATCGGATGCAATCACAGGCACAGCGCTTGCCATCGCTTCCAGCGGGGTCAGGCCGAAACCCTCCCAGCGTTGCGGTGCAACGAACAGGTCTAGAGCGCGATACCAGTCGGGAATATTCGTATGTTCACCGACGAACAGGATACGGTCTGAAAGCCCGGCAGCCTTGACCTTTTGCTTCAGTTCTTCCTCGAAAGCCATGTGCTTGGCAGTGGCGCGACCGGCAATCACGCCTTTCCAATCCGGGTGAGACGGCAGAAGGCGGAGCAAGGCATCTACAAAAAGATCGGTCCCCTTCTGATGTCGGACGCGACCGAAGCAGCCGATGTAGCGAAAACCGGGATCAAGGCCGACAGCAGACTTTGCGGCAGCCTTGTCCGCAGCCGGAGAAAACCGCTCGAGATCAATGCCGTGAAGGATCACCGTGCTCTCGCGCTCAAGGTATGAGGCTGTTTTCTGGCAGACGGCGATGACGCCATCCATGCGCGAGATCAACCACTTCGTCCAGCCGCTATGATGCCGTTGCGAGGCCGAAGTGAACAGAAGTCTGAGCGGCATTCGAAACACATCCCGCAGGATGATGCCGGGCAGCATTTCGATGTTCCGACGAGCGTGCCACACGCGGCAGGTCTGGCCTGAAGGCGGCTTCCAAAGCTGAGGTGCTTGCCATGCCTTCATGGAAGGCAAAGAAGAAGGAAGTCCCGGCCCGAAGGTGATGACCTTCTGGCCGAGTGCATTCTGGACCGGGACAAGCTGGATGACGGTCGAGGTGACGCCCGACAATCTTCGCTTGAAGTGCGGGGCAATGATCTCAACCTGAGAAAGAGGTGAGGGCACGAGTGCTTTGCGCCTTCTATCAACCCCAGGAGACGGAGAGGATCTCGTAAGCCTTCGAGCCACCCGGCGCGTTGACCTCGATCGAATCGCCGACCTCTTTGCCGATCAGGGCGCGGGCGATGGGCGAAGAAATGGAGATGCGACCTTCCTTGACGTCAGCTTCCTGATCGCCAACGATCTGGTAGGTCTTCTCTTCGTCAGAGTCTTCATCAACGAGTTTGACCTTGGCACCGAACTTGATCTTTGAACCCGACATCTTGGTCAGGTCAATGACTTCCGCGCGCGCCGTCAGGTCTTCGAGTTCCGTAATGCGGCCCTCGTTAAGGCTTTGGGCTTCCTTGGCGGCATGATATTCAGCGTTTTCCGAAAGATCGCCGTGGGCGCGTGCCTCCGCAATGGCTTCGATAATGCGGGGACGTTCCTCCTGCTGGCGCCAGCGCAGCTCTTCCTGCAGCTTGGTGAAGCCAGACGGCGTCATCGGTACCTTTTCAACCATTTCTCATTTTCCTCAGTCTTATGCCCACAACTGGCAGACACAAAAAGAAACAGGTTCCGGAGCGGTGCTTCGGAACCATGTGAAAACTCTTCTAGCGTCATCATAGCAGAATCGCGAAGCGGAAAGCCAGCAAATTCGAGACAGGGTTTTTTCTGCTGCCGAACAGGGGATGGTCGGCTCGCCCGATAATCCGATCGAAAGCGAAAGCGCCTATTTTGTAACCAACTCCGAAAAGGATCGTTGACTCCATCGACAAGAACTTTTAGTGAACATCCGTGATGAAAAAGTCGCTGAAAGAACGTTTGGCTATCCTTTCCGATGCAGCGAAGTATGATGCGTCCTGCGCGTCTAGCGGTACTACGCGGCGCGATTCAATCTCGTCTGGAGGATTGGGGTCGACAGAAGGGTCTGGCATTTGCCACGCCTATGCGCCCGATGGCCGCTGTATTTCGCTTCTGAAAATACTGCTGACGAACTTCTGCATTTATGATTGCGCCTACTGCATCAATCGGTCGTCCTCAAATGTAGAGCGTGCGCGCTTTACGCCGGAAGAGGTGGTTTGGCTGACCATGGAGTTCTATCGCCGGAATTACATCGAGGGCTTGTTTCTTTCCTCCGGCATTATCCGCTCGTCTGACCACACGATGGAGGAAATGGTCAAAATCGCGCGGGATTTGCGCACGGTTCACAATTTTCGCGGCTATATTCACCTGAAGACGATCCCGGAAGCGTCTGCGGCATTGATCGAGGAGGCTGGGCTTTATGCCGACCGTTTGTCGATCAATATCGAATTGCCCACGGACAAAGGCATCAGCCAGTTCGCACCGGAAAAGAAGCCCGAGGGTATCCGTCGCGCCATGGGTGATCTTCGGTTGAAGATCGAGGATGCATCCGAGCCGACATTAAAGACCAAGCGTCGGAAGAAGTTCGTACCGGCCGGGCAGAGTACGCAGATGATTGTTGGCGCTGATGGAGCCAATGACGCGACCATTCTCGGGACGAGCGCACGGCTGTACGGAAGTTACGGTCTGAAGCGGGTTTATTATTCGGCGTTTAGTCCGATACCGGATGCATCCTCCAAGTTGCCGCTCATCAAGCCGCCGCTCGTGCGAGAGCATCGTCTTTACCAAGCGGACTGGCTTTATCGTTTCTACGGCTTTGATATCGGCGAAATCACATCTGCAACCGCAGACGGAAACCTCGATCTGGAACTGGATCCCAAGCTGGCATGGGCGCTTGCGCATCGGGATTGCTTCCCCGTAGATATCAACAAGGCCCCGAAGGAGATGCTTCTCCGGGTGCCGGGCTTCGGTACCAAGACGGTCAGATCCATCCTGTCGTCGCGGCGTTTCCGTCGGCTCAGGATCGAAGATCTCGGTCGTCTCGGTGTGTCCTTGCGCAAGGTGCAGCCCTTCATTGTGGCTGATGGCTGGACGCCGCACCGGATGATCGATCGCAGTGATTTGCGACAGATGTTCTCGCCGCAGCCTGAGCAATTGACGCTATTCTGATGCTGAAGATCTGTCTCAATGGATGTGGCGACTTTACGGAATGGCGCTACGCGGCGCGTGTTCTTCTAATGTGTGATGTGACCCCGGCCGATGTGGTGTGGGAAAGCGGCTCATCGGTCGAGAGCGGTCTGGGTTTCGGCGAGAGCGAATTGCCGGTTCCGTCGCCAACAGCGGCTGCACCCAGTGTACCGCCGGCGTTTCTCGATCTGGCGCAGACGGTCATCTGTCATTCGAATCCGGACCGCTTTGCCCTGCTGTATCGGTTGCTCTGGCGCATTCGATCAGAGCGTCATCTGATCGGTATCGTTTCAGACCCGGATGTCATTGCTGCGCGCAAGCTGGAGAAATCTGTCCGCCGCGACAGCCACAAGATGAAAGCCTTCGTGCGCTTCAAGGAGGTTCCCTCTCGCGATCCGATGGAGCGGCGGCGGGCGTTTTTTGCCTGGTTCGAGCCGGATCATTACATCGTGGCGCGGATGGCACCGTTCTTCAAACGCCGCTTCTTCGATATGGACTGGGTCATTGCAACACCGAAGGGCTCTGCCGCCTGGGACGGCGAGGAGCTGACCGTCTCCGACGAACCCGCCGAGAAGCCGGAAATCCGCGACGACGCCGATGATCTCTGGCGTATCTACTATGCCAATATCTTCAATCCCGCGCGGCTGAAGGTGAAGGCAATGACGGCGGAGATGCCGAAGAAATACTGGAAGAACCTGCCGGAGGCGGACCTTATTCCCGACCTCATTGCCAATGCCGAAGCCAAGGTGCGGGAGATGGCCGAACGTGCTGCCTCCCAGCCGCCTGCGTTTCACCAGCGGCTTCAGGACCGCATGGCTGCCGGCGAACTGAATGAGCCATCATTTCCAGAGGGGACACTGGAAGCTCTGCGTCAGGATGCCCGTCACTGTACCCGTTGCGAACTGCATTGTCGGGCAACCCAGACTGTGTTTGGCGAAGGCTCGCAATCGGCCAGGGTCATGTTCGTCGGTGAACAGCCGGGGGATCAGGAGGATCTGGCTGGCCGTCCCTTCGTTGGTCCGGCTGGCAAGGTTTTCGACACGGTGGTCAATGAGGTCGGGTTGGATAGGCGTGAGTTTTACGTCACCAACGCGGTGAAGCATTTCAAATACGAACCGCAGGGAAAGCGCCGTATTCACCAGAAGCCGAACCAGGGTGAGATACAGGCTTGCCGGTGGTGGTTGACCAAAGAGGTGGAACTGATCAAGCCGTCTCTGGTGGTGGCTATGGGTGCGACGGCCTATTACGCTTTGACCGATCACAAGGAAAAGCTTCAGGATGTGCGCGGCATGTCCATCGCGATGAGTAGCGGTTGCACGTTGTTTGTGACTGTTCATCCATCCTATTTGCTACGCATTCCCGACGAAGCTAGGAAGTCAGCGGAATTCGAGAAGTTCCGGTTGGATATGGCGGCTGTCCGGCGGCTGGCGCAAGAATCTCCAGCGATACGGTGAAATGATTGATGGTATGGGCCACGTGGAAACGTCTGTGCTCCTTAGAGCGTTTCAGGGCTCAATGGAATCGTTCTGCCGTGATCGGTTTCAGTCAGGATCAAGGCTTTGGCGAAGGGCATACCCGCAAGGTACGATTGAGACAAAAGCCGCAGATAATGGCTGAAAATGATCCGGCCCTCCGGGTTTGAGATGGCGGGTCATCTGCTTTGTCGCAGGGCTTGGCCCTATGCTGAGGCTACGACACGCGCCCTTCTCCTCGCATCTGCTCCCGCCCTCCCAAACAGAACTCTGTCCATTTAGCCCTGAAGCGCTCTAGTTGTATGTGACGAGGAGAGCCTTGAAATCTGCGCTCCACTACAAGGTGGATCATGGGAAACACTTTAGCCAATCCTTACAAGATCTCCGCTCAGAATTAGTGGAAACCCTGCGGTGCTCGGTAATCGATCACCTGCTCGATTTTTTACAATTTAAAGATGTATTACTGATTAAACAAATTCTACCTAGCAAGATTTGACCCATGAATATTTATAGTTGCTTTTATTTTTTGTTTTTCTACCAATGGTAGTGCGATGGCGGAGATCTGAGATTTGCTGTCAGCGTATTTTTGAAGGAGCTATATTATGACTGAAATTCATCCAATAGAAGCGGGCCTTTTCCAACTTAAATTGCAGAGCACAGGTGCGCCCGGCGCTCCTACGGTGGCGCTTACGCTTGGCGTCTATACTCCAACCGGCAAGGTGACTGGCTTTGCCGAAGTCAAACAAGCCACGAATCCGCCTCTGGATGTACGTTCGCATGTCCTAGGCGACTTGATCTATGAGACGGTCATTGGTCCCGGCTCCAAGGTCCGCATCGACCTGACAGGTTATCCGGAAATCGTTTGGCCGAAGGACGGGGGCGTTGGACCTGCCATTCCCTTGAACTTCAAGGCGATCATCCTGCTCGAGCCGGATTTCTCCAAGGGTACGATAGAGTATCAGTACCGCAAGGACTTGACCGGCAAATGGCACGTTGTGCGCGAGCCGATCCACAAGCTTGCCTGAAATAGATCTGGCGGCCCATCGGGGCCGCCAGTCCTTATCCGGTTGGGCTCTGATCTTTGATCAGAAGTAGCTTTGCAACGGAGCCACTTCCAACTGGCCCTTCTTCAGAGCCTCGATTGCTTCTGCCGCAGCCAGGGCACCAGCCATTGTGGTGTAATAAGGCACCTTCTGCATCAGAGCAGCACGACGAAGCGACTTGGAGTCGGAGATCGCCTTGTTGCTATCGGTCGTGTTGATGACCAGTTGAACCTGACGGTTGCGGATCGCATCCTCGATATGCGGACGACCTTCCAGAACCTTGTTCACCTTCACAGCTTCAATGCCGTTCTCAGCGAGGAAGCGCTGCGTGCCGCCGGTTGCCAGAACCTTGAAGCCGATTTCGACCAGCAGTTTGATAGCTGGCAGGACGCGAGTCTTGTCGTCATCGCGGACCGAGACGAAGACAGAGCCTTCACGCGGGAGTTCTACGCCAGCACCCAACTGGCTCTTGGCGAAGGCGAGCGGAAAGCTGCGATCGAGGCCGATGACCTCTCCAGTGGAGCGCATTTCCGGGCCGAGCAGCGTATCGACACCCGGGAAGCGGGCAAACGGGAACACTGCTTCCTTGACGGCAATGTGCTTCAGGTTGCGCGGATCCGGCTTTGAACCGTAGGCGCCAATGGCCGCATCCAGCTTTTCACCGGCCATGATGCGGGCGGCGATCTTGGCGATCGGCGCGCCGATGGTCTTGGCGACGAAGGGCACGGTGCGCGAGGCGCGTGGATTGACTTCCAGAACGTAGATCGTGCCGTCCTTGATCGCGTACTGAACGTTCATAAGACCGCCGACATTCAGAGCCTTTGCAAGAGCGGTCGTCTGGCGCTCCAGTTCGTCCAGTAATTCTGGCGAGAAGGATCGGGATGGCAACGAGCAGGCGCTGTCGCCGGAGTGGATGCCGGCTTCCTCGATATGCTCCATGATGCCGGAGACAAACACGTTTTCACCGTCGCACAGCGCATCCACGTCGACTTCGATGGCGTTGGTCAGATAGCTATCGAACAGCAGAGGGTTCTTGCCGAGAAGCGTGTTGATCTGGCCCGTCTTGTCGTTCGGATAGCGCTGCTTGATGTCTTCCGGCACCAGTTCCGGCACCGTGTCCAGAAGATAGGCCTGGAGCATGGTCTCGTTGTGGATGATCTGCATGGCGCGGCCACCCAGAACGTAGGACGGCCGGACAACCAGCGGGAAGCCGATTTCGGACGCGACGAGACGCGCCTGTTCCACCGAGTAGGCAATGCCGTTGTTCGGCTGGGCGAGATCCAGCTTCATCAGGAGTTTCTGGAAGCGGTCGCGATCTTCCGCAAGGTCGATCATGTCCGGCGCTGTGCCAAGAATCGGGATACCGTTCTTTTCGAGGGCTTCGGCCAGCTTCAGAGGTGTCTGGCCGCCAAACTGGACGATGACGCCGACGACTTCACCCTTTTCCTGTTCTGCACGAAGAATCTCGATCACGTCTTCGGCTGTCAGCGGCTCGAAATAGAGGCGGTCGGAGGTATCGTAGTCGGTGGAAACGGTTTCCGGGTTGCAGTTGATCATGATGGCTTCGAAGCCTGCATCCTTCAGCGCGAAGGCCGCATGGCAGCAGCAGTAATCGAACTCGATGCCCTGGCCGATACGGTTTGGACCGCCGCCGAGGATTACGACCTTCTTGGCGTCGGATATTTCTGCTTCCGAGCGGGCGACGCCGACGAACGGTGTCTCATAGGTCGAATACATATAGGCGGTCGGTGAGGCGAATTCGGCAGCGCAGGTATCGATGCGCTTGAAGGCCGGGCGCACATTCAGGCTGTTGCGCAGGACCGCGACATCCTTCGGCTTGGTCGATGTGAGCGAGGCGAGGCGGGCATCGGAGAAGCCCATGGCCTTCAGCATGCGCAGGTTGTCAGCGTCCTGCGGCAGGCCGTGTTCGCGCACGCGCGCTTCCATATCCACAATAGCCTTGAACTGGGCGATGAACCACGGGTCGATCTTGCAGCCTTCGTGAACTTCAGCTTCCGACATGCCGAGACGAAGCGCCTGAACCACCATGCGCAGGCGGTCCGGCGTCGGGGTACCGATGGCGGCGCGGATGGCGTTCTTGTCATCACCCTGGCCCAGGCCCGGAATTTCGATTTCATCGAGACCCGTCAGGCCGGTTTCCAGGCCGCGCAGGGCTTTCTGCAGAGATTCGGCAAAGGTGCGGCCAATGGCCATGACTTCACCGACCGACTTCATGGCGGTGGTGAGCGTCGGCTCTGCACCCGGGAACTTCTCGAAGGCAAAGCGCGGGATCTTGGTGACGACGTAGTCGATGGATGGTTCGAAGGAGGCGGGTGTGGCGCCACCGGTGATATCGTTCTCCAACTCATCCAGGGTGTAGCCGATGGCGAGCTTGGCCGCGACCTTGGCAATCGGGAAGCCGGTTGCCTTGGAAGCGAGCGCGGAGGAGCGAGACACGCGCGGGTTCATTTCGATGACGACCAGGCGGCCATCCTTAGGGTTCACGGCAAACTGAACGTTCGAGCCGCCAGTTTCCACGCCTATTTCGCGCAGTACCGCGATCGATGCGTTACGCATGATCTGGTATTCCTTGTCCGTCAGTGTCAGCGCCGGAGCGACAGTGATGGAGTCACCCGTGTGAACGCCCATCGGATCAATGTTTTCGATAGAGCAGATGATGATGCAGTTATCCGCGCGGTCGCGGATGACTTCCATCTCATATTCCTTCCAGCCTAGAACCGATTCTTCAATCAGCACTTCCGTGGTCGGAGAGGCGTCCAGACCGGAATTGATGATCTCGAAGAATTCGGAGCGGTTGTAGGCAATGCCACCGCCGGTGCCGCCCATGGTGAAGGAAGGACGGATGATGGCAGGCAGGCCCACGACATCCAGCGCCTGCGCAGCGATGGCCATGGCATGGCTCATGTAACGCTGCTTGCGGTCTGTCTCGCCAAGGTTCCACTTGTTTTCCAGCTCGTCCAGCGCCTTGTCCAGAGCATCACCGGACAGTGTTTCGCGCAGCTTTGCGCGCTCAGCCTCGTGCTTCTTGCGGTCGGCATCCTTGATTTCTGTTGCGTTCGCCAGCATGGAGCGAGGCGTTTCCAGCCCGATCTTCGCCATCGCCTCACGGAAGAGAGCACGGTCTTCGGCCTTGTCGATGGCCTCCGGCTTCGCGCCGATCATTTCGACATTATAGCGGTCCAGAACACCCATTCGCTTCAAAGAAAGCGCGGTGTTGAGCGCGGTTTGTCCGCCCATTGTCGGCAGCAGCGCGTCCGGACGTTCCTTGGCGATGATCTTGGCTACAACTTCCGGCGTGATGGGCTCAACATAAGTCGCGTCTGCCAAGCCCGGATCGGTCATGATCGTTGCCGGGTTGGAGTTGACCAGAATGACCCGGTAGCCTTCTTCCTTCAGCGCCTTGCAGGCCTGAGTGCCTGAATAGTCGAACTCGCAGGCCTGACCGATGACAATCGGTCCTGCTCCGATGATGAGGATTGACTTAATATCTTGGCGCTTCGGCATGGGCTCAATTCCATAAACATGTTGCGCGAAAAACCGGCCAGGGTGAGGCTTCACCGGCCGGGCGCAATGGATGGGTCTTTTCAGGCTAGAAGCGGCTTATAGGGAAATGTTCGCGCGGAAGGAACCCCCAAAATTTAGTTTCCGCACTTGTCTCTGCCAATAAGGACTGGGGGTCTCTATCTCGTTGTCAGTTCTTTACTGGAATAAACGTATGTCGTCGCATGAGGACAACCTATATCAAGCCGCCACGAGAATGAACAATCTGCGCTCTCTGTCTTCATCCGGGTCATAGATGACTCAGATTTCTGGCGATAAGCCTTGCTGCAGTCTAGTTTAGCTTCAGCTTGCAATTGCTGGGCATTCCGCCGCTGCCGGTGATTCTTGGAAGAGGTCCGCGCGTATTCCCGCTTGCATCCCATGGAACGATGGTTGAGATTCCCCATTATCGTGCACGCGGCGTGCAGCAACGGCAGAGGGTGCAGCGATGGAATGGCGTGGCAGACGGCAATCGGACAATATCGAAGATCGCCGCGCGGATGGCGGCGGCGGTTTCCGTTCCGGTCCGGGCTTTCGAATTCCAATCGGTGGCGGCACTCGCGGCGGTGGCATCGGGATTGGCGGGCTGATCTTCATCGTGATCGTCTGCTTCATTCTCGGCATCAATCCGCTCACGCTTCTATCCGGTGGCGATATCGATCTTGGCGGTGGTGCATCCAGTCAGCAGCAGGCTCAGCGCACGCCGCAGAATGACGAAATGAAAGCGTTCGTTTCGACTGTTTTGGCGGAAACCGAAGATACCTGGACGCGGGTTTTCCAGCAGCGTGGTGGCCAGTATGAGGAGCCGAAGCTTGTGCTCTTTCCGGGACGGGTCGAATCTGCCTGTGGACTTGCGTCGGCAGCAACCGGCCCGTTCTATTGTCCGGGCGACCGTAAGATCTACCTCGATACGTCGTTTTTCAACCAGTTGTCGCACCAGTTCGGGGCTCCTGGCGACTTTGCCGAAGCCTATGTCATCGCTCATGAAGTTGGTCACCACGTCCAGAACCTGATCGGTGTCCTTCCCAAATTCAACCAGATGCGCAAGTCCATGAGCGAGTTGGATGCCAACCGCATGTCTGTGCGCGTGGAACTTCAGGCAGATTGTTTTGCAGGCGTATGGGGTAAGTACACCGACCAGAAGGGTATTCTGGAAACGGGCGATCTTGAGGAGGCGCTCAACGCCGCGCAGAAGATCGGTGACGACACATTGCAGCGCCGCTCGCAGGGTTATGTGATTCCGGATAGCTTCAATCACGGAACTTCGGCGCAGCGCGTCAAATGGTTCCGCAAGGGCTTTACGAGCGGCAACATGCAGGCTTGCGATACGTTCACGCCGAGCTACCAGCAGCTATGATGGTTGCCGGTCAGAAAACTTCAGGCGGATCTCTGCCTCATTGGGTCTGCTGACGGGGAGCTCTTCGCCAGCTTTCGTTACGACCAGAAGTCTGCCGTTTGCGCGTTTCAGATGTGAGACATGTTCGTCTGCCATCCAATGCGAGCGGTGAATGCGCTGGCCCGCCACCGGCGCGGTTTCGTTCAGCGCGTCGCTGAAGCGCAACAGGACCAGTTCCTTGCCGCGTGATGTTACCACTTCAGTGTAGTGGTCCTGCACAGCGAGCCTCAGCAACCTGCCACGGTTTTGGGGTTTCAGCCGCGACAGGATTGCCGGATCGGCAGGATGCTCTGCACTGGATTGCGACGACGGCTCCGGCTGAGAGACAGCGGGAGGTTTGCTCTTGTGCTGCAAATCTATCTGCTCATCGGGGTGCCTCTCAGAAGCGGGCGGGCTCATCGTCAGATAGGTCAGGGCGCAGAGCAGGGGGCTTAGCAAGAGCGAAATCTTGATCTGCTCGATCGTGCTCCCGACAGAAATGGACTGCCCCGTAAACCCCGCCTGCAAAACTTCCACCGCAAGGCCAATGGGCAAGGCTGCGATGATCGCGCCGATCATCATGATGGGGAGCCGGTGTCTGCCGCTGCGCCCCAAGATCGTCAGTGCCAGCACGATGACGAAGCTCGCGAGCGAAAAGGCTGTCGCCTGCAGGAAAAGCCAGAACGCCAGGCGGCGAAGGAAGGGCATCGATGCGCCGGTGCCGAACGGCCCGACAACCGTGAACACAATACTGACAATCACCATTGTCGCCCAGAAGCGCGACGAGCCGAAAAACCTCTGCAATTCGCGAAGCGTGGATTGCAAATAGACGCTTCTCACGAACTTTACCCTCACATTAACGCCAATCCAGTTGGCTGCACCCAGGTTTTCGCCAATCTCGGGGACGAATTCAACCGGAGAACCGCCGTCATGATGCTTGCCCCTCTTCTTGAAGCACCACTTGCCGTCCAAATCCATGTGGCCGCTGTTTTACCCGCCGCGGTGCTTGGTGCTTTCCTTCTCATCTGGAAGGGACGAGGAACTCCGCTTCACAGGCTGTTCGGCAAGATCTGGCTGTTTCTGATGCTCGTTACGGCGGGCTCCAGTTTCTTTATCCATAGCCTTGATATGATCTGGGGCTTTTCTCCAATTCATCTACTGTCAGTCATGGTGATTGTCAGCAGCTGGCGCGTTTACCGGACTGCGCGTGCGGGAAACATCCGCGCGCATGCCGCGACCGTTCGTCAGCTCTATTTCTGGGGCATCGTCGTGGCAGGCGGGTTCACGCTTATTCCTCATCGATTGATGCATGCAGTTGTCATCAAGGATAGATCGTCCCTGCAGTTGGTCCTGCTGATCTTCGTGGTCGCTCTCCCGTTGCTGGTTTTCTACCTACAACAGAACCGAAGAATTCGAGCTGCTGCGGCTGTCGATCCGATCCAGGCGACCCATCAATCCGGTTGATGGCTTCATTCAATTCTTCTACTTTATTAGGCAAAAGGGTTGCTACTCTGGAGGGTGTGATCTAAGTCCGTTCATGGCCGACTGCCCATTTTCCGTGCAGCGGCCTTTTTTCGTTTCCGGAGCATGGTCATGTCCACCGTTCTTGCGCCAGCGCAGTCCTCATCGATGTCTGATAACTCGTGGGGCTCCCATGTGAAGTCGACAATCGGGCTTGGCGTTCCGTTTGTCGGCGCACAATTGGCGCAGATGGCGATCAATACGACGGATGTGGTGATGGTCGGCTGGCTGGGGACGACCGAACTGGCGGCCGTGGTGCTTGCCAGCCAGATGTTCTTCGTTGTCTTCATTTTCGGCAGCGGTTTTTCAAACGCTGTAATTCCGCTTGTAGCGCAGGCTGTCGGGCGAGGGGACCAGAAGCAGGCACGCCGTTCGGTGCGGATGGGAATGTGGGTGGTGATAGCCTATGGCATCGTTACCGCACCAATCCTGTTCTTCTCCAAGGCGATTTTGCTGACTCTGGGGCAGGCGCCTGACGTTGCTGAACTGGCGCAATCCTATCTTCGCATTCTCCAGTGGGGCATGTTTCCGGCGCTGCTGGTGATGGTGCTGCGCTCCTTTGCCAGTGCCTTGCAGCGCGCGGGTATCGTGCTTTACGTCACGCTCGGCATGTTCGCCTTCAATGCGGTGGTCGACTACGGCCTCATCTTCGGTAATCTCGGCATGCCGAAACTTGGGCTCAACGGTGCTGCGATCGCCTCGCTGAGCGCCAACCTTTTGGGGTTTGCGTTGCTGGTGGCCTATATTCAGAGCCGCAAGGAAATGCGCGCCTATGAGATTTTCGTGCGGTTCTGGCGTCCAGACTGGAGCGCCTTTCGAGAGATCTTTGCGGTAGGTTTGCCCATTGGCTTCACCATTCTTGCCGAAGCGGGCCTGTTTACGGCTGCGTCGCTGCTGATGGGTATGCTTGGAAAGCTGGAACTGGCGGCGCACGGCATTGCCCTGCAACTGGCGTCTATCGCCTTCATGGTGCCGCTGGGTCTGGCGCAGGTTGCCACTGTGCGTGTGGGCCTTGCCTATGGCCGCGGCGACCCTATCGGCGTCAATCGCGCGGCGGTAACGGTGCTGGTGGTGGGCCTGGGCTTTTCGATCGTTGGAAGCACACTGTTTGCAGTAGCTCCGGCTTCGCTGGGCCGGTTGTTCCTGGATACGAGCCTGCCGGACGCCCAGCGCGTTCTGGAGCTTGCGGTGCCGCTCATCATGCTGGCCGGCGCATTTCAGTTGTTCGACGGACTTCAGGCAGTTGCTGCGGGGCTTCTGCGCGGCTTGAAGGATACGCAGGTGCCAATGGTGCTCGCCCTGATCGCCTATTGGCCCATCGGTTTCGTATTTGCCTGGGTCTTTGCTTTCCCTCTGGAATGGCGCGGGCCGGGCGTCTGGATCGGGTTTGTGATGGGCCTAACGGCAGCAGCCGTCATGCTGTGCGTGCGTTTCTGGCTTCTTGTCAGGGAACGGGGCTGAAAGGCCTGGTCTTACGCAAATGGCCCGCACGAAGCGGGCCATTTTTTTATTCCAACGCGTCTGATGTGGATCAGCGCTCGGCCAGTGCAGCCTCACCCTTGCGCTCACGCACCAGGTTGATGAAGCGGCGGAACAGGTAGTGGCTGTCCTGCGGTCCGGGTGAGGCTTCCGGGTGATGCTGGACCGAAAAGACGGGCTTACCTGCCAGGCGCAGGCCGCAATTGCTGCCATCGAACAGGGAAATATGAGTCTCCTCCACACCTTCCGGCAGCGACTTCGAGTCGATTGCAAAGCCGTGGTTCATGGAAACGATCTCAACCTTGCCGGTGGTGTGATCCTTGACCGGATGGTTGGCGCCATGGTGACCCTGGTGCATTTTCTCGGTCTTTGCGCCAAGCGCCAGACCCAGCATCTGGTGGCCAAGGCAAATGCCGAATGTCGGTGTTTCCGTCTTGATGATATGCTGGATGACCGGTACCGCATACTTGCCAGTTGCCGCCGGATCTCCCGGACCGTTTGACAGGAACACGCCATCGGGGTTCAGCGCCATGATGTCTTCGGCAGACGTGTTGGCAGGAACGACGGTTACCTTGCAATCCAAGCCGGTGAAGAGGCGCAGAATGTTGCGCTTCACACCATAGTCGACGCAGACGATGTGATACTTCGCGTCGTCTGCCTTGAGGTTGTCATAGCCTTCATTCCAGACCCATGGCTTTTCGGTCCACTGCGAAGACTGACCTGATGTGGCTTCCTTGGCGAGGTCGAGATCCACCAGACCGCTCCACGCGCGGGCTTCCGCCTTTAGCGCTTCGATGTCGAACACGCCGTTCGGGTCATGGGCGATAACCGCGTTCGGTGCGCCATGCTCGCGGATCCAGGCAGTCAGCGCACGGGTGTCGATACCCGAAAGGCCGATGATGCCGCGACTTGCCAGCCAGTCGTTCAGGTGCTTCGCCGCACGGTAGTTCGATGGCTCAGTGATGTCTGCCTTGAAGATGGTACCCACTGCGCCGCGGCGTGCTGCTGGCGTCAGGTCTTCCACGTCTTCGTCGTTGGTGCCGATATTGCCGATGTGCGGGAAGGTGAAGGTGACGATCTGTCCGAGATAGGACGGGTCTGTCAGGATTTCCTGATAGCCGGTGAGCGCAGTGTTGAAGCAGACTTCTGCCGTCACCTTGCCCGTGGCGCCAATACCGACGCCTTCGATTACCGTACCATCCGCGAGGACAAGGACAGCCGTTGGCTTGCGAGAGGTCCAGGGTGCAGTGTTGGTCATAACAGTTTGTCTCCGCCCGTTGCCCGGCCACTCAGCGCGGCAGAGCCATAGGGCCATCTATGGTCGCGAAAAATGGCGCACGGAAGGTCGCGCCTGGCTTTGGATACAATTCTCGTGCAGGTGCGGGAAAATAGTGAAAGTGTTTGCGATGGTCAATCCGAGTTCTCAAGGTAATCTGTCATTTGAACAGGGTAGATGCAAGTATTCCAACCTCCGAATTGATCCGCATCGCCGGGTGGTTTAAGAGAGCGCCCACCAAAGGCGTCGTGCTTCAGCAAAACGAAATGCGCGGACGCCTTTACAAGGAGATAAGAAGAAGATGATGCGCGACACACTTTCCAATGCGATGAAGGAAGCCTTGAAGGCCAAGGATAGTCGTCGCCTTTCCACCGTCCGCCTGATCCAGACCGCGGTCAAGGATCGCGACATCGCCCATCGCGGCGTAGGCAAGGACCCGGTAACTGACGATGAGATCCTGCAGATCCTGCAGAAGATGATCAAGCAGCGCGAAGAATCGGCCAAGATCTATGACGAGGGCGGTCGCGCCGAACTTGCTGCGCAGGAGCGGGAGGAAATCGAAATCATTCGTTCCTTCATGCCCGAACAGATGTCAGACGAGGCCGTGCGTGCTGCCTGCGAGGCGGTGATTGCAGAGATTGGGGCTCAGGGTCTGCGCGACATGGGCAAGGTCATTGGCGTTCTGAAAGAGCGCTATGCCGGACAGATGGATTTTGCAAAGGCATCCGGGCTGGTCAAAGAACTTTTGAAGTAAGCCGATCTCGATTTAACCTATACGAAAGGGCTGGATCCGGGGAAGAGGATCCAGCCCTTTCGTTTGGAGGTCATTTTGTATCAGAGGCAAGCGAGGCAGGACTTAGGGATGGTCCTGCCTCTCTATGCCTGGACATTTGCAACGCGCTCCAGGGAAGAGCTGTTGCTGAAGGCGCGAGCGGGGGGCTGCATCTGCGCCTTTTCTGTCAACCTTCCCGATGGAGAGTGGGACGTCGAGAAGGCATTGGTAGAAAACGCCCCCAGCTGCAAACAATCAAATTACAAAATTATAATTTTTGCTCCGCAACATGCGCCTTAGTTTGGTCACAAGCCGGGCGAGAAGTAAGAGGTTATCTTGTTTGGAGCTGTGGATAGTGGGGGCTGCTGTCGATGATGATGGCGCATTGGCCGGGCACGTACTACATGGTTGAATAAGCTTGAGGGTCCAATGCGCTTTTCCAACACTTTCCTAGACGAGATACGCGACCGGGTGCCGATCTCGACGGTGATTGCGCGCCGCGTCACATGGGACCGCAAGAAGACGAATGTCTCTCGCGGTGACTTCTGGGCGTGCTGCCCATTTCATGGTGAAAAGAGCCCGAGCTTCCACTGCGAGGATCGCAAGGGGCGCTACCATTGTTTCGGCTGCGGTGTTTCTGGTGACCATTTTCGGTTTCTGCAGGAAATCGAGGGCATGAGTTTCGTCGAATCGGTACAGACCATCGCCGATCTGGCGGGCATTGCCATGCCGCAGCCGGATGTACAGGCGGAAAAGCGCGAGAAAGAGCGCGCGACCCTGATCGATGTTATGGAAATGGCGACCCGTTTTTTCCAGGATCAGCTTCAGAGTGCGGTGGGAGCCAAGGCACGGGCCTATCTGCGTGACCGTGGCTTGAGTGCGAAGACTATTGATACGTTCCGCCTCGGCTATGCTCCCGACAGCCGCAACGCGCTGAAGGAGCATTTGGCGAGCAAAGGCATTCCGAAGGAGCAGATCGAGGCTTGCGGCCTGGTGGTGCATGGCGAGGGTATTGCCGTTTCCTACGACCGGTTTCGTGACCGCGTCATGTTTCCCATTCTCTCGTCCCGCGAGAAGGTGATCGCCTTTGGCGGGCGGGCCATGTCGCCGGATGCGCCTGCGAAATATCTGAACTCCAATGAGACAGAACTCTTCCACAAGGGCAATGTGCTCTACAATTTCACGCGGGCCCGCAGGGCGTCGCAGATCGGTGCCCGCGGACAGGCGGAGCAGGGCACCATCATCGCTGTCGAAGGCTATATGGATGTCATCGCGCTGCATCAGGCGGGCGTTGAAAATGCGGTGGCACCGCTCGGCACCGCGCTGACGGAAAACCAGCTTGAGCTGCTTTGGCGCATGACATCGGAGCCTGTTCTCTGCTTCGATGGCGACGGTGCCGGTGTTCGCGCTGCCCATCGTGCCGCCGATCTGGCGCTTCCGCACTTGAAACCCGGCCGCTCGGTGCGTTTTGCGCTTCTGCCCGATGGCAAGGATCCCGATGATCTCGTGCGGCATGAGGGTCGGGAGCCGTTCGACCGTGTCATGGCGCAGGCCAAGCCGCTCTCCGAGATGATCTGGTCGCGCGAGACGGCGGGTGGCGGTTTCGAGACTCCGGAAAAGAAGGCCGAGCTCGAGGCGCGCTTGAAGCAGATCGTCTCGGTGATTGCGGACGAAAGCGTGCGCCGCCTCTACCAGCAGGATGTTCGCGAGCGGCTAAACTCGTTTTTTCGCCCACAATACGGTGCTGGACAAGGGTTTGGAGGACAGGCCTATGGTGGGCAGGCGCAGCGGGGGCAGGGCCGACGACCAGGTGGTGGTGCTGCCGGAGGCTTCGGCAGCAAGGGGCCGGCGGCAGGTTCGAGCCGTAGCATGAGCGTGTCGGATCGTTTGGCGCGGACGGGTGTCGTTCGTGGGTATCAAGAGCTTCCGGCACTGCGCGAGGTCGTTCTGGCGATCACCATCGTCAACCACCCGCAATTGCTGCTGGAGGAATATGACGAGATCGCCGCCATCGACTTCGATAATCGCGATCTCCAGCGTTTCTGGTCGGCCATGCTCCCGGTTGCAGCTACGGCTGGTCCGCATCTATCGCGGGACTATCTTTTGGAAAAACTGAGCGCACAGGGTCTAGAGCAACTGGTGGCGGCGCTGGATCAGCAGGTGCGCAATGCGCGTCTCTGGATTGCAACCGAACAGGCCGCCATTGAAGATGCGCGAGAAGGGTATCGGCAGGCGCTTTCGCTACATAAGAGGACTAAGGCCCTACGTTTCGAAAAAATGGGACTCGAGCGCGAAATTGCGATCGCGACCGAAGCCGGTGATGAAAACAATATCGAGCCTTTGTTGCGGGCGCTTTCGGAAGTTCAGCTCGAAATCACGCGCATGGAAAACCAGGAGGCCATCATCGACGGTTTCGGTGTCATGTCAGGCCGCGTGAAAGGCGCAGCGGTTAGTCATGGAAATTGAGGTCTGATCGGTTCTTGGTACGTTTGGGTATCTTGCCAAACGGAAAATCATCACCACTTAAGCGACAACCGTGATGTGGTGTGAGGAAGCACGGTGGTTTGCGTTTTTCCACTTTAATCGCTGTGTTGGCCGCATAAAGGCTTGACGGGAGGGAAATTTGTGGGAATCACCGTCCTAGACATTCATAGGCGGAGTGAAGCACACCGACATACGATCATGGTCCTTCGCCTTAGCGATAACCAGGTTTTGTTTTGTGGCTGACTTCCGCCTTGGTTAATCGGGAATTAATTGTCCACCCGGTACGTGTTCTGGTGCGATTCGCGACGCTGTTTTACAGGGTCGTGGCGGCGAAGCCGAAGCGCTGCGAATGACGTCCAAGGAAAGACGAAATACATGGCAACAAAAGTCAAAGAAAACGAAGAAGCTGAAAACGAACGCGACGGCGCAAGCGACGGTCCGCTTCTCGACCTTTCGGATGACGCGGTCAAGAAAATGATCAAGCTCGCGAAGAAGCGCGGCTATGTGACCATGGACGAGCTGAACGCGGTGCTTCCTTCGGAAGAAGTGACCTCCGAGCAGATCGAAGACACGATGGCAATGCTGTCCGACATGGGCATCAACGTTGTGGAAGACGATGACGCCGAGGAAAAGGAAGCCGAGGAAGACAGCAGCGACGATGAGGCCGAAAGCGAAGGTGGCGAACTGACCACCACGACCGGCACGGCTGTTGCTGCGACCAAGAAGCGCGAGCCGACAGACCGTACCGACGATCCGGTGCGCATGTATCTGCGTGAAATGGGGTCTGTCGAGCTTCTGTCGCGCGAGGGCGAAATTGCCATCGCCAAGCGCATCGAGGCCGGCCGCGAAACCATGATCGCGGGTCTGTGCGAAAGCCCGCTGACCTTCCAGGCGCTCATCATCTGGCGTGACGAGCTGAACGAAGGCACGACGCTGCTTCGCGAAATCATCGATCTGGAAACCACCTATTCCGGTCCGGAAGCCAAGGCTGCGCCGCAGTTCCAGAGCCCGGAAAAGATCGAGGCCGACCGCAAGGCTGCCGAGGAAAAGGAAAAGACGCGCCGGTCGCGTTCTCCGGCCAATGACGACGACATCACCAATGTCGGCGGCGATATGCCCATGCCGGAAGAAGAGGAAGAGGACGATGATGAATCGAGCCTTTCCCTTGCCGCCATGGAAGCGGAACTGCGCCCGCAGGTCATGGAAACGCTTGACCTGATTGCAGATACCTACAAGAAGCTGCGCAAGCTGCAGGACCAGCAGGTGGAGGCCCGCCTGTCCTGCACCGGCACGCTTTCGTCCGGCCAGGAGCGTCGCTACAAGGAACTGAAGGATCAGCTGATCACGGCGGTCAAGTCGTTGTCGCTCAACCAGAACCGTATCGACAGCCTTGTCGAGCAGCTCTACGACATCAACAAGCGCCTCGTTCAGAACGAAGGTCGCCTGTTGCGTCTTGCCGAATCCTATGGCGTGAAGCGCGAGAGCTTCCTCGAGCAGTATCAGGGTGCCGAACTCGATCCGCACTGGATGAAGTCCATCGCCAACCTCGCTGCGCGCGGCTGGAAGGAATTCGCCAAGTCGGAAAACCAGACGATCCGCGACATCCGTCAGGAAATCCAGAATCTGGCGACGGAAACCGGCATTTCGGTCACGGAATTCCGCCGTATCGTGCATATGGTGCAGAAGGGCGAGCGCGAGGCGCGCATTGCCAAGAAAGAAATGGTCGAGGCAAACCTGCGTCTCGTCATCTCCATCGCCAAGAAATACACAAACCGTGGCTTGCAGTTCCTGGATCTTATTCAGGAAGGTAATATCGGGTTGATGAAGGCGGTCGATAAGTTCGAATATCGTCGTGGCTACAAGTTCTCGACCTACGCGACTTGGTGGATTCGTCAGGCTATCACGCGTTCGATTGCCGACCAGGCGCGTACGATCCGTATTCCGGTGCACATGATCGAAACGATCAACAAGATCGTTCGTACATCGCGCCAGATGCTGCACGAAATCGGTCGTGAGCCGACACCGGAGGAGCTGGCGGAAAAGCTGGCCATGCCGCTGGAAAAGGTGCGCAAGGTTCTGAAGATTGCCAAGGAGCCGATCTCTCTCGAAACCCCGGTGGGCGACGAAGAAGACAGCCACCTCGGCGATTTCATCGAGGACAAGAACGCGCTTTTACCGATCGATGCTGCCATTCAGGCAAACCTGCGCGAGACTACGACACGCGTTCTGGCATCGCTGACGCCGCGTGAAGAGCGTGTTCTGCGCATGCGCTTCGGTATCGGCATGAACACTGACCATACGCTGGAAGAAGTCGGACAGCAGTTCTCGGTTACCCGCGAGCGTATCCGCCAGATCGAGGCGAAGGCCCTTCGCAAGCTGAAGCACCCCAGCCGCTCGCGCAAACTGCGCAGCTTCTTGGATAGCTAAACTCATCTTGTCTCAACGACCAAGACCCGGCGGAACCGACCTTCCGCCGGTTTTTTTGTTTGTGCACTTGCTTTTGATGCGTGAAGCTCTCGATTGTCTCGGTTTATCCGCCTACATGTGAATGATGCAGGATGAACCTGACCATCAGTCGCCAATTCAAGAGGCCGCTCCAAAACCCGGTTACCCGCTGGGAGCCTTGGCGTCTGTTGCCATTCACGTTGTGGTTCTCGGCGCGATCCTGATCGGTCTGCCTCACTCCGATCCGCCGCAGCCGACGGAAGAGACAGTTTCAGTCGAGATCGTTCCACCGCCTGAACCTGAGCCGGAAAAGCCGCCTGAGCAACCTCCGGCAACAAAGGCTGAAGAACCGCCACCCCCACCGCCACCGCAGGACAAGCCGGATCCCGAAAGGCCGGTGATTTCTACGCAGACACCCGTTCTTCGGCCTGCGTTTCAGTTCGGTGAAAAGGATAGCGGCCCGGAAAGGGCACTGGATGGCGATGGTGCCGAGGCAGCCAGGCCAGAGCCTTCGCCACCTGTGCAGCAGGAAACACCGGCTGAAGCCAAACCCGTTGAAGCGCCGCAGGAGCCCCCGCCGCCCGCGGATGCCCAGACCGCCGAACAGGTTGAGAAGCCCGCTGAAGCCCAGCCGGAGATCGGCTTGCCGGAAGTCGACACACCGGCCAATGCGGGGCAGGGAGAGGCTCTTGCCTCTGTTGTTCCCCTGCCGATGGCAAAGCCTGAGAAACCCGCCGATGCTGAACTCAAGCCACCGGCAGCCCAGACGAAGGCTACGCTGCGGGAGGCCAGGAAACTCTATTCCGCATCGGCCAGCGGTGAAATGGTGGCGATGATGGCAATGGCTGGTGTGCCGCGGGAGCAGCGCGCATCACAGCTGTGCGCCACGGAATTGCGTGAGCAGTTGAAACATAGCAAAGAACGGTTCGACCCGGAATATCTGCCGAATATTCGCCTTCAGACAGGAAATGTGATGCAGGTCGATCTCGCAGCTTTTCGTGCGTCCGGCGTCTGGTACGATATCCACTATCGATGCGAAGTGGATGGCGATGCCACGCGGGTGACGAGCTTCCAATTCGCCGTGGGGGAGAAGGTGCCTCGCAGCCAATGGGCAGCGCGCCGCTTCCCGGTTCATTGAGAAAGGCGCAAGCATGCCGCAGACGACGCTGAGGATACCCACGCGAGGCCAGGGGCTTTACGAGTTCACCGAACAGGCGAGCTCCTTCGTGGGTCAGGCTGGTATTCTCGAAGGCCTATTGACTGTTTTTGTCCGACATACGTCGTGTTCGCTGATCATTCAGGAGAATGCCGATCCTGACGTCCAGACCGACTTGAAGCATTTCTTTCAGCGGCTGGTTCCACCGAGCGACGACGCTTCGATGCGGTGGATGATCCATACGACGGAGGGGCCGGATGATATGCCTGCCCATATAAAATCTGCACTGACTCAGGTATCGATCGGAATTCCCATCATGGCCGGTCGTTTGGCGCTTGGCACGTGGCAGGGCATATATCTGTTCGAACATCGCGACCGGCCTCATCAGCGTGAGGTTGTCTTGCATGTGTCTTCGTGAGCAGATGAACGTTTTCTGAACGCGAAATTCGGAACCTGTTCAGAAGTTTGGTGCTATTTCTCCATCATCGCCGAAGAGGCCAGGAATTAGCCGGAGACCCCGCCCATGAAAATGATCATCACCAAGACCGTTCTTGCCGCCGCCGTGATGGCAACGGCTGCTCTGGCCCCGCTTGCCAGTGCGTCAGCCTCTGACGATCTGCGCATCCAGGTCCAGTTCTTCGATGGTCGTCGTGATGAAGGACCGCGCTGGGACCGTGGCCCGGATCGTGATTGGGGTCGTGATCGTGGCCGTGACTGGGGCCGCGACCGTGATCGCGACCGGGGCTGTGCTTCCTGGATGGCTGAGGAAAAGGCCTCCCGCATGGGCCTTCGCCGCGCGCATGTTGTTGATGTCAATCGTCGTGTCGTTGTCGTCAACGGCTATGATCGCGGCGGACCAAACCGTATCATCTTCGCCAACGAGCGTGGTTGCCCAGTCGTGAGCCGCTGAACATACCATTCGTCCTGATTATCAAGTGCCGTCGATATCGAGGTTCGTCCCGAAATCGACGGCATTTTTGCGTCAAGGCGGTAAGGTTTATCATCTGACGGCGTCATGGATTGCGGGGCGGCGAGTCTATTTGCCTTGAATTTAAATTTCTTTCTCAAACAAAGAAGCTTCCGGCCAGCGTCACGCCGTCTGCATTCAGCTTCAAGCCGGTGATGCCTGTGACTTCAATCAGCCGATCTGCATCGATGTTCCAGCTCGCCGAGCCTGGACCGCTACTGCCGCCAGGATCGCCACTCGTCATGTCATCGATGAATAGATATGTTTTCAGTTGGCCCTGCGCTTTGAATGAGAATAGGACCGACTCGCCCACTTTCAACGGATCCAGATTGCTCACACGCTGTCCGCTGTGAGCAAAACCCAAAGCGCCAAATACTGCAAATCTTAGTTCTGATCCGGCAGGTGGCGTCCCACCGAAGTTGAAGAAGTCCTCGTAGTAAACGTAAGTTGAGCCTACGACCTTCACCGGTACAGCATTAACCGACTTCAGGATAATCTTGTCTTCCCCAAACCGAAAATTGAGGGCTTTGGCAGTGTCAAAATCGAAGTTCGGCCCAGTCGGAACGGACTTGTTCCAGCCTATCGAAAACTCGAACGTCTTTGCCGGTGTCGTATCTTTCACCGGCGAAAAAATGCCAGAGAGGCTGGATTCAGCTGCGATTTTTGATGCTACCTTGTCGGTGATCGTCGAAAGCCAGGTTCTGGCGTTCGCGAGAACAGTGCCCGCGTAAGCGCTATCGCCTCCCTTGCCAGCAAGCGAACTGGTAAAGGTCGCAGCTGCATCAGCCTTGTTGTCGATGGTCGTTTTGTCACTTCCCAGAGCCGAACTCAGCGCTGTGTAGGCTACGTTTCCGATCGATATGTGCCCTGACTGCAACTCGGTTGACCAGAACTGCAGTCCGCCCGATTCAGGGTCTCGTCCAAACAGATTGTTGTAGACCTTCTTCACCACATCAGAAGCAGACGAGCCCGAATATAGAGATCTATATTCATCAGTTGTGGCAAACGAAGAGGTCAGCTGTTCAAGCGTCATCTTTCCGGAACTGATTGCGGATGTCCAAAAACTGAGGCCGCCGCTGTCAGCAGGGCGGTTGAAATAAGCGATGTATACTTTTTGGATGTCTGCCGCCGTAGCCATATCGTTCCCCAAACCACTATCTGAATTGAAAATGTCCTAGAACCAGATCCCGTCTTTTATCGCCTGCGCAGTTCCCGATACGTTTTCGGCACTCTCTGCGAAGCTTGCGAGCACTTGCGCTTTGGAAATGCCTGATTCGAGTTGACCCAGCCAGTATGACACGCCCGCTTGCTCGCCATCGCGGTTCAGCACGTTTTGATACAGTTTCTGAACGAACGCCTGGTTGGACGGTGATGTGCCATATACGGTCTTGAATTCCCCGGAATCAATGAAACCTTGTGAAACTCTGATCAATGACGTTCCAGCATCCATCGATTTGATCCAGAACGATAGACCGCCTTGATCCGGTGTTCGGTTGAAGGCGGCCTCATATACACGATACGCCTGACCCGCAGTGCCGTTTACATCAAGAGCAAGCGTTCCATTGTCGAACTGGACACGTTCAATATTGTCGAATGTTACCGATGTTTGGGGTGCGGTGATTGTGCTCGAGAGGCTCTTGATACTGATCGTGTAGGAAGACGAATTGCCGCTCAGAATGATTGTATCCTTACCGTCGCCGCCGTCGATCAGGTCCGTGCCTGACTGAGGTGCAAATACGTCGTTACCGGCCAGACCAATCATCATATCATTCAGTGAACTTCCGGATATCCTATCATCGCCTCTGGTTCCGATATAGTCTCCCGGTGTCCAATCGTCAGATCGGTAAATGGAACGCATCAATTCATATCCGCGAGGATCGTACGCGAGCAACTCTGAGCGGAGATTGATTGAATTGTGGGTGCCGGGAACTGCACCAGGAGGATTTGACTCAAGCCACACCTGAGATAGCTCAGCGAAATACTCTTCTGAGTTCGTAATGGCATATGTCCCAACCCATAGTCCGGATTGTTTCGCGTTGGCATAGGCTGCGGCAATGGCTGAGTTAAAACTCGACTGGGGCAGAGCCCAGAGGTTCATGATCGCGTGACTGAATTCGTGGGAGAGGATCGATTCCGTGCCGCCGTATGGGTCTCCAGATAAAGTCCCAAAAGTAAATTGTAACAGATTCTCTTCACCAGCAGACGACATTGGAATGAAGCTGGTTCCGCCCAGACCTCGATACTGTGACCAGTCAGTGCCCGGAAACTGGGTGTTGAGGTTGGCGTATTCAGGAAGCTGAGTCACCTTTTCTGTTGAATCGATGACACCAATCGTGGCGCCAGCTCCATTGAGGCTGGCAATCATCCCGCTGTTGTTATTGACCATGTTCGCGACGGTCTCGGCCGCAGCCAGCATTGCAAGATCATCAACTTTTGATGACCCCAGTATCTTGATTCCGAAAACGGTGATTTGTTTACTGTAGAAGCCCTTGACGTCAGTGTCGGCAGGTCTTGTAATCTCGAACATGTGTCGCGTCTCCAGAATCCAATCTAGCTTTGAGAGCAAAATACTCATAAAGATTGTAATTTTAAAGACATTCTTGCGTCGGATTCCAACTGACGGATGTCGCCACTTTGGACTACGGTGTTGTTGAAAAGTCCGTGGTCTTGTCGAACTGGGAACATTTATCCGAATTGGATTCGGGGATCATGGAATGCGTGAAGCTGATGCGATGACAGGTGAGCTTTGCAGCTATATCGCACTTGAGGTTCGGGTATGGCTGGATCCTCTTCTGCGCTAGACTTGAGACCCCGCCTCCCCGTTTGCCTCTGGCAAACGCGTACCTGGACAAAGCTGCCGATCGCTCTGCGTCGCTTGAGCGATCGGTGGGATGGGCGCTTTTTCGCCGATACCAGCGCCGGGGCACTCGACCGCATCAAATGATATGCTCTTCAGCAAACCCCGTGATCCTGACAGAACTCCAGTGCCGCAGAATCATTCAATTCGATCGAACTTCGCTTATTGCCGGCATTGGCGGCGGGGACCGTTGAGCGGCTGGTATGTGTTGTCCGATGCGCGGTAAGACCGATATTTGGACGCGCAGTATTCTGCGTGCGAACCGCCATAGGACCGTGCGGCGGGCTGCGAAGCGATGAGGCCACCGATCAATGCGCCAGCCGCCAAGCCACCAATGACCGCCCCTGCGTTCCCGTGTCTACGATCTCGGTAGTATCCGTCCCGGTAGTAGCGGCGATCATCCCAATTCCGGTAATGACGACGTCCCTCCCAGCGATCGCCACCACGATAGTAGTGACGGTTGTCCCACCGAGGATTGATCTGCGGGCAATTGGTTCCATTGTTGCAACCGACCTTTACGATGCCTTCCGCGTTCTCCGCCTCAACTGCAGATAAGGCGATCGCACCTGTCGGTCCGGCAAAAGCAGGAACTCCACTGAAGGTAGTCGTAAGAGCGATTGCAATGACCATCAGTTTTTTCATCTTAATCACCTCAAAATGCTGATTCTTCAAAGAAACGCTTCCCGTGTATTTGGGTTCCGCTTTGTGCTTCCAAAAAAGAAGACCCGCATGTTCTGCGGGTCGAGGAAAGGGAAGGGTATTTTTTACTTTGTTAGGCGGCGCCTGCCGGATCACCGATTGGCAATAAAGCTGGGTTGAGCGGCGGATCATTTGGGTTTTTTGTATCAGCCGGATCCTGCGCTGGTGTCAGTGGCGGCTTTTCCTGAACACGATCAGGCACGCCGGGTGCTGGGGTAGGGCCTCGCGGTGAATCGACTGGATTTTCTGTCGGCAATGTCGTGGGCATCCTTGCCTCCTTCGATGCGGTCATCTGAAAGAACAACCCACCGAGAAACGCTTTGTTCCCCTGAAATCGGCGGGTAAGCCGGTCGAATTGCAAGAGAGGAGCGCCAACGGTCTTGAAAGCTGTCTTGCTCGCCAGTAATACGAAGCCAGATATACGCTTTTACGAGGCGAGCCCGATGATTGATTTTGAAGCAGCGCGGACCAAGATGGTGGAAAACCAGATACGGACTACCGACGTCACGTCGCACTCCGTGTTGCGCGCATTTTACAATGTCCCGCGCGAAACCTTCGTGCCGGAAAGGTCGAGGGCGCTGGCCTATATCGATAACGACATCCAGATCGCGAATGGTCGCTACCTGATGGAGGCCTCTCCACTCGCCAAGCTCTTGCAGCTTGCAAAGGTTACCAAGAACGACGTCGTTCTGGAAATCGGCTGCGGGACAGGCTACGCAACCGCTATCCTCTCGCATCTTGCTGGTACAGTCGTTGCGATCGAGAGCGATACGGAACTGAGCGCCGCGGCCAGTGCAAACCTCGCTGCCTTGGGTTGCGACAATGCCGCTGTTGTTACGGGCGAGCTCGAAAAAGGTTATGCGGCGGAAGCCCCTTATGATCTGATTTTCATCAATGGTTCCGTTGAAGAAGTTCCTGAAGCTCTATTCTCCCAACTGCGGGATGGTGGTCGCCTTGTTGCAGTTCTCGGATATGGGAACGCCTCGACTGCCAGAGTTTTTCTCAAGGAGCATGGCGTCATCTCCGTAGCTTCGCACTTCAACACGTCGGTGAAGCCGTTGCCGGGCTTTCGAAAGTCCAAGGAATTTGTCTTCTGATCAAGATGGGCGGCCTTCGGGTCGCCCTTTTCGTATCGGTGGTGCCCTTGTGGAGTGTGGCGGCTGACCAGCAGATCATCTGTCTGCAGATGTCGAGGGCTTTTAGCTTCTTCCGAACTGAAGCTCCTGCGTTTCTTTGAGAAACCTGTGCATCCGTTTGACCAATCTATCTCCGGTAATTGTGACGCAGCATCCCCTCGCGTAGAATCAACCATGATTCGTTGCCTGCTAGCATGAGTGTGATGCGGAGCTCGACTTTCAGATCGGGGATAGAAATGGCTCAGCCAAACGTCGCGCGTGAACCCTCCATGGAAGAGATCCTGGCGTCCATCCGCCGGATCATCGAAAGCAATGATCCGATCAGCGAAAGCCAGTCGGTCAGGGGCGCGCAAGCTTCCTCTTATTTAGAGGATAGTGAAGAGTTCGATGTCGAATCGGACTATGACGATGGCTACGTGTCCCAGGTCCCTGCGAATGACCCGGGCATGTCCTATGCGGAACCTGTTTACGCCGAGCATTCGAGAGCGGTCATGGAAATGAGAGAAGTTGCGGCAGAGCAGCCGCATGTCAACGAAAAGTCATTGTCTCTGGCAGATGTTGCAGCCAGGGTTCGTGCCGGGGCTGCGCGACCCGCTGACGCTGGAGTGGCAGTTAATGTGGCGGCCTCTCAGTCTGAAATGTCTCGTCCGGCTCCGCAGGCCGTGCAGCATCCGGCCTATGTGAATGCCGAGAGGGCGCGCTCCGTACCGATCCAGCCTGTGGAGCAGCCCTCCGCTCACAGAGATCAGGCCTACCGCGAAGCTGCGAATGCTCAATCGCACGAAAGTCGTGAGCAGGCGTTGCCGGCCCGCATTGAACAGGCCACCTCGCTCTTGTCTGAAGAGGCGGGTGCGCAGATTGCGCGGTCTTTCAACGATCTTGCTCAGGTCGTGAATGGTATCGAGCGCGAGACCGTTGAAGACATGGCGAAAGACATGCTGCGTCCCATGCTGCGTGAGTGGTTGGACGATAATTTGCCGACTCTTGTCGAGCGGCTTGTGCGCGAGGAAATCGAGCGCGTAGCGCGCGGCCCGCGGCGGTGAACGGATCCTGTCACCCGCAATAGCCGCCCTTGAGGCGGCTTTTTTATTGACTCGCATCTGGCAGTCCTATTTACAGCCAGCAACGAGAACTCCAGGTTTTGGTCCCAAAATGCTCGAAAAAACTTATGATTCCGCCTCTGTTGAACCGAAGATCGCAGCCGCATGGGATGATGCCGATGCGTTTCGCGCCGGTGCGAATGCAAAGCCAAATGCGGAAACCTTCACGATTGTCATTCCTCCGCCAAACGTGACGGGTTCCCTGCATATGGGACATGCCCTGAACAACACGCTTCAGGATATCATGGTCCGTTTCGAGCGGATGCGCGGCAAGGACGTGCTTTGGCAGCCGGGAATGGACCATGCGGGTATCGCGACCCAGATGGTTGTGGAGCGTAAGCTTGCGGAAGCGCAGCAACCGGGTCGTCGGGCTCTCGGCCGCGAAGCCTTCATCGACAAGGTCTGGGAATGGAAGGCTGAATCGGGCGGATTGATCTTCAACCAGTTGAAGCGGCTTGGTGCGTCCTGCGATTGGTCACGCGAGCGGTTCACAATGGACGAAGGCCTGTCGAAGGCTGTGCGTGAGGTCTTCGTGACTCTCTACAAGCAGGGCCTCATCTATCGCGGCAAACGGTTGGTCAACTGGGACCCGCAATTCGAGACAGCGATATCGGATATTGAGGTCGAGAACCGCGAAGTCGATGGCCACATGTGGCATTTCAAATATCCACTGGCCGGTGGGGAAACCTACAGCTATGTGGAAAAGGATGCCGACGGCAACGTAACCTTCCAGGAAGAGCGCAACTACATTGCGATCGCGACAACGCGCCCAGAAACCATGCTTGGCGACGGTGCGGTAGCCGTTAATCCGAAAGACGAGCGTTATGCTCCGATTATCGGGAAACTCTGCGAAATCCCAGTTGGTCCTAAAGAAAATCGCCGCCTCATCCCGATCATTGCCGACGAATATCCGGATCCGACCTTCGGATCCGGTGCAGTCAAGATCACCGGGGCGCACGACTTCAATGACTATCAGGTCGCTCGACGCAACAACATTCCGCTGTATCGTCTGATGGATACGCAGGCGCAGATGCGGCAGGACGGCGAGCCCTATGCTCGTTGCGCGGAGCAGGCGCTGGCGATCACACGCTCCGGCCAACTTCCGAGCGAGGCGGAGGTCGACGATATCAATCTGGTTCCAGAAGAATATCGTGGGCTGGATCGCTATGAGGCGCGCAAGCGGATCGTTGCTGCCATCAATGCAGATGGTCTTGCCGTCACGACCAAGGACGCAGAGGGCAACGATGTTCCCTATGTCGAGAACAAGAAGATCATGCAGCCGTTCGGCGACCGCTCGAACGTCGTTATCGAGCCTATGCTGACGGACCAGTGGTTCGTGGATGCCAAGACACTCGCCGAGCCCGCCATTGCATCGGTTCGTGAAGGACGCACGAACTTCGTTCCGAAGAACTGGGATAAGACCTATTACGAGTGGATGGAGAACATTCAGCCCTGGTGCATCTCACGCCAGCTCTGGTGGGGTCATCAGATCCCGGCCTGGTATGGACCGGATGGGCAGGTCTTCGTCGAGAAGACGGAAGAGGAAGCTCTGGACGCAGCCGTCCAGCACTATCTGGCGCATGAGGGACCGTGGAAGGCCTGGGTTCAGGAGAGGCTCGAAAACTTCGAACCCGGCGCGATCCTGACACGTGACGAAGACGTTCTCGATACGTGGTTCTCGTCGGCGCTCTGGCCGTTCTCCACGCTTGGCTGGCCGGACCAGACTCCTGAGCTTGCGCGCTATTATCCCACCAGCGTGCTCGTCACCGGCTTTGACATCATCTTCTTCTGGGTCGCCCGCATGATGATGATGGGTCTGCACTTCATGAAGGATGAGGATGGAAATCCCGTCGAACCGTTCCACACCGTCTATGTGCACGCACTTGTGCGCGACAAGAACGGACAGAAGATGTCGAAGTCCAAGGGCAACGTCATCGATCCGCTTGAACTGATAGATGAATACGGAGCCGATGCGCTGCGTTTCACGCTGGCAATCATGGCGGCGCAGGGGCGGGATGTGAAGTTGGATCCGGCTCGTATTGCCGGTTACCGCAACTTCGGCACCAAGCTGTGGAACGCAACCCGTTTCGCGGAGATGAACGGCGTCAAGCGCGATCCGAAGTTTAGTCCTGACGCTGCAACGCTGACGGTCAATCGCTGGATCCTGACGGAGCTTTCGTCCACGATTGTCGACGTGACCACCGCCGTAGAAACGCAGCGCTTCAATGATGCTGCAGGCAGCCTGTACCGTTTTGTGTGGAACCAGGTCTGCGACTGGTATCTCGAACTGCTGAAGCCGATCTTCTCTGGAACGGACGAGGCGGCAAAGGCCGAAGCCCAGGCTTGCGTGGCCTATGTGCTGGAAGAAACCTATAAGCTTCTGCATCCGTTCATGCCATTCATGACGGAAGAGCTTTGGGCTCACACAAGCGAGCGTGACGGTCTCTTGTGTCACGCTGACTGGCCTGCTCCGAATTTCGCTGACGACGCGGCAGCTTCGGAAATCAACTGGCTGGTCGATCTTGTCACGGGTATTCGCTCGGCTCGTTCTGAGATGAACGTGCCACCATCGGCGAAGGCTCCTTTGATTGTTGTAGGTGCTTCAGCGTTGACGCAGGGTCGTTTGCAAAGGCATCAGGCTGCAATTGAACGGCTGGCGCGTGTCGAAAAGACTGAACTCTCGGACACCGCTCCACGTGGCGCAGCGCAGGTTGTGATCGCAGAGGCAACGGCGTGTCTTCCACTTGGAAGCCTGATTGATCTTGGAGCCGAGAGAGCAAGGATCGAGAAGGCACTTGGAAAGGTGCAGGCTGATATTGATCGCGCCGATAAGAAGCTTGCCAACGAGAAGTTTGTCGCCAATGCCGATCCAGAAGTGGTCGCTGCCGAGCGTGAGCGCTTGAGCGAGATGCAATTGCAGCAGGCAAGCCTGAAGACGGCACTTCAGCGGATCGCCGAAGCAGGCTGATTCTTTCTGTTATTCCTAAACTAAGGCCTCGGTGTTTCGCGCCGGGGCTTTTTGTTCTAGGTCCAGCGAATTTGCCCAAAATTCACACTCATTTTACGTCGCCTACGCGATTTCAGACAATGTTGCCTGCCAGCAACAATCGACGCATTATGAGAAAATTGCACTAAAAACGCGCAGAAAATATCAAAATTATGAAAAAATTATGCTGATATTTCGCGTATTGCGGCTTCTCCATGCAGGCTTACGTAAATTTTTCTACGCGCTCTCTATGGTGGCCGGAATGTGTCGAAGTTGTGTTTTAATCTGTGACAATTAGGCTATGGAACGGTCACTTACCTGGGAGTGGGAAAATTATGGTAAGAACTTATCTTACGAAGAGCCTTCTGGCTGCTGCGGCGGTTAGCGCTCTTAACACGAGCGCTTGGGCGGGCGGCCTTGAGCGTGGCGGCTATAATATCGACCTGCTATACGATCGTTCATCCGTGGCAATCGAATCGTCTGCAACCTATGTCGCTCCTCAGCGCAAGCTGAAGAATGTTCAAGACGTGGATCGCACAGACGGTCTAGGTTCGAATGGCTTGAACGGTGGCAGTACGACTGCCGATGACTCAGAAAATTACTGGATCCCGCGCGTTGGAATCAAGGCAGCAATCGGTGATGCAGCAGACTGCATGTTCGATTATTCGCAGCCTTGGGGTGCGCATACCAAGCCAGGTCGCAACTGGCGCGGCGCTAACGAGAATATCGAAACGAAGGTCGAAAGTGATAACTACGCGGTTACCTGCTCGTACCGGTTTGATGCCGGTCCGGGTCAATTGCGTGTTATCGGCGGAACGTTCTATCAGGAAGTAAGTGGTTTCAAGGAAAGACTCGTTGCGCCTGCCGGTTTCCCCGGTGTTCTCGGCAACGGTATCGGTCGTCTTGAACTGAAAGATAGTGCTTGGGGCTGGCGCGCTGGCGTTGCCTACGAAATTCCCGAATACGCATTCCGGGCAAGTCTCGTATACAACAGCGAAGTTAATCTCAATGACATCTCGGGTACCTTGAACCTGTCGCAGGTCAATGGTCGTATCCTGAATGTCTATGGTGCCCAGAAGATGCCAGACAGCCTTGAACTCAAGGTGCAGTCTGGTATTGCTCCCGATTGGCTGGCCTTTGGCTCCGTGAAATGGACCGATTGGAGCCAATTGCAGACGATCCCGTTCTGCGTCGTAGGCGTGCCGGTTTGCAGCGGTGCCACACAGATAACCTCGCTTGAACTCGGCTATCGTGATGGCTGGACCATCAGCGGTGGTGTTGGCCACAAGTTCAATGATCAGTGGAGCGGTGCGGTCAGCCTGACATGGGACCGCGGCACGAGCCAGGGCTTCGGTACGCAGACGGACACCTGGTCTGTTGGTGCCGCCGTTTCCTACGCGCCGACGCAGAATGTCGAACTCCGCCTCGCGGGTCTTCTTGGAGTTCTGACGTCCGGTTCGTCCGGCCCGACAACCATCAACGGTGTCCGTTATGGAACCGATGCTGCCTATACTTTCGGCAATGATCTGGTTGCTGCGATATCCACATCGGTCAAGGTCAAGTTCTGATCTGACGTGAACTTCATGATGACGCCTCGGCTTTCGCGAGCCGGGGCGCTTTGCTTTAGGCGTGCCTTTTATGCTTAACGTTAACGCTATCAAGCGCCGAGAGTATCTCGGTAACGATGTTTCGAGTGTCCGGTTTTGTGACGATTCGGCAACAGATTTTTACGACGTTCGATTGTATCTTCTCGAGCATCAACTTCTGTCCATTTCCCGCCACAAACGAGGCGCAGCGAGGTAGGCAGAAAGAAAGCGATCCTGCGGGGGCGGGGCGCGTATCGGAGTAACATGGGCGATTTCTCGAAGGAAAATCTGAGTTTTCCGGCGAAGCGGGTTTCGTGCTCGACTTCAAGAGGGAATGGGATTCGAAATTCGGTGGAAGCCGCAGTCTTGCCGAAAACGCACTCTATGCTTTCGGACGTAGCCCAGCTGCAAGGCAGGCGATCTGATCCGGTCCAACTGTCTTTGATAAGTGCGCCGGAACAAGTGTTCAGAGTAGGTGCATGACAATGGTGAGCAGCCGCAATTCTCTTCGTCATCGAGAAACATGTTCATCGATTTTCACCATGTCACCTTTAATCATCAGCATGGTTAGGGAATCGTAAAGATGCTGGTGTTCTCCAAAGCTTCTTTTGGGCTAATGACGCTCGGCCTCGTGATGGCCATTGCGCCGCCGCGAACTGCAGCCGCATTCGATATCAATTCCGGCGTGACCAAAGAATCCGGTCCGTTTGACCTCTTCAAGTTCGGTTTCAAGGCTTACAAGAACGGCCAGAAAAAGGATGCGGTTGAAGCCTATCGCTATGCTGCTGAAAAAGGCCATACGGGCTCGCGATGGGCGCTCGCCAACATGTACGCCTTCGGCGACGGCGTCGCGAAGAATGATTATGAGGCATTCAAGATCTACAACGAGATCGCCAGCCAGGGCATCGAGCCCGGCTCGGAAGATACCGGCTTTTTTGTCAACGCCCTGCTTGCTCTGGCGGACTACTATCGTCACGGTATTCCGGGGTCTCCGATCCGCACAGACCTCTCTCAGGCACGTCAACTTTATTTCCAGGTCGCTTCGACCTTCGGCGTGGCTGAGGCGCAGTTCCAGCTCGCACAGATGATGCTCACGGGGGAGGGCGGGGCCCGCAATGTCCTACAGGCAAAGAAGTGGCTGAATCAGGCCCGCAAAGGTGGGCATGCCGGTGCCATGTCTGTATTCGGCAACCTTCTGTTCCAGGAAGGTCAGTCGGTACGAGGTCTGGCTTACATGACTGCCGCGCTGGATCGTTGCAGCAAGAACGAATGCTCCTGGATGCAGCGACTGCAGGAAGATGCTTTCTCTCTGACAACGGAGCAGGATCGCCGCAGCGCCATCGTTCTTGCCCAGCAATTCGACGCAGAAGACGGTGGCGACTGAAAGTTCCTACTTCTGGCGGACTGTTCGGTGTCAGGCGAAGTTGAACGTCCCGACGACTGGAACGTGATCCGAGGGCTTTTCCCAGGCTCTGACCTGTTTCTCTATTGAGGTGCTGACCAATCTGTCGGCCGCTTCCGGCGAGAGAAGCAAGTGATCGATGCGGATGCCGTTATTTTTCTGCCAGGCACCTGCCTGATAATCCCAGAATGTATAAAGCTGGGTCTGATCTGTCGTGGCTCTCACAGCGTCGATAAGCCCCAGATTTTCCAGCCGACGAAACGAAGCACGCGTCGCAGGAAGGAACAATGCATCCGTTGCCCAGGCGGCAGGGTCATAGCAGTCGTGCGGCTCCGGAATGACATTATAATCCCCTGCGAGGACGAGAGGCTCTTCAAGAAGCAGACGATTTGCGGCGTGCTGCCTCAGCCGCTCCATCCAGGCCAGCTTATAAGGATACTTGACCGGATCATCAGCCGGGTTGCCATTGGGAAGATAGATGGATGCAACCCGTACGACGCCGGACGTTACAGAAAATACAGCCTCGATGTAGCGAGACTGTTCATCGCTATCGTCGCCCGGCAGGCCGCGCATTACATCTTCCGGCTTCAGCTTTGACAGGATGGCGACGCCGTTGAAGCCCTTTTGTCCATGTGTTTCGACGTGATAGCCGAGGGATTCGATTTCCAGTCTCGGAAATCCTTCATCGACCGACTTGATCTCTTGCAGGCAAACAATATCTGGTGAGAAATCGCTCAGCCACTGGCGCAAGTTTTCGAGGCGGGCCTTGATCCCATTTATGTTCCAGGTGACGATCTTCATATCTGCTTTCCCGATTGCCCTGCTGTTTTAACCCAAGGAGCAATCAATGAAAGTGGAAATCGATGATCAATCTCAGATCGAGAAGCTCGTTCCACAGCCGCAACTTGCCACGGCATTAGGATTTTTGATCTGGAACGATTGACCAAGCAGGTTATCGACAAAGTCGATTTCAGATCCCGTCATGTACACCAGCGAAAGACTGTCGATCAGCACTGTGGCGCCGTCTTTCGAAATCACGAGATCGTCTTCTCCCTGGGCGTCCACGACGTCGAACTTGTAGGAGAAGCCGGAACAGCCGCCACCTTCTACGGAGACCCGCAAGGCTTTTTTGCCAGCATCGGCAGATACGATCTCGGCAATGCGCCGGGCAGCGGATTCGGAAACGGTTACGGGTGCATCTGTCATGGTCTATTCTTGCCTTCTTGCCGGGTTCAAGGCCCGGAGATTGCTGCAATCGCATTGCGTTGCTTCGCTGTATAGGTATGAAGGGTTGAAGGGCGCGTCAATGGTGCTTCGCGTCCGTATGTTATGCGCAAAACGGATGGATCATGTCAGTCGATACACGCATTCTGGGTTTTGGCAGCGGCGAACGGGCTATTTTCGCTTCCGATCCGTGGCAGAGCCGAGGGCGTCTGGTACCGGAAAATTCCAGCCTGACGCGGTCCGAATTCCAGCGGGACCGTGACCGTATCGTCCATACCACTGCATTTCGCCGCCTGAAGCACAAGACGCAGGTCTTCATCGGGGTGGATGGCGATCACTATAGAACGCGTCTGACACATACGATCGAGGTCGCGCAAATCGCCCGCGCACTCGCCAGGGCCTTGAAGATCGACGAGGATCTGGCTGAGGGCGTGGCGCTGGTTCATGATTTCGGTCATACGCCCTTCGGGCATACTGGCGAGGACGCTCTCCACGAGGTTCTGCTGCCCTACGGCGGCTTTGACCACAATGCTCAATCGCTTCGTATCGTCACAAAACTAGAACGACGTTACGCTGAATTCGATGGCATCAACCTGACATGGGAAAGCCTGGAGGGCCTGGTGAAGCACAATGGTCCGTTGATGGATCGTTCAGGGACGGGGACACGGGGTTCCGTTCCGCAGCCCATTCTCGACTATTGCGAGATCAACGATCTTGAACTTGCGAGTTTCGCCAGTCTAGAAGCGCAGGTTGCGGCCATTGCCGACGACATTGCGTACAACACGCACGATATCGATGACGGACTGCGTTCCGGCTATCTGACCTTCGACATGCTGGAAGATGTGCCTTTCCTTGCAGCAATGATGCGGGAGGTGAGGGCGAAGTATCCGAATCTGGAGCCTGCTCGCTTCGCAAACGAAATCATGCGCCGACAGATAACGCATATGGTCGAAGACGTGATCGGTGTTGCGCAGCGACGCCTTGAGGATCTGAAACCGCAAAGTGTACTCGACATCCGTGCTGCGGATCATGCCATTGCGACATTCTCGGATGAAATGGCGGAAACGGACAGAGCGATCAAGAAGCTGTTGTTCTCGCGCATCTACCGACATCCCGAAATCATGCGCATCCGGGCTGGGGCGGCGCAAATTGTAACAGATCTGTTCGGAGCCTACATGCAGGAACCGTCGGAGATGCAGAGCCACTATTGGGTCAGTCACATAGCCGGGCTCAGTGAAGCGGCACGCGCACGCCACGTGGGCGACTATCTGGCTGGGATGACCGACACTTATGCTGTGAAGGCCCATATGCGCCTGTTTGACCGTACCCCTGATTTGCGTTAGGCACCCCACCGAAACCAATTCATTGGCGGCCTTTCCGCCCTTTTCGCTGGGATGCAGCACCATGAACCTGTTCGCCGATTTCGAAGTTCGGATCAAAGAGGCACTTGAATCTATCGATCTCATTCGTGAGAAGCGCGAAAGTGTTGATTTCAATCGCCTGACTGTCGAGCCGCCTCGCGATCCGAGCCATGGCGATGTTGCTACCAATGCAGCTATGGTACTCGCAAAGCCGCTTGGTACGAATCCTCGCGCCCTGGCGGATGTTATTGCAAAGCGCCTGCAGCAGGATGCAGATGTCGTAGACGTAACGGTGGCCGGTCCCGGCTTCATCAATATTCGCTTGTCCTCCGCCTATTGGCAGCGACTGCTTGCCAGCATCATCCGGGATGGAGAAGGCTACGGACGCTCCGCGGTCGGGGCCGGACGCAAGGTCAATGTGGAATTCGTTTCCGCCAATCCAACCGGACCGATGCATGTGGGGCATTGCCGCGGCGCTGTCGTAGGTGATGCGCTTGCCAACCTCATGGCGTTTGCGGGCTACGAGGTTACCAAGGAATACTACATCAATGATGCCGGCTCTCAGATTGATGTGCTGGCAAGGTCGGCCTTCCTTCGATATCGCGAAGCGCTGGGGGAAACGGTAGGCGAAATCCCCCCGGGTCTCTATCCCGGAGATTATCTTGTTCCCGTAGGCCAGGTGCTCGCCAAGGAATTTGGTACGAAGCTGCACAACATGCCGCAGGAAGAGTGGATGCCGATCGTCAAGGATCGCGCCATCGACGCTATGATGGCGATGATTCGCGCGGATCTGGATGCTCTCAACGTCCATCATGACATCTTCTACTCGGAGCGTGGCCTGCATGCCGATGGTGCAGCGCGCATCCGTCAGGCAATCAACGATCTGACATTCAAGGGGCATGTCTATCGCGGGACGCTTCCCCCCCCGAAGGGCCAGTTGCCGGAAGATTGGGAAGACCGTGAGCAGACGCTGTTTCGATCGACGGATGTCGGCGATGATATCGACCGTCCACTGATCAAGTCTGACGGCAGCTATACATATTTCGCGGCAGATGTGGCCTACTTCAAAGACAAGTTCGATCGCGGCTACAACGAGATGATCTATGTTCTTGGTGCCGATCACGGTGGCTATGTGAAGCGTCTGGAGGCATTGGCCCGTGCTGTGTCCGGCGGGTCTGCGAAGCTGACGGTTCTGCTGTGCCAGCTCGTAAAGCTCTTCCGCGACGGCGAGCCGGTGAAGATGTCCAAACGTTCGGGAGACTTCGTAACGCTGCGTGAGGTGGTGGATGAAGTCGGCCGTGACCCTGTTCGCTTCATGATGTTGTACCGGAAGAACTCCGAACCGCTGGATTTCGATTTCGCCAAGGTGACTGAACAGTCCAAGGACAATCCGGTCTTCTACGTCCAGTACGCGCATGCTCGCTGCATGTCGGTTTTCCGCCAAGCCAGGGAAGCTTTTCCGGACCTTGATGCCGAATCACTTGATCTGGCAGCCGCGGTTTCAGGGGTGTCTGACCCAGCCGAAATGCAGCTGATTGCCAAGTTGGCAGAGTTTCCGCGCATAATTGATGCTGCGGCACTCGCTCAGGAGCCTCACCGGCTTGCTTTTTACCTCTATGATCTGGCAAGTTCCTTCCATGCGCACTGGAATAAGGGCAAAGATAACCCTGACTTACGGTTTGTTAAGGATAACGACCGAGAATCCAGTATCGCCAGACTTGGGTTGGTGCGCGCTGTCGCGTCCGTATTGAAGTCCGGGCTTGCCATCACTGGCACTGCTGCACCGGACGAGATGCGATAGTCACGCCACCATTTACCCATATTGCGCTGGCATGAGCAGTGGTTAGCGTAGGTAAGTGGACAAGGGTATGGCAAACAATAACGTGGCTTATGGCCGTAGCGGCGTGCCTGACGTATTTGCGGATGATGATCCGCTTGCGGAATTGGCGCGCATTGCGGGCTATGATGAGCGGTCCCCCTTGCGACCTGTGGCGGAGCAGCCGCCACGGCGAGAACCGGCCTTCAATCTTGAAGATGAATTGCTTCGCGAGCTCGAGGATTATCGAGATACTCGTCCTTCGGTCCCTGTCGATCCTAGTCTGTCCCACACGGTTCTTTCCCACTCGGCGGAGACACCTGTCCCTCGATCTGAGCCCTCCATGATAGCAACAGCTGGAACGATTTCAGCGCGCGTGAGTGAGCCGGCTGCTGATCCATTCAACGACGAGGAATTCGATACGCTCGATCGTCACGATCCTATGTCTCAGTCTCATGTGGTCGATCAGTTCGGAATGGCACCGCGGCGTTCCGAGGTATCGCCTTCGCGTCAATTCGAGCCAGACCCTGCGCCTCGATCCGTAGCTGATGTGAAGCCTGTCGCCGCCGCACTTGTGGATACGTCAGATTTCAATAGCGATCTGATTTCCGAGCTTGAGACATCATTGACGCCGGTCGAGCCACGCCCGATTAAAGCGACGCGGCCTCCGGCGCGGGCTTACGAGCCTGGCTTCCGGATGCCTCTGGCAAACTTCAACCCGGCCTCTGTGCCGCGACATGAGCCGCGTCTGGCGGAGCCGATGGCGGTAAGTGCTGTGTCAGAGCCAACGGAAGGAGCGATTGCCGCGACTGCTTCACCGCAGGTTGACAGTTCGGTGTGGGAAGAAGAGCTGGCGCGTGTAGCTGCCTTCGCGATGGCGGCGCCGCAGACCTCACGTCAGGCAACAGGCGGGGAACTGCCACAGGTCGAGGCCTTTCGCAATGAGGATCGCGCAGCCCAGGCACGTCTGTCCGCCGACCTGCCTCCCGTAAGCTCAATAGCGCCGCTCCCGGATTTTGCGGTCATCGACGAACGTTTTGCCGACCAAGGCCGTGTGGGTAATCAGCAAAAAGAGCCTGCGTTCAGTTCCGATCTGGATGATGACTTTGAACTGGCTCTCGATGAGATTGAATTCGATCTTTCGGATCTGATGGATGAGATGGATCCTGTAGCCGCTCCAACTCGGCCAGTTCCGCCAGCGCACGCGATTGAACCGCGTACTGAAGCTGCCAAAGCAATCCAAAATCCAGCGCTGAAACCCGAACCGCAAGTGCCGTTTGCCGCTGCATTTGAACCGCGTCAGGAGCTCCGTCCAGCCCCGTCCAGCGTCGCTGCGGTTCCGGCCTTCCTCGCAAATTCGCGCTCTGCAGCCGCCATGGGTGTTGCTGCGCCCATCCAGAGCCCACCTGCTCCGGGTTACGCGACGCAGCCAAGCGCTTCTGTCCGTTCTGCTCCACAGGCGGTTACCGAGGGAGCATCTGGCGATGGGGATGCGTTCGACCCTGCGCTTCTTACCGATACGGACGAAATGCCGGAGACGGTCCCGGACCTCAACGTACCTGAGCTTCCTGTCCATGAGCCGGAACAGCAACCCGTTCAGCACTCGGAATTCGACATCGATCTTGATGCAGAGCTCGCTTCTTTTCTGACGCAGGCAAATGCTGGACCGCAGCCGGTCTCCGTTGCTGCGCAACGTGCGCGCAACACGAATTCCAGCATTTCGGTTGCAGTCTCTCCCGACGCAAAATCCGCGGCGCGTCCTTCCGATGGTCTAGATGATTTTGAGCGTGCATTGGAGGAAGATTTCCGTCGCAGCCTCCAGACACCTTTCCCGGCGCGGGCTGCGCGGGAAGAGGAAATGGACGATGACGCCATCTATATGGCACCCCGCAAGCGGCTGACCTGGATGCTGCCGGCGTCAGCGGCAGGCTTCGTTGCGATCCTTGGTTTGTCCGGCTACGCGTTTTACGCAAGCCACGGTTCGAAACTGACAGGTGATGGCGGGCCGGTGGTCATTGCTGCCGATACGCAACCGGTCAAGGTTGCGCCTGAAAATCCTGGCGGCAAGATTGTTCCGAACCAGGATAAGGCTGTCTACGATCGCGTCGCAACGGGTACGCTGGATGCACCCAAGCAATCTTCTCTGATCTCTTCCGATGAACAGCCGGTGGATGTTGTTCAGAAGACATTGGAAACGTTGCCGATGGAGACGGAGGGTGGCAGCATCGAGGATGCTTCCACGCCGGTGGGTGAGACAGAAGATGCTCGTCTGCTGCCGCAACAAGTGGCCGTCGCCACAAGTGGTGAGGATCAACTGGCGGTTATGCCGCGCAAGGTCAAGACAATGGTTGTCCGCCCGGACGGGACATTGGTCGAGCAGATCAAGGAAGTTCCCGCTAAGCCTGGACAAGTGCCTGTTACGGCTGTGAAGACTGAGAAGGTACCGGCGGCGCCGGCATTGGCTGAACCGACGAAGACCGCAGCGACATCCTCAAACCAAGCTGCTGGTGCGCCGGTTTCTGCTCCGGCAGTCACGTCGTCCGGTACAGTGCCTGCAACCACAGCCTCTACTCAGCCAAGCAAGACGCAGGCACCGATACCGGGCGCGCGTCCAGTCGAGCAGCCGGTCAAGGTTGTCGCAGCTGTCAGCGATCAGGGCGCAATCCGTGCTGCGGCTTCTCCTGCAGCCACTGCTGCTGCCGCCGCTCCGCAGGCTGCTGCCCAGGCAGGTGGTGCAGGCGGTTATTATCTTCAGGTCGCTTCGCTTCCTTCCGAAGCGGATGCCCAGAAGTCATACAAGAACCTTTCCGCCAAGTTCGGCAATATCATTGCAGGTCGCGGTGTCGATATCGCCAAGGCTGAAATTGCCGGGAAGGGCACCTTCTATCGTGTGCGCATTCCTGCGGGAAGTTCCAAAGACGAAGCAGCCGCTCTGTGCGAAAAGCTCCGTGCTGCCGGTGGTAGTTGCCTGATTACACGCTGATTACCCTTACTTTTCAAAGTTGGAACGGGGCGGAAACGCCCCGTTTTCCGTCGGGGCATTGCCCGCCAAAGTATGACATCCAGAACGGCCGCGAAGAGGAAAGAAGATGAGCAACTGTAAGGCAATGATCCTTGGATGCGCCGGCACGGAATTGTCCGCCGACGAGATTGCCCTTTATCGCGATCAGCAGCCCTGGGGTTTCATCCTGTTTGCTCGCAATCTCAAGGAAGAGGGCCAGATCCGCAGTCTTGTACAGTCGATGCGGGATGCGGTCGGACGTCAGGATGCGCCTGTGCTGATCGACCAGGAAGGGGGGCGTGTTCAGCGTATCCGCGCGCCGATGGCTGAAAGCTACCCGTCAGGTTCGGTTCTTGGTGCGCTTTATGAGCAAGATGAGGCACGGGGATTGCGGGCTGCATGGCTGATGTCGCGCCTCCACGCCTTCGATCTGACCAAGCTCGGCATCAACATCAACTGTCTGCCCGTTCTCGATGTTGTTGTGCCTGGAGGGACGCCCGCTATCGGCAATCGTTCTTACGGTGAAAACACTGCGACGGTTGCAGCTGTTGGTAAAGCCGCAGCCGAGGGTCTGAAAGCTGGCGGCATGTTGCCGGTTATGAAGCATATGCCCGGCCACGGTCGTGCGATGGTCGACTCCCACCACGACCTGCCGGTTGTATCGGCATCCATCGATGAACTCGATGCGCATGATTTTCTGCCGTTTCGTCAGATGAAAGATGAGCTCATGGGCATGAGTGCCCATATTGTCTTTACCGCGATCGACCCCGAAAACCCCGCAACGACATCGCGCAAGGTCATTGATGAAGTCATTCGTGGGCGTATCGGCTTCGATGGTCTTCTTCTCTCGGACGATAGTTCGATGAACGCGCTGAAAGGCACACTGGGCGAGCGTGCTGCCAACATTATTTCCGGCGGCTGTGATATTGTCCTTCATTGCAACGGCGTCATGGAGGAAATGAAGCAGGTCGTCCGCGAGGTCCCGCTTCTATCCGGCAAGAGTCTAAAGAGAGCTGAGGCCGCACTGGCAGGCTTTACCCCCGCAGACACATCCCGCGAGGCCGATTTGCGTGCCGAGTTCTGGTCGCTTATACCATCAGCGTAAACCGTTCCGCTTTTTCTGCTCGCATCGTCCAGCAGGAGGAGAGGCTTCTCCCACAGGCGCGAGTATAGCGATGGCCGTCGATAAGCAGACCTCCATTCCGATGGACCAGCTTTGGCAGGATAGTGAAGCGCGTGGTGTCAGCGAGGCGGCACTCGTCATCGACGTGGGCGGCTTCGAAGGACCTCTCGACCTTTTGCTGCACCTGGCGCGCAATCAGAAGGTCGATCTTGCGCGCATCTCCGTTCTTGCACTGGCGGAGCAATATCTGGAATTCGTCGAGAGTGCCCGTCGTGTTCGTATCGAACTCGCCGCGGACTATCTGGTGATGGCCGCATGGCTTGCCTATCTCAAATCGAAACTGTTGATTCCCCAGCAGTCGAGGCAGGAAGATGGTCCTTCAGGCGAAGAGATGGCAGCGGTCCTCGCATTTCGTCTCAAGCGGCTGGAGGCCATGCGCGAGGCGGCAAGTCACCTCGTCAACCGGAATCGGCTGGGCAGAGATGTTTTTGCTCGCGGTGCGCCGGAGCATCTGCCGGATAGGGCAGGCAAGACGTTCGAAGCTGAACTCTACGATCTCCTTCACGCCTATGCCAATTTGCGACAACGTCAGGCAATCACGCAAGTAACAATCGAACGTCGCAAAGTCTGGTCACTGGTGGAGGCGAGGGAACTGCTCACCTCAATGCTGGGTGAAATCGGCGACTGGACTTCGCTTCAGGCTCACCTTGTTGAGTTCCTTCCCCCGAGCGATCGCGTGACTGCGACTGCAAGTGCCTTCGCTGCATCGCTTGAACTGGTGCGTGAGGGAAAGCTGGAGATGAGGCAGGACACGGTATTCGGCAGTCTGTATCTGAGAAGTCCGCTGAAGTCAGGTATCAAGGCGCAAATGAGGGAGAAGCCTGATGTCGATAACTGACGTCGAGATGGCCAGGAACGAGTACGACAACGCAGAGGAAATCTCGCGCCTTGAGTTGGAAGCGGAACGCACGGCTGAAGCGTTGATTTTCGCGTCGGCCGAGCCCGTCTCGGAAGCATACCTGCTCGAGCGGCTTCCCGGCGCTGTCGATTTGCGCAGGGTGATGGCGAGATTGGTTCGTCTCTACGCTGGCAGGGGCGTCAACCTCATTCGCGTCGAAGACCGTTGGGCATTCCGCACGGCTGCGGATCTGTCTTTCGTGATTCGCCGGGACGATACGGAATCGCGCAAACTCTCTCGTGCAGCGCTCGAGGTTTTGGCGATCATCGCCTATCATCAACCGGTCACTCGTGCGGAGATTGAAGAAATCCGTGGCGTGCAAACCTCACGGGGAACCCTGGATGTTCTGATGGAAGCGGGATGGGTGCGCTTTCGCGGTCGCCGCAGAACCCCGGGTCGTCCCGTCACCCTGGGCACCACGCCGCGTTTCCTCGATCACTTTGGACTGGAAGAAATCCGTGATTTGCCAGGTATCGAGGAGTTGAAAGGCGCGGGGCTCTTGCAAGGAAGAATTCCGCCTGATTTTCGTGTACCGCTGCCATCCTCTGCTGATGAGCTGGTCGAGGACGAGGACCCGATTACCCAGCTGGATCTGGAGGAACTCGGTCTATTGACACCCGGTGGCACGCCGGATGAATAGCCAATGCGCGAACTGATTTCGGGGAAGGCATGCCGTTGAACACAGATGTAAAGCAACGCGGTGGCGGAACCGCCCTGCGCAGAACTGCGGGGGTTACGTTTGCCGCAAGCCTCACCTTCGATGACATCCATCATGACTATAACGGCAAGGAAACGATTCGCGGCATCAGTCTGGAGGCGCGCCCGGGCGAGGTATTGTGCCTGTTAGGACCATCAGGTTCCGGTAAAACGACCCTCCTGCGTATAGCCGCGGGTATTGAGTCGCAGACGCGCGGGCGGGTGTGCATCGACGGTCGCGAGATGGCGGGCCCTGAGTGCTTTATTCCGCCAGAAAAGCGCGGCGTCGGTCTGATGTTCCAGGATTATGCGCTCTTTCCGCATCTCTCCGTGCTCGACAATGTCAGATTCGGGTTGACTGCACTGCCGTCGTCGGATGCTGCCGCCGAAGCAATGGTCGCGCTTGAGCGAGTGGGTCTTGCCCACTATGCGCGAAAATTTCCGCACGCGCTCTCAGGCGGTGAGCAGCAACGAGTGGCGTTGGCCCGGGCGCTCGCTCCACGTCCTGGCGTTCTATTGATGGATGAGCCTTTCAGCGGGCTCGACTCGCGACTTAAGGATTCGATTCGGGCTGACACGCTGGACGTCCTGCGACAAAGCCGCGCAACGGCAATCGTGGTTACCCATGATGCAGAAGAAGCTATGCGGATGGCAGACCGCATTGCCTTGCTGAATAATGGTCAACTGGTTCAGGTCGGCCGGTCGCAGGATCTCTATAGGAAACCACGATCACTGTTTGCGGCCGGTTTCTTCTCCGAGATCAATATTTTGACGGGACGAGTAACATCGGGTCGCGTTCAAACTCCGCTCGGAGCCTGCGATTGCGGTCCAATTGCCGATGGTCAGGAGGTGGAGGTCGCGGTGAGGATATCGTCGGTTTTCGTGCGCGCCGAAGGACCAGGTGTGCCCGCGCGTATTCTCACCCGCCGCTTCCTTGGCGTGGTCGAACTGCTGACGCTGGCCGTAGAAGGGCTCGATGAGCCGCTTCGTGCACGCATCCGCGCCGATCAACTTTCGGAGGGTTTGACTGACGTGGTTGTGAACGTTGCGCCTGAAGACATTTTGGTGTTTGAAAAAAATTCCTAAACATCTTACATCGTTTGAATGCGCAATTACGGGAGTAAGTCATGGGTTCTTTTAGTGTGTGGCACTGGCTGATCGTTCTGGTCATCGTGCTGATCTTCTTTGGGCGAGGCAAGATTCCGGAATTGATGGGCGACGTTGCCAAGGGCATCAAGAGCTTCAAACAGGGCATGTCTGAAGACGATAACAAGGATGCGACGCCAACTGCGACGCCTGCCAAAACTGTCGATCACCAGCGCGAAGAAACAAAGTAAGTCGCCGGGACGCTTACGCGTTCCGTGGCGGGAGTATAGCCCATGCTGGACATCGGCTGGACGGAACTGCTTGTCATTGCAGTAGTCTTGATTGTCGTGGTTGGCCCCAAGGATTTGCCGCCTATGCTTCGTGCATTTGGCAAAATGACGTCCAACTTGCGAAAGATGGCCGGAGATTTCCGAACCCAGTTCGATGAAGCCTTGCGAGAGGCGGATATGGACGGCGTGCGGCAGACAATAGATGATGCCAAGCGGTTTCATCCGGCGAACGCGATACGCGAGGCTATTAACCCTCTGCGTGAAATGGGAAACGAGATCCGCAACGACCTACAGAAGGCGACCGAGTTTCCTGGGACGACTACTGCTGATGCTGCTGTCGAGGGTTCGACAACGACTTCCGTCGATGATCTGATCCCGGCGCCAGCGTTTTCCTTGCCGGAAACCCCGCCTCTAACGCCGTCGGCTGCCCCTGTTGCGTCCGCTCAGGCACCGCCTACCGTCGTCACGTCGCAGCCGTCGTCGGTCGGTGCTGCTGCGGCAGCATCAACACCGTCGGCGATGTCTTCCTCCGGAACAGCCAATCCACCTGTGGTCTCTGCAACAGGGCTGACGAAGGCGCCGGTTGAAACGTCGTCCACTTCTTCGGTTCCTGCGCCAGACGCTGCCAAGACCCCAAGGTCACGGAAACCAGCGACACCGAAGCTGGTCGCACCAGCCGTACCCGCTGTCGTTTCTGGAGCCGGGGCGGATAAGGTGGCAGTCAAACGAACTCGCACAAGAAAACCTGCCGCGGATGTGGCTGAAGTTTCTTCTGCCACTCCTGGTACGACAAGAAGAAGCGCATCCAAGAAAACTGAGACCGTCGATTTTGCGAAAACTACGAGCGCCGAAGTTACATCCGACGTCCAAACCGCTGCGCCTCGCGCACGCAAAAAGAAGACGCCCGCTCCCAAGGATCAAGAATGAACGGCGATTTTAACGATAAGCCTCAGCCGTTGATCGAGCACTTGATGGAGCTGCGGACGCGGCTCATCTGGTCCCTTGCTGCGTTCTTCGTTGCTTTCCTCGTCTGCTTCTTCTTTGCGAAGCAGCTCTTCAACCTCCTGGTCGTTCCATACAAGTGGGCTGTCGTTTGGGCAGGCCTCGATCTTGCGAAATCGGAGCTCATTTATACCGCTCCACAAGAGTTTTTCTTCACCCAGGTGAAGGTGGCAATGTTTGGTGCGCTGGTAATTGCGTTCCCGATCATTGCATCGCAGTTGTACAAGTTTGTCGCTCCAGGCCTCTACAAGAACGAGCGAGCTGCATTCCTCCCGTTTCTCGTTGCATCGCCGCTCCTGTTTTTGCTCGGGGGAGCACTGGTCTATTTTTTCTTTACACCAATGGTCATGTGGTTCTTCCTGGCCATGCAGCAGGCGCCGGGTGAGGGGGATGTGGCAATCTCTCTTATGCCCAAAGTCTCGGAATATCTCTCGCTGATCATGACGCTGGTCATGTCATTCGGGCTTGTATTCCAACTGCCGGTGGTGACAACACTGCTTGCGCGGGTTGGTCTCTTGACGAGCGATTGGCTGCGCGAGAAGCGCAAGTTCGCAATCGTCATCGCCTTTGTCGTCGCAGCAGTTCTGACACCCCCGGATCCGCTGTCTCAGATCGGCCTTGCACTGCCGACGATCCTTCTCTACGAGATTTCCATCTACGCTGCTCGACTCGTGGAGAGGAAGCGGAACGAGGAAACAGCCGTTGCTGAAGCTCAATCCGCCTCATCCGTGACGACGTCAGAGAAGGCTTGAGGATCAGTTCCGGCATTGCAGAATTTCCGGCCGGATTGGAAACAGAACGGCCGGGACCGACGTCGCGGCTATAACCCGCAGATGATCTGGAACGACCATGCTCGATATCAAGTGGATTCGCGATAACCCGGAAGCCCTCGATGAGGCGCTTCAAAAGCGGAGTGCCGAGCCGCAGGCGCAGGCAATTCTGGCGCTTGACGAGACGCGCAGATCCGCGATCCAGAAGCTGCAAGATATGCAATCCCGTCGCAACGCCGCCTCCAAGGAAATCGGCGCCGCGATGGCGCAGAAAAACACTGAGCTTGCCGAGCAGTTGAAGCAGGAAGTAGCCTTGCTCAAGGATACGATGCCGCTCGTCGAGCAGGAAGAGCGTGCAGCTGTTGCCGCGCTGGACGACGTGCTCTCGCGCATCCCGAACATTCCACTGGACGATGTGCCCGTCGGTAAGGATGAGGCCGATAATGTGGTAACCCGGGTCGTTGGTCAGAAGCCAGGCTGGAACCATCCTGCACTGGAGCATTTCGAAATCGGCGAAGCTTTGGGCTACATGGATTTCGACCGCGCTGCCAAGCTTTCTGGCTCGCGCTTCACGGTCCTGACCAGCCAGCTGGCCCGTCTCGAACGCGCCCTTGGCCAGTTCATGCTGGATCTGCATACGCGTGAACACGGATATACCGAGGTCTCGTCCCCGCTAATGGTGCGGGATGAGGCGATGTATGGCACTGGCCAGTTGCCAAAATTCTCCGAGGATCTGTTCCGCACGACCGATGGACGCTGGCTTATTCCGACAGCCGAAGTAACGCTAACAAATCTGGTCTCGGGCGAAATTCTTGATCATGAAAAGCTGCCGCTCCGGTTCACGGCATTGACGCCATCGTTCCGCTCTGAGGCTGGCTCCGCTGGTCGTGATACGCGCGGCATGCTGCGGCAGCACCAGTTCTGGAAGTGCGAACTCGTTTCGATTACCGATGCCGAAAGCTCGATTGCCGAACATGAGCGAATGACCGCTTGTGCGGAAGAGGTGCTGAAGCGCCTCGGCCTGCATTTCCGCACGATTACGCTTTGCACGGGTGACATGGGCTTTGGCGCGCGCAAGACCTATGATCTGGAAGTCTGGTTGCCGGGCCAAGACACGTATCGTGAAATCTCGTCCTGCTCTGTCTGCGGTGATTTCCAGGCCCGTCGCATGAATGCGCGTTATCGCAGCAAGGATGACAAGAACCCCAAGTTTGTTCATACGCTGAATGGATCCGGCACGGCGGTTGGTCGCTGCCTCATCGCTGTTCTCGAGAACTATCTGAATGAAGATGGCTCCGTCTCAGTCCCGGACGTTCTTCTGCCTTACATGGGTGGGGTGACCCGTATTGAAAAAGGCGCCTGATCAATGAGGATCCTGCTCACCAATGATGACGGGATTCACGCAGAAGGACTGCGGGTGCTTGAGGGCATCGCCCGCAGTCTCTCGGACGATGTCTGGATCGTGGCGCCTGAGACAGATCAGAGCGGCCTTGCCCACTCGCTCACACTGTCCGATCCGTTGCGTCTGCGGAAGATCTCTGACAAGCACTTTGCAGTCCGCGGAACGCCGACCGATTGCGTCATCATGGGCATCCGGCACGTGCTCAAGGGCAAGCCGGACCTCATTCTATCTGGCGTCAATGCTGGTTCGAATCTTGCGGATGATGTGACCTATTCCGGCACGATTGCAGCCGCAATCGAGGGAACGATCCAAGGTGTCCGTTCCATCGCGCTCAGTCAGGCCTACAGGCATGATGCAGAAGGGCGGTTCATTCCCTGGTCGGTGGCCGCGCATCACGGTGTGGATCTGGTGCGCAAGCTTCTCCCGATTGCTTTGCCGGAGGGAACCTTCCTGAATGTCAATTTCCCCGCCTGCGCGGAAGGAGAAGTTGACGGGCTTGATGTGACGACCCAGGGCAAGACGGATTTCGCACTGGTTGTGGATGAGCGTCAGGATGGCCGCGGAAATCCTTATTTCTGGCTGCGCTTCAGTGACCGGAAGGGCCGTTTGATGGAAGGGACTGACATCGCTGCAGTGCGCGCAAATCGTATTTCCGTAACCCCTTTGCAGCTGGATCTAACGGATCATGCGGCAATAAAAAATCTTTCCGCCGCCTTGGGAGTTTCTCGTTGAAAACAGCGATGATCGAGAGGGAGGGTTTTGCCTCTCTGGTCCTTCGGCTGAGGGCGCAAGGCGTCACGGACCTCGATCTTCTCACCGCCTGCGAACAGACGCCGCGCACCCAGTTTGTTCCATCGCAATTTGTCAGCGAAGCCTATTCAAGCCGCTCCATTCCGATTGACTGTGGCTCCTTCATGGAGGGCGCTGATCAGGCGGTTCGCATTCTGTCCAAACTGCAGTTGAAGCCCGGTCATCGCGTGCTGGAGATTGGCACAGGCAGCGGCTATCTGACGGCGGTCATGGCGCGCATAGCCGAGCGTGTGTTCTCGGTGGATCGCTTCCGAACCTTGATCACCGGCGCCCAGGAACGTATCGATTCGCTGGGTCTGCGCAACGCTATCGTTCGGCAGGCGGATGGCATGAATGGCATGCAGGGTGAAGGTACCTTCGATCGAATTATCGCAACCGCCGCCTTTAGCGCTGTACCCCGTTTCTATGCCGATCAGTTGGTTCATGGGGGAGCAATGATTGCCCCTATGGTCATTGATGAAGAGAACTGCATGATGGTGCGCCTGACGAAAACCGGCAGCCGCTTTGAACGTGAAGACCTTTTTCCGGTCAGCTATCTCCCGCTGGTCCCGCATATCGCGTCATATCTGTAAGCTTCAGCTAAAAAAAGTTCCGCATCAGCTAGGTCGTGGTGATGATTTAAGGATTGGGATTCCCAAAAGAGCGCAAATCGGATTCAAAGCTGATTTTGGAGATC
>NZ_JALJQZ010000018.1 GCF_022968395.1 Affinirhizobium lemnae
CGCCAACTTCATGGGATTCGTCAAACTCGCAGCCATCGCCATCTGGCTCAAATAGCTAAATCGTCACTACCGCCTAGGCCCTGCCAAACGCTTGCGTATTCATGGTTAGCAAATTGCGAAAAAAGTGAATCGTTCGGACGCGCCTTAACCGGTCAGTAAGACTAACGCGCTTTAATGATACCTACATTGAGTACTGTCGTTGTGTAGGTCGGGTCATGCGTTTGAAGAGTTCGTCGAACATGAGAAAGTCAACCGTACGCTTTGCCGTTGCGGCCTTTCTGGCGAGTGCAGCAACGGGATGCAGTTCCGACGCGTCTCGCTTTACGGGTATCTTTGATAAGGATAACCTGACAACGGCATCTATCCCGCAGCGTCAGGGCGGCGGTGCCTATGGTGCTCCTCCAATTCCAGCCGAAGATGTTGGCACTGGTGGTCGATATCAGTCCGCTGCTGTCGCACCGGCGCGGGCGCCTGTTGCCAATCAGGGCTATCAAAACTCCGGGGCGTATCCGGTCGCGAGCGCATCTCCGGTCCGTGCTGTTTCTTCCGCGCCAATCCAGCGTGCGCAGCTTGCCCCGCCGACGGCGCAACCACTGCCGCCTGCCCGTGACATGCAGACCCGTCAGGAAGCCATGGCGCAGCCAATGCCGCCGCGGATTTCGTCTGCGCCTGCAATGAAGGCGCAGGCTCCGGCTGTGATGAGCGATGCCGTGACAACTGGCTCCACACCGGCAGCGAATGGCTGGTCTGTCAGCAATGCTCCGAAAGTTACACTTCGCCCCGGAGAAACTGCTGCTACGCTTTCTAGGCGATATGGTGTTCCGGAGCAGGAAATCCTGAAGGCCAACAATGGACGTCTGGTCGCTGGCCAGATCGTGGTCATTCCGACGTACGCCAATCGCTCAAATGCGGCGAAGATGGCGGCTGGCGCGATTGACCTTCCGAAGAACAGCCCGCAGCCAATCCCGGCGGACCAAAGCCAGAAGATGGCGGTTGTGCCGGGCGCCCCGCCGATGCGTGACAAGGCGCAGGCGGAAGCAGGCAAGCTGACGCCGCCAGCATCCGGCGGGCAACCGGGCGAAGGCACCTACACGGTGAAGTCAGGGGATAGCCTCGCAAAGATCGCGCGCGCCACCAATACACCGATCGATCAATTGAAGGCCATGAACGGCATTACAGATGGCAATCTCAAAGTTGGTCAGACGCTGAAGGTCGGTGGTTCCGGAGATACGGTCAAGACTGCCTCCATCCCGAGCAAGCCAGCCGACAAGCCCATCGCGGCCGTCGCTGACAAGGCGGAAGCTGCTGCTGTAAAGGCGCAGGCTGCCCAGCCAAAAGCGCAGGAAAAGCCCGCGACTGCTCAGACCGCCAGCTTGAGCGATGTTCAGAACAAGATGGACGATACGACGCCTGCGCCAAGCTCAACGGGTATCGGAAAATATCGTTGGCCGGTCACTGGTGCGGTCATCGCTTCATTCGGCCAGAACGTGAATGGCAGCCGCAATGACGGCATCGACATCTCGGTTCCGGAAGGCACGCCGATCAAGGCTGCCGAAAACGGCGTCGTCATCTACGCTGGCAACGGTCTCAAGCAGCTCGGCAATACGGTCCTGATCCGCCACGACGATGGCAAGGTTACGGTCTACGGTCACGCGTCGAACATTTCGGTGTCTCGTGGCCAGAAGATCCAGCGTGGCCAGACAATCGCGACCTCTGGCATGAGTGGTGATGCGAAGCGTCCGCAGGTTCACTTCGAAGTCCGCAAGGATGCAAGCCCGGTCAACCCTTCGACTTATCTTGAATAGAGTAGTGCGTTTCGAGAACTGAGAAGCCCGGCTGTCCTGAGCGACAGGCCGGGCTTTTTTGTGTTCAGGCGCGGTCGAGCGGTTTGCGCAGTCGCCCCGCGAGATCCTGAATATATTGCCAGGCGACGCGGCCTGAGCGCCCGCCTCTTGTCGTTGCCCATTCCAGCGCTTCGGCGTGAAGAACACCCTGCGTGATGCCCAGTTCGAAATGCTCGGCATAGGCATCGATCATCGTGAGATAGTCGGTTTGGTTGCACTTGTGGAAGCCAAGCCAGAGACCAAACCGATCCGACAGCGAGACTTTTTCTTCCACCGCTTCGGATGGATTGATCGCTGTCGACTGCTCATTCTCCATCATGTGGCGTGGCAGGAGGTGGCGCCGGTTCGAGGTTGCATAGAAAAGAACATTGTCGGGACGTCCCTCGATTCCGCCGTCAAGTGCTGCCTTCAGCGACTTGTAGGCCGTATCGTCGTGGTCGAAGGACAGGTCGTCGCAGAAAACGATGACGCGCTTGCTGCTCTCTTTCAAGAGATCGAGGAGGGCAGGCAGCGAAGCGATATCTTCCCGGTGAACTTCGATAAGCTTCAAATCCGGGTCGATGCTGGCATTGATGTCGGCATGTACGGATTTTACCAGCGACGATTTTCCCATGCCACGCGCGCCCCAGAGAAGGACATTGTTCGCCGGGAAGCCCTCCGCGAAGCGTTGTGTGTTTTCGTGTAAAATATCCCGAACGTGATCGACGCCGCGTATGAGCTTGAGGGCAACGCGGTTCGGCTTGCGCACCGGATGAAGTCGCTGATTGACAGGCTGCCAGACAAAGCAATCCGCAGCCGACCAGTCATTGATAGCCGGAGGAGGTCCCGCAAGTCTTTCCAGCGCGTTTGCCAGTCGTGTGATTTCCGCGAGCAGAGCAGCAGCATTATCCACGGACATTTGATCCTCCAGGCGCGTTTTCTGGTCTTACAGAGCATGTTTTGCAGCGGGTTAGCATGGTGTTTTGCAGGCCGAAAGGGTATTAGCCCTGAATTCGGTACTCTGCGAGCCGGTCGATCTGTTGCTTTTGCGTTAAGGGTAACTATAGTCCGGCCGCTCGAAACGGGGTGCCTCGTTCCGAATTTCTGGGAGTCATAGATGTTCATTACTGAAGCATTCGCCCAAGCCCAGGGCGCTGCACCCGCTGGATCCGCCTTCGGTTCCGGCCTCGAAATGCTTTTCCTTTTCGCGCCCCTGATGGTGGTCTGGTACTTCTTCCTGATCCGCCCGCAGCGCGCGCAGATGAAGAAGCGGCAGGAAACGCTTTCGAACATTCGTCGCGGCGATCAGGTTGTCATGGGTGGCGGGATCTCCGGCAAAGTCACGAAGGTTGTCGATGACAACGAACTCGAAGTGGAAATCGCGGAAGGTGTGCGTGTGCGCGTGATGCGTTCCTACGTCGCTGAAGTCCGCGTCAAGGGCGAGCCGGTCAAGACTGAAGCCGCGTAATTCTATCCTATCCGGAACGCGGCGCGCCTCATGGCGCGCCCGTTCGTATGAAATCAGAGTGTCGAGAGTTCCATGCTTTACTTCTCCCGCTGGAAAACGCTTTTTATTTGGTTCGTCATCGCAGTCAGCGCGCTGATCGCGGTTCCGAACCTTTTCAGTAACGAGCAGTTGGCTAAACTACCGCACTGGTTTCCGACCAAGAAGGTTACGCTCGGTCTCGACCTGCAGGGCGGGTCGCACATCATGCTCAAGATCGAGCGTGCAGATATCCTCAAAGAGCGTCTCGAGACGATCGTCGGCGATGTCAGAAACGTGCTTCGCGAAGGCAACATTCGCTATACGGGCCTGAGTGGAACCGGCCAGCAGATCCAGGTGCGCTTGACGGATGTCGCGCAGTTGGATGCTGCCAAGACGGCGCTACAGCCACTGACCAACCCGGTATCCGCTGGAAGTTTTGGTGGTACGATCACCGAAGTGACGCTTCAGGATGAAGGCAACGGACAGCTTCGCCTGAACCTCACAGACGCTGGTATCGAGTACCGCATGTCGTCGGCTCTGACGCAGTCGATTGAAGTCGTTCGCCGCCGCGTTGACGAGTTGGGGACGACAGAGCCCCTCATTCAGCGTCAAGGAACCGATCGCATCATCGTTCAGGTGCCGGGCCTGCAGGATCCTCAGCGCCTGAAGGCGCTGCTGAACCAGACCGCTAAGCTTTCCTTCCACATGGTTGACACGTCCATGCCGGTCCAGGAGGCGCTGAATGGCCGCCCTCCGGCGGCCTCGCAGATCATGTATTCCACGGATGATCCGGCAGTTCCCTATCTGGTTGAGCGCCGTGCACTCGTGTCTGGTGAGAACCTTGTCGACGCGCAGGCGAGCTTCAACCAGCAGAACAATGAGCCTGTCGTTACGTTCCGCTTTGACTCGCGCGGCGCGCAGCGTTTTGCGCAGGCAACGCAGCAGAATGTCGGTCGTCCCTTTGCGATTGTTCTCGACGATCAGGTTATCTCTGCTCCGGTCATTCGTGAACCAATTGTCGGCGGATCGGGCCAGATCTCCGGTAACTTCACGGTTCAGGGTGCAAACGATCTGGCCGTTCTTCTGCGCGCCGGCGCCTTGCCTGCGACGCTGACTGTAGTTGAAGAACGCACGGTCGGTCCGGGTCTCGGTGCAGACTCCATCCGTGCTGGCGTCATAGCCAGCATCATCGGCGCGGCCTCCGTCGCCTTCTTCATGTTTGCATTCTATGGCTTTTTCGGTTTCCTGGCCAACGTCGCGCTCGCGGTCAACATCGTGATGATCCTGGCGGTTCTGAGCATGATCGGCTCAACGCTGACGCTACCTGGTATTGCCGGTATCGTGTTGACCATGGGGATGGCGGTCGATTCGAACGTTCTCATCTACGAGCGCATTCGTGAGGAAGTCAAAAGCGGACGATCAATCATTCCTGCCATCGATAGTGGCTTCCAGCGCGCATTCGCGACGATCATCGACGCCAACCTCACAACTCTGATCGCTGCGCTGGTGCTCTTCTATCTCGGCTCCGGTCCGGTCCGCGGATTTGCCGTCACGCTGGCCATCGGTATCATCACCACGGTCTTCACGGCCTTCACCTTCACAAGCTGGATGTTCTCTCTCTGGATTCGTCGCTCGAAGCCAAAAGCTCTGCCGAAGGGAATCCGGACAGGTATTTTTGATGGACGCGGCCTGCCGTTCATGGCGATCCGTAAATACAACTTCGCAATTGCGGCTGCCCTATCCATCGCATCGCTTCTTGCATTTGCGACGGTTGGCATGAACCTAGGCATCGACTTCAAGGGCGGTTCGATCATCGAACTCAAGGCAAAGCAGGGCGATGCCGACATCGGTGATATTCGTGCGCGCCTTGATCAGTTGAACCTCGGAGAGGTCCAGGCGCAGGGCTTTGGCGGTACGCAGGACGTTCTGGTGCGTGTGCAGGCGCAAGAGGGCGGTGAGAATGCCGAGCAATCTGCGCTCGAACGCATTCGTAACGAGCTTGGTACTGATTACGAGTTCCGTCGCGTTGAAGTCGTCGGTCCGGCGGTATCGGGTGAACTATCCTACAGCGCGACACTTGGCGTTGGCATCGCGTTGCTGTTCATTCTGGTCTACATCTGGGTCCGGTTCGAATGGCAGTTCGCCGTCGGTGCCATCATTGCGACGATGCACGATGTGATCCTGACGATTGGCCTCTTTGTTCTGACGGGCATCGAGTTCAATCTCACCAGCATCGCGGCGATCCTGACCATCGTCGGTTATTCGTTGAACGACACGGTCGTCGTCTACGACCGAATGCGAGAGAACCTGCGGCGCTATAAGAAGATGCCGCTGACCGAGCTCATCGACATTTCCATCAACCAGACGCTGTCCCGCACGGTCTTGACCGGCCTGACGACGATGATTGCACTTTCCGCATTGTATCTGTTTGGCGGCGAGGTCATCCGTTCCTTCACCTTCGCAATGCTCTTCGGTGTGGCAATCGGTACATTCTCGTCCATCTATATCGCTGCACCGATCCTGATTGCCTTCCGTCTGCGGCCCGATGCCTTCAACAAGGAGACGGGCGACGAAAAGGGGAAGAAGCCCGATAGCGTAGTCAGCGGAAAGCCGAGCGTTTAACAGTGGCAAGAAACGTTGAAATCCGTGATGCGCATTTTCCGGGGCGAGCTCCCATCGATGCCTATGGCAATGGTGGCTTTCGCTTCGCGGACATGTCTCATCGCGGTTCGCTTCTCTGCCTTCCCTCGGGTATCTACGGTTGGGAGATGACAGAAGGAGCGCCGCTTGATGTGTCGGTGTTCGATCGTGTACTGGCAGAGGCGGGCGATTTCGAGTTTCTCTTGATTGGCACCGGGAGTGACATCCGTCCGATCCCGGCGCCGTTGAAGGCCGCCTTGCGGGCGAGGGGAATTTCGTCTGATCCCATGGGAACTGGCGCGGCGGTCCGCACGTATAACATCATGCTCAGCGAATCGCGTCCGGTCGCTGCAGCTTTGATTGCGATCTGATTTCTGCTTTTGACGCATGGTGCGCGAGACGATGAGCGATCCGCTGGAAATCTGCCTTGCCACTTTGCGCGATACCGATCGTGACAGGTATCTGGCGTGTCTTCTGTCACCTATTGAAAAGCGGGGTTTTCTGGCGGCCCTTTATGCCTTTAATGCGGAAACAGCCCGTATCCGAGAGCTTACAAAGCAGCCGCTGGCGGGCGAAATTCGACTGCAATGGTGGCGTGATCTGCTTGAGGGGGATGCGAAGGGAGATGCGGCTGCCAATCCTGTGGCCGCAGGGTTGCTGAAGTCACTCGAGACGTTCGACCTTCCGCGTCAGCCTCTGCTGAATATGCTCGATGCGCGCATCTTCGATCTGTATGACGATCCCATGCCGGATCGGTCCTCCCTTGAGGGCTATGCCGGTGAAACCGCCTCGGCATTGTTGCAACTCGCGGCGATGATCCTCGACCGCGAGACCGTAACCGGCATCAGCGAGATTTCGGGCCATGCCGGTGTCGCCCAGGCAATTTCCGGCATCCTGTTGCTGATGCCTATTCATCGGCGCCGAGGGCAGATCTATGTTCCGCAAGATATCCTTCGCGCCACCGGGCTGGATCGGGACATGTTTCTTAATGCCGAAGGCGGGGAAAAACTGGACAATGCGATCCGTGCCTTCGTCGCTCTTGGACAGGAGCATTTGCACAAGGCGCGTTCGGCTGGTGTTATTCCGAAAAACCTGATGCCCGCCTTCCTTCCCGTCACCCTCGTGCCGTCGATTCTGGCTCAGGCTGAACGGAAAGCAGGAAGCGTCGTGACCGATTTCTCCCCGTCGCCCCAATGGCTGCGCCAGATCCGGATGCTTAGAGGCCTTATCCGCAATCGTATTTGATCGAAGTCTGCCAAGCAGTTTGATCCACACTCGCGCAAGCCACGGGATTTATTTTCCCGAAGCATTAGCTGCAGCAAGCAGACCTGATTCAATTGAGAGAGCGATACCGGCATGAGTCTGAGTTTGATCATTTGGGGTCTCGTCTGCCTGGCTCTGGTCGCCGTCGCCTATTACGTCACCCGAATGGCCAAGGACGACGAAGACAGCCTGCACGACACCGGGCTTGCGATACTGGAATTTGGTCGGGCCTTTCCCAACGAGGCCATTCGAAGCTTGCATCAGACGGTAGATGGCAATGCGATCTTTGTCCGCACGCATGACAACAAGGCAGGTATCATGCGCAACCACCGTCGGCATTTTTCATGTCACCTCATTGAACCGGGCAGCGCACGCGTCACGCCGCTTGCCACGGGCAGGGGCTTCGAGATCGAATTTCTCGATGCGCCCAGCCAGAACGGGACGTTCATATTCGCGAACACCGAAGACGCAGCCGAAGTATCGCTCTGGTTGCTCGGCAATCTACTGGCAACGCCTAAGGCTGTTTCAAGCTTCGACGGAGATCTCGACTCCAGCACAATCTGACGCCGGGAGATTGACGCCGAGCCAGTGCGCGCAGTCCTGAAGCGCACGCCGCGCCATCAACTGTCGTTTCATGATCGTTTTGTCTTTGCCCCTGAAGCGCTTCACGCCTTCCGGTTTGACAATCGATCCGAGCTCGAGCTCGGGAAACAGACCGAAATTGATGTTCATAGGCTGGAAAGAGCGCCTTCCAGGCTCATCCTCTGAGACGAGGTGACCTGCGGTGATGTGGTTCAACAACGAGCCCAGAGCCGTCGTGGCAGGCGGCGTCGAGATCTCTTGACCTGTGCGCTCCGCTGCTGCAAATCGACCGGCAAGCAAACCAATTGCCGCACTCTCCACATAGCCTTCGCAGCCCGTGATCTGGCCCGCAAACCGCAGTGTCGGCCTGCTCTTCAGCCTCAACGTATGATCCAGCAAGGTTGGCGAGTGGATGTATGTGTTTCGGTGCAAGCCGCCAAGGCGGGCGAACTCCGCGTTCTGGAGGCCGGGAATCATGCGGAAGATCTCGGCCTGAGCACCGTATTTCAGCTTCGTCTGGAAGCCGACCATGTTGTAGAGCGTGCCCAGCGCATTGTCCTGACGAAGCTGTACGACGGCGTAGGCCTTGACCGTTGGATTATGCGCATTGGTCAAACCCATGGGCTTCATCGGGCCGTGACGCAGTGTCTCGCGGCCGCGCTCTGCCATCACCTCAATGGGCAGGCAGCCGTCGAAATAGGGAGTGCCTTCCCATTCCTTGAAGCCGACCGTATCGCCAGCAATCAAGGCGTCGACAAAGGCATCATACTGCTCTTTGTCCAAGGGGCAGTTTATATAATCTTTGCCATTACCGCCGGGCCCCACCTTGTCGTAGCGGGACTGATACCAGCAGATGTCCATATCGATGGAATCACGATGAACGATCGGGGCGATCGCATCAAAGAAGGCCAGCGAATCCTTGCCGGTTTCAGCCTGGATTGCGGAGGCAAGCGATGCAGACGTGAGCGGTCCGGTCGCGAAGATCGTGAGGCCCCAGTCCGCAGGCGGCAGACCTGCAACCTCTTCACGCACGACCGTGATCAGTGGATGTTCCTCAATTGCCTTTGTTACGGCGTCAGAAAATCCGTCGCGATCCACGGCCAGGGCGCCACCGGCGGGAACCTGATGCTTGTCGGCGCAGGCCATGATGAGGCTGCCCGCCAGACGCATTTCGGCATGAATAACCCCCACCGCATTGGCGGTTGCGTCGTCCGAACGAAACGAGTTGGAGCAGACAAGTTCTGCTAGTCCATCGCCCTTGTGAGCGTCGGTTCCACGCACGCCGCGCATTTCATGCAGGATAACGGGCACACCAGCCCGCGCCAGTTGCCACGAAGCTTCAGATCCGGCCAGCCCGCCGCCAACCACATGAACAGGAGAATGAGTGCCTTTTGTCATGCGCGCGTCATTATCATGAGATCCCCGGATCGCCAACTGGAAGCAGTGCAGCCAGCCGGCGCGCCGTAGGGCGAATGATATCTGATCCTTCTACCGGGAGATCAGTGCATCATCGAGTTCGGTCGCGCGAACATGTGCGGGTCTCGGGGCAAGGCGGTCGACGTAACTTTCGAAGACGCTTCGCTTTTCGATCGTGCCAAACTGAAGCCCCCACATGAGGTGAGAACCGACATAGACATCGGCCGCCGAGAAACTGGAGCCTGCAATGTATTCGCGTTGTGCAAGATGCGCCTCCAAGGCGTTGAGAACCGCATCATAAGAACCGTAGCCAACAGAGCCCTGTCGCTCGCTTGGGACGACAAATCCAAGGCTCTGGTTAGTGATCGCTGCTTCCAGCGGCCCGGCTGCAAAGAAAAGCCAGCGATAATAGTCGGCTCGCTGGTCAGTGGGCGGCGCAAGCCTCGCTTCGGGAAATGCATCGGCGAGATAGGCACATATTGCTGCACACTCGGTAATGACGGATTCGCCGTGCTTCAACGTCGGAACTTTGCCCATGGGGTTGATTGCGCGATACGCATCCGCCTTCATCTCCGGCCCATAATTCATGACAACCACGTCGTATGACATGCCGATCTCTTCCAGCATCCAGCGTATGATGCGACCGCGCGACATGGGGTTGGTATAAAGGACTAGCGACGCCACAATGATCCTCCTGTGAGTGTTTCTGTTTTGTTCCAGGTTAATTCATTGTGCAGGGATTGCAAGCCACAGAAACAAAAACGGCGCGGTCAAAGCCGCGCCGTCGAGTTTCGAAGAGGTAGGCAACTTATGCGCCCATGGCCTTCTGCAAGTTCTCATCGATCTTGTCGAGGAAGGCAGTGGTCGAGAGCCACGGCTGATCCGGACCGATGAGGAGGGCCAGATCCTTGGTCATAAAGCCGTCTTCGACAGTTGCCACGCAAACGCTTTCCAGCGTGGAGGCGAAGCGAGCTAGTTCGGCGTTGTCGTCCAGCTTTGCGCGGTGTGCGAGACCACGGGTCCAGGCGAAGATCGAGGCGATCGAGTTCGTCGAGGTTTCCTGGCCCTTCTGATGCTGGCGATAGTGACGCGTAACCGTACCGTGTGCGGCTTCTGCTTCAACCGTCTTGCCATCTGGCGTCAGAAGAACTGAGGTCATCAGGCCAAGCGAACCGAAGCCCTGGGCAACCGTGTCCGACTGCACATCGCCATCATAGTTCTTGCACGCCCAGACGTAGCCACCGGACCACTTCAGCGCGGAGGCAACCATGTCGTCGATCAGGCGGTGCTCGTAGGTGATGCCGGCATCCTTGAACTGATCCTTGAATTCGGTCTCGTAGACTTCTTCGAAGATGTCCTTGAAACGACCGTCATAGGCCTTGAGAATCGTGTTCTTGGTGGACAGGTAAACTGGCCACTTGCGCATCAGACCATACATCATGGAGGCGCGCGCGAACTCGCGGATCGACTCATCCAGGTTGTACATGGCCATGGCAACGCCGGCGCCAGGAGCGTTGAACACTTCCTTCTCGATGACCGTGCCATCTTCACCGACGAACTTGATCGTCAACTTGCCCTTGCCCGGGAACTTGAAGTCTGTGGCGCGGTACTGGTCACCAAAGGCATGACGACCAACGACGATCGGCTGTGTCCAGCCCGGAACGAGGCGCGGAACGTTCTTGCAGATGATCGGCTCGCGGAAGATAACGCCGCCGAGTATGTTGCGGATCGTGCCGTTCGGGCTCTTCCACATTTCCTTGAGGTTGAATTCCTTCACGCGTGCTTCGTCAGGGGTGATCGTGGCGCACTTGATGCCAACGCCATATTTCTTGATGGCATTTGCCGCATCGACCGTAACCTGGTCGTTCGTCGCGTCGCGGTTTTCAACAGAGAGGTCGTAATAGTCGATGTCGAGGTCGAGATAGGGGTAGATCAGCTTGTCTTTAATAAGCTGCCAGATGATGCGCGTCATTTCATCGCCGTCGAGATCGGCGACTGGATTTGCGACCTTGATCTTCTTCATATACCTGCCTCTTTGTCTGCGGGAGACGGAAGTTCCCAACTGTTGTGAACGGGTCCGGTGCGCTATAGCATTGACGCGTCGCAGTGCAAAGCGCCGGTGCACGATTTGCCATTGCCAAAAGGTGGAAGAGGGCTACGGTGCGCCATCTTTCTGCTTTTAGGATTCGCTACTCATGCGCATGCTTCCGATCGTCCTGCTCGCCTCCGGTTTGGCAACCAACGTCTTTGCGGCGGATGTTACGGATCCCGTGAAGCAGGTGATGGACATGACAAAGTTCAATTGGGAGAGCGTTGATCAGGAGTGGAAGTACATTTTCGACAAGGAGCCGCTCGCGAAGCTCTACAGCAAGCGCTTCCAGGATGCCTACAAAGAGGCATCCAAGCATCCGGCTTATGATACGGAAAACAATCAGCCGGGAGATCCCTTTGGCTATGATGTCATCACGAATTCGCAAGATGGTTGCCCGCTGCAGGACATCAAGATCACTCCGGCTGCACCACAAAACGGTGTGACGGAGGTCAAGGTTTCCTTCAAGATGTGGACCTGCATTGATGATGCCCAGATCAAGGACGGAATAAGCGAAGTCAGCTTTGACATCATTACGGAAAACGGCAAAACGGTGATCGACGACATCCATCGGATTGGCGATGGCGAGAAAGACTCAATCCTTGCAGAGATGCAGGCTATCGCCAAGGGCCAGTGATCTGCCGCTCATGGCGAGGCCAGTTAAAGCCAGGATGGGCTGGATGTGATCGGCCTCGGTTCCTGAAGGGTGTCTGTGGCGCCAGTTCAGGGGTAGTTTGCATGTATTATCTTCGATTTGCTTATGTTGCCGCATCGCTTCTTGGATGCGCGGTCGCAGCCTCAGCCAACGAGCCGCTCGATCCGGTCAAGGCGGTGATGGAAGTCGCTGTCAAAGGGAAGGGGGAATACTTCGATCCCAATTCGCTCATGGCCCTCTACAGTCTCGCTTTCACGCGCGAGATGGTCGCGGCCATGCTGAAGACCAAGGAAAAAGACGGCGAAATGCTGCTGGATTACGATCCGGTGATCGGCGGCCAGGACAATTGCCCGCTGAAGAATGTGACCTACAAGCAAGGCCAGCAGAAGGGAAAGAAAGTCACCGTCCGCGTGGAGTTTTCCGCAATGGACTGTTTCGGCGATAAATCCGTTCGCCGCGTCGATTTCGATCTCGTGCAAGAGGGATATGCCGTCCCCACGCAATGGTATTTCGTTGATGATATTCGTCACGTCGAGAAGGACGGAAAGACCACGATGTCGCTTCGCCAGCAGTTGAAGGAAATGGCGGCCAACTAATCGAATCGCGTTTGTTTGAATCGTTGCCTTTGATTTTCCGGCGTTCTTGTGCCAGTGAACGCTGGAAAATCAACACGGCAAGGTTACCATGGCAGGCACAAACAGCGAGCGCGAACTTCTGGCAGAAGGCCCGGCTATCATCCTCGTTGAGCCTCAATTGGGCGAAAACATCGGTATGGTTGCGCGCGCCATGGCAAATTTCGGCCTGGCTGAACTCCGCCTCGTGAATCCGCGTGATGGATGGCCAAGCGAGAAAGCGCAAGCCGCCGCTGCCAAGGCCGACCATGTCATCGAAGGTACGAAGGTTTACGAGACGCTGGATGAGGCGGTTTCGGACCTGAACTTTGTGTTTGCGACGACCGCTCGCCAGCGGGACGGATTCAAGCATGTCCGTTCGCCCGTGACGGCCGCCGGCATGTTGCGGGAGCGGTTCAACGCGGCGGAAAAGACCGGCATCCTGTTTGGTCGGGAGCGCTGGGGTCTGACCAATGAAGAGGTGGCGCTGGCCGATGAGATCGTCACGTTTCCAGTTAACCCCGCCTTTGCATCCCTCAACATCGCCCAGGCCGTTCTTCTGATGTCCTACGAGTGGATGAAAAGCGGGATGGAGGATATCGCCGCCACGCCATTTCAGGTGGTTGATCAGAAGCCTGCGACCAAGCAGCAGCTGTTCGGCTTCTTCAATCAGATCGAAGAGGCACTGGATGCGCGCAATTACTTTCATCCGCCCACAAAAGTGCCAAAGATGATCGACAACCTTCGCGCTGTCCTGTCGCGCCCCGGCTTTACAGAGCCGGAAATCAGCGTTCTTCGTGGCGTGATAACGTCGCTTGATCAATTCCAGCGCCGTTGGCCGAAAGCGAAAAAGCCGATCGATACCGGAGAGGGGAAGGCGGATGATGGAGCAGACGGCTGACCTCAAACCAGTCTTGGTTTTTGATTCAGGCATCGGCGGTTTGACGGTTTTGCGCGAAGCGCGGGTATTGATGCCAGAGCGTGGTTTCATTTACGTCGCAGATGATGCCGGCTTTCCATACGGCGGCTGGGAAGAGGGTGCTCTCAATGAGCGTATTCTCAGCCTCTTCGCAAAATTGTTGTCTCAGTATGAGCCCGAAATCTGCATCATTGCCTGCAACACTGCCTTTACGCTGGCAGGCGCTGATCTTCGAACTGCATTCCCGCAAATGACATTTGTCGGAACCGTGCCCGCCATCAAGCCAGCAGCAGAGCGCACGCGCTCCGGCTTGGTTTCGGTTCTGGCAACACCGGGAACCGTCCGTCGAGCCTATACGCGTGACCTGATCCAGTCTTTCGCCAGCCAATGTCACGTTCGGCTGGTTGGTTCTGAAAATCTGGCGCGGCTTTCGGAGGCCTACATTCGTGGCGAACCGGTCTCCGATGACGATGTCAGGGCAGAGATCGCTCCATGCTTTATCGAGAAGGACGGCGCCAAGACGGATATTGTCGTGCTTGCCTGCACACACTATCCCTTCATGGCGAATGTCTTTCGCAGACTTGCGCCTTGGCCGGTTGATTGGCTGGATCCAGCGGAGGCGATTGCCCGGCAAGCAAGGCGACTCGTTCCTGTGTCTCCACATCACGAACACCCGTCCGGCTTTGACTTTGCTTATTTCACATCCGGAAACCCCGGCTTTGCCACGCAGCGGCTTATGCAAGGCTTCGGTCTCAGCGTGCTATGACGTTTAATCGTTGCGCATTCGCAACAGAGACGTGATCTCGTATTCAATTTTGAGATGTAGTTCTTGCCGTCCGATGCAGGCTGTGACAGTGTTTGGGCGTCCGCAACTCAAACAGGAGGCGAGAATGACAACCATGTCCCTGCTTGTACGCCTTTCTGGTGGAACAGCCCCGACCGCGCACACAATTTTGATGCGACGTCCAGGCTATATGGCTGGCTTTATTCACTAAAGCTTTCAAGGCTGCCTTTCGGCTTTCACCCAAACATCCGACGCTCAAGCAGTGAGTTAGCGTGTATTCGTTGCTGGCTGATGCGATCCGGCGTCCTTTCATCATTGTAGGATCTGGCCGTTGAGAGACGCCAGAATAAAACGCTATGCGCAAATTGCACTCTGAGGTTGCTGATCCTGTGGGTTTGGCAGTAAGCAAACTGTTCTATCAATTCGGGCTGTGGGCTGTCTTGTTGGCCTTGCTGAAAGCGGTACTCGCCGAAAGGCAGAAAACGAATGATCTTGCCCAGCTTTCTGATCGCATGCTCAAAGATATCGGTGCTTCGGTCGACGAAGATCATCTGCGCCCGAGAAAGTTCTCGTTGTGGGATATCCGTTTTTGATGGCAACAATCGAGGACGGTCTCGCCCGCTCGATGCGGGCGAGACAAAACCTCATACCGGTTCGTCTGCGCGGCAACATACACGGATACGATGGCCATCCGGGTCTTCTGCGGTAAAGGTCCGGCCGAAATCCATGCCTTCCGGGCGTTGAAGAATGGAAACATCCTTCGCCTGCCATGCGGCACAAATATCATCGACCTCTTGGTCTGTGTCGCACGTCAGAACGATCTCTGAACTGCCGGTTTGACCGGATGTGGCAGGAGCGACAATTGCCGCTTTCCAGAGACCGATCTTGAAGCCGCCAGCATAAACGAACATGGCAAAGGTTGGCGACTTTTCGACCGGGGGCCGGTCGAGAAGCGCTTCGTAGAATCTGCTGCTGGCGTCGACATCACGAACGTGAAGCAGGATGAAATTTGCAGGCTGCATGATGGGATCTCCTTCGTTTCTGCTGAAGGAGATCTACCAGCGCGTACTGACAGATTTTGTCAGTAGTCAGATCACTTCGCCGATGGTTTGCATGTCACGCCATGTCTTCAAAAGCGCATTCTTTCGCTTCGGGTAGCGTTCTTCCATGGCAGTCATGCGAATGATCCGGTCGGCCCGAAAATGGTGGAAGTCATTCCGCAGCTCGCACCACGCGGCAATGACACGGACCTGATCGAAAAAGCCAAGTGCAAAGGGCCAGATCTTCCGGTCGCTCGGCTCGCCTGACGCGTCCTGATAGGATAACAGCAGCTTGCGCTCCCTGCGAATAGCTGTTCGAATGAGCGTGATATCTTCGGCGCGATCATCCGTCACGACCGTAGGTCCGACTAGCAGAAGCGTGCTATCCAGCTGATCCTTCAGATCTTTCGGCAAAACTGCGGAGATGCGAGCAAGGGCATTGTCTGCGGCGGTACTCAGGCTTCCTCCCGTGCGCCGCGCTACCCAGCGCATGCCGAGCACAAGTGCCTCCAACTCGTCTTCGGAGAACATGAGAGGTGGCAGCAGGAACCCTGGCTTGAGCACATAGCCAATGCCCGGTTCGCCCTGGATATCGGCGCCTTGCGCACGCAATGTCGCAATGTCTCGATAGAGCGTCCGCAGGGAAACGTCGAGTTCCAGTGCGAGCGCTTCACCGCTGACGGGCAGGCGATGACGTCGCAGCATTTGGACAAGATCGAGAAGTCGGTCGGTTCTAGCCACCGCGATACTCCGACAATATGCTGACAATATTTGGCATGATAGCCGGTTGGAGTGATAGAGAGGAAGCAAAATTCTGCTCCCCATTTTTAGCCGTATCCCTTATCGCTCCGGACATGGATACTGGTCTCCTACAGCCTGATTCCTGCAGTTGGAGGTAGTGTCATGTCTTTGGAAAACTGGCTGGCTTTCGTCGCAACCGCTGCGGTGGTTCTGGCCATTCCCGGCCCGACAATTTTGCTGGTCATTTCGTACTCGCTGACCCATGGTCGTAAGGTTGCTGGAGCGACGGTTGCAGGCGTGGCTCTCGGCGATTTCACAGCCATGACAGCATCCATGCTGGGCCTTGGCGCGCTTCTGACAACCTATGCAAGCCTTTTCACGGTCTTGAAGTGGGTTGGTGCCGCCTACCTCGTCTATCTGGGCATCAAGCTCTGGCGTGCGCCGGTGCAGACAGCCGAAATCGATAAAGCCGAGGCAGAAGCAGGTCTTTGGCCCATGCGCATCTTTCTGCACACCTATACGGTCACTGCCCTGAACCCCAAAAGCATCATCTTTTTCGTGGCCTTCCTCCCGCAGTTTCTCGACGTGAACCAGCCGTTTCTGGCTCAGATGGTGATCTTCGAAGTCACGTTTCTGGTTTTGGCGACGCTGAATGCCGGACTTTATGCGCTGTTGGCCTCAACCGCCAGAAACACGATCCGCAGCCCTCGTGTTCAGCGAGCGGTCAACCGGACTGGCGGAACCCTGTTGATCGGCGCCGGTTTTCTGGCGGCTGGCATGCGGCGGGCTGCTACCTAGACTTTGTTAAAGAGAATTCTCTGTTGATCTCCGGGCTTTGAGCGGGATGCGAGTCGAATTGTCTGGTAAGAGTATTTTGATGTGCCTCGAGTCCGGCGCAGTCTTCAGCATTTGATTGAGGTGAGTAGCGTGCAGGTAGGCATCGATATGGGAACTCTGTCCGGCGGACAGCCGGCCAAGCTCGATATCGAGGAGCTTCTGGCAACTCGTTTGCTTGTTCAGGGCAATTCCGGTTCCGGTAAATCGCATTTGTTGCGGCGTCTCCTGGAACAGTCAGCTCCATGGGTCCAGCAGGTTATCATCGATCCAGAAGGTGATTTCGTCACTCTCGCCGATAAATACGGCCACATCGTCGTTGATGGCGAACGGACCGAAGCTGAGCTTGTCGGGATCGCGACACGTATCCGTCAGCACCGCGTGTCCTGCGTGCTGACGTTGGAAGGCTTGGATCTTGAAGAGCAGATGCGGGCCGCTGGCGCATTTCTCAACGGCCTCTTCGATGCTGATCGCGAATATTGGTATCCGGTTCTCGTCGTGGTGGATGAGGCGCAGATGTTCGCGCCGTCCGTCGGTGGGGATGTGTCGGAAGATGCCCGAAAGATGTCACTCGGCGCCATGACGAACCTGATGTGTCGCGGTCGAAAGCGCGGTTTGGCCGGGGTTATCGCGACTCAGCGTCTGGCCAAGCTGGCCAAGAACGTGGCAGCTGAAGCCTCGAACTTCCTGATGGGGCGTACCTTCCTCGATATCGATATGGCCCGCGCTGCCGACCTTCTGGGCATGGACCGGCGTCAAGCCGAAATGTTCCGAGACCTGAAGCGCGGCAATTTCGTCGCGCTCGGTCCGGCGCTTTCCCGCAGACCGCTGCCAATCGTCATCGGATCCGTTGAGACGTCGGCGCGCTCCTCGTCCCCGAAGTTGATGCCCTTGCCGGATGCGCCGCAGGATGTGGAGGACCTGATCTTCACGCCCGATCCGGAAGAGTTCACCCGTCCCATCATGCGGCGCGCGCCGCCTGCACCGCGCCCAACGACGGATATTCTGGCTGAGTTATCCCGTTCGCCTCAGGTGGCCATGCCTGCCCCGGCAGAACCCGCCAAGCCCGCACAGCCGGAATTGACGGCGGAGCAGCGTGAGGAGCGGATTGCTGCCGTTCTCTCTGAGATCATTGACGATCCACAGGCGGCCTATCGCACTGATTCAGTTCTATATCAGGACTTTCTAGTGCGTGCTCGCATGCGCCGCCTGCCCGGTACGCCCATGTCGATGAGTGAGTTTCGCAGACGGGTTGCCATCTCTCGCGCCGGTGTCGATGAAGAGACGGCGGCAACACCTGGCTGGCAGACGGCACTTGAGTTGTCAGCTCGTGTGTCAGACGATCTTCAAGGGGTCTTCCTGCTGATGGCCAAGGCTGCTCTGATTGGAGAGCCCTGTCCATCGGATATGCGTATTGCAAAGGCCTATGGAACGCATTCGGCGCGGCGTGCGCGGCGGCTTCTCGGTTATTTTGAGGAGCAGAATCTGATCGTCGTTCACTCAGATTTCTCGGGCAAGCGCATCGTGGCTTTTCCGGATCTCGACGTTCAGACCGCGCCCGGTGCCGCGGATGCGACCGATGATGAACCTGCCGCGGTCGATCGCTTTGCCGCGGAGTGAGAGAAACCCCGGAGGTCTCTCTCAAAGAAGTTATCAGGCTGCGCGCTCTTCCCAGACCTTGACCAGTTCGACGATGGTTTCCACCGATGTTTCCATGTCCTGAACGCTGACCCATTCCAGCGGGGAGTGATAGGCATGCCCGCCGGTGAAGATGTTGGGGCAGGGAAGGCCCATGAACGAAAGGCGTGATCCGTCTGTTCCGCCGCGGATGCTGGCAAGCTTCGGCGTCAGACCGACCCGCTTTGTCGCCTCGACAAGGTTTTCAACCACATCCGGATACTGATCGAGAACGACCTTCATGTTTCGATATTGCTGCTTGACCGTAAAGGTAAAACTTGAGCCGGGATAGGACTTCAACACATCTTCAGCAATGGATCGAAGAAGCTCCTCTTTTTCCACCAGCCCCGCCTCTTCGAAATCCCGAATGATGAAACTGATACGGGCACTTTCCATGGCGCCGGAAATGCCAACCGGGTGAATGAAGCCCTGTCGTCCTTCGGTGGTCTCAGGTGTCTGATCTTGCGGCAGATTGGCAACGATGCGGCTGGCGATCTTGATGGCGTTTTCCATCCGATCCTTTGCGGTACCGGGATGCATCGCGACGCCGGTGATTTCAATCGTCACACCGTCGGCAGAGAAGGTTTCGTTTTCGATTTCGCCGACCGTCGAACCGTCCAGCGTATAGCCAAACTTGGCCCCCAGCTTCTTGAGATCCACCTTGTCGGCACCGCGCCCTATTTCCTCGTCGGTCGTGAACAGAATCTTGACTGCTCCGCGCGGGATTTCAGGATGCTGAAGCAAAAATTGGGCGGCCGTCACGATCTCGGCAATGCCTGCCTTGTCGTCGGCGCCGAGAAGCGTGGTGCCATCGGTCGTCACAATGTCATGGCCGATCTGGTTCTTGAGTTCCGGATGCTCGCTTACCTGAATGACCTGAGAAGTGTCACCCACCAAATGGATGTCTCCACCCTGATAGTTGCGCACGATCTGGGGCCTGACGTTGGTGCCTGTAAAATCCGGCGCTGTATCCATATGGGAGCAGAAGCAGATAACGGGCACGTCTTTGCTGCTCGTCGCAGGGATGGTGGCGTAGACATTGCCGTGCTCATCAAGGTGAGCGTCATCAAGTCCCAAATCTTTGAGTTCCCGCTCCAGCAGTCTTCCCAGGTTCTTCTGCTTCTCCGTCGAGGGCTGAGAACTTGACCTTGCGTCCGATTGGGTATCGATCACGACGTAACGCAGGAAGCGATCGAGGACGGTATCGTGTGTGGCAGTCATGGCAGGGCATCCGATTCGAATGTTCAGGATAAAAAAGCACTTGCGCATGAGTGCTCAAAAATCGGCTACCTGCAAACAAAAACCGCGCCGGTAAGGGCGCGGTTCGGAGTTTTGAGCGCACCGGATGTCAGTGCTTTGCTTCGATTTCCGGCTTCGTGTTCCGTGTTGCCCAAAGAGAGCCCAGGATGCCCGCAGCCAGGATACCTATGGTGACCGTCAGCGAGACGACCGGCGGGATCTTGGCAAGGCCCAGCATATCCGCGAGGAAGATCTTGGAGCCAATGAAGATAAGGACGACCGACAGAGCATATTTCAGGTATGCGAACCGGTGGATCAGCGCCGACAGTGCGAAGTAGAGGGCACGCAGGCCAAGGATCGCGAAGATATTGGACGTGTAGACAATGTACGGATCGGTGGTGATCGCAAAGATTGCCGGGATGGAGTCGACTGCAAAAATAACGTCTGCCAGCTCAACCATCACAAGCGCAAGGAACAGCGGCGTGATGAAGGTCTTGAGCTTGCCCGTCGCAGGGTCGGTCTCGCGCACCAGAAACTTCTCGTTGCGTAGCCCGTCAGTGACTGGCAGTTTCTTGCGCAGGAACTTGAGAACCGGGTTCGATGCGACATCATATTCCTGGTCAGCAGTCAAAAGCATCTTGATGCCCGTGATGATCAGGAAGGCCGCAAAGAGGTAAAGAACCCAGCTGTAGTTTTCGACAATGGCTGAACCGGCGGCGATCATCACACCACGCAGTACGATAACGCCGAGGATACCCCAGAGAAGAACTCGATGCTGGTAGGCACGAGGAATAGAGAAATAGCCAAATATCATCGCTATGACGAAGATATTATCCATGGCAAGGCTTTTTTCGACGACGAAGCCTGTCAAATATTCGAGACCTGCCTGTTCGCCACTCTGGAACCAGATCCAGCCGCCAAATGCGAGGCCCAGTGCGATGTAAAACGCCGAAAGTGCAAAACTTTCCTTGATGCCGATCTCACGGCTATCCTTGTGAAGAACGCCCAGATCTAGGGCAAGTAGGACGAGAACGACTGCAACGAAGGTGAGCCACATCCAGAGAGGCTTGCCCAATAGATCGACAAAGAGAAATTCCATGACGGTTTATCCGAAGCCGGATCAAGTTGACTCTCTAGCACCGACATCACGAGTCGATCCGGCAGTACACGTCAGAGGGGCCCGGTGCCACAGGCGAAAATGGTTTTGCTCACGCCGAGCTTCAAGGGCGGAACTCAAAAAATATCGACGCCCATTCACTTAAGTAAATGCTTCGCTTTATCTCGCGATCTCCTGACGATGTTGTTGAGATGACGAAGCGGTTGACAATTTCCTTGTTGACCCCTAAAGACCGCGCCAGCACAGGGCGGTAAAGCTCGGTGTATCTTTGACATGTCCCGTGGCTATCTCCGGACGCTCTGTGAGAAGCCTGTCAGAGCCATCGCAAGATGTTGCTCTTAGGAGGGCGTGTTTCCTCTGGTCCGGTCTGGCGACAGACCGGTCTGTTTACATTGGAAGGAAATACGATGAGCAAGCGCGCGTCGTCCAAGTACAAAATCGATCGCCGTATGGGCGAAAACATCTGGGGCCGTCCGAAGTCCCCAGTCAACCGTCGCGAATACGGTCCTGGCCAGCACGGTCAGCGCCGCAAGGGCAAGCTGTCCGACTTCGGTGTTCAGCTCCGCGCCAAGCAGAAGCTCAAGGGTTACTACGGTGACCTTCGCGAGAAGCAGTTCCGTTCGATCTACGACGAAGCCAACCGTCGCAAGGGCGATACCGGTGAAAACCTGATCGGCCTGCTCGAGTCGCGCCTTGATGCGATCGTTTACCGCGCAAAGTTCGTTCCGACCATCTGGGCCGCTCGTCAGTTCGTGAACCATGGTCACGTTACGGTCAACGGCGTTCGCGTCAACATCGGTTCCTACCGTTGCAAGGCCGGCGATGTTATCGAAGTTCGCCAGAAGTCCAAGCAGTTGGTTACGGTTCTTGAAGCCGTTCAGCTCGCAGAGCGTGACGTTCCGGACTACATCGAAGTTGATCACAACAAGATGGTTGCCACCTACGTTCGCGTTCCGACCCTGTCCGACGTTCCTTACGCCGTGATCATGGAACCGAACCTGGTCGTCGAATTTTATTCGCGCTGATATCTATGAAAAAGGCGGCCAGGAGCCGCCTTTTTTGTCTGGCGAATTGGAGCCGCCCCGTTACGAGGCGGCTTTTTTCTTGGGCTTCAGTGGCATGTCCTGCGGACTCACGGTGTTGCCGGTATCTGTCGGCTGGGCTGTCGCGACCGGCGCCTCCTTTGGCCCTTCTCCCATCCGGTTCCAGGCATCCAATCCCGCGATCTTGTAGGCCTCCGCGAGCGTTGGATAGTTGAATGTATTCTCGACGAAGTACTCGACGGTGCCTTTTAGATTGAGGACAGCCTGTCCGATGTGAACCAGTTCGGTCGCGCCTTCGCCAACGATGTGAACGCCCAGCAGGCGGCGTGTCTTCAGTGAGAAGATCATCTTCAGCATGCCGGTATCGAGGCCCATGATGTGACCGCGAGAGGTTTCCCGGAAATGGGCAATGCCGGTCTCATAGGGAATGCCGCGCTGAAGAACTTCTTCTTCTGAAAGCCCGCAGGTGGAAATTTCCGGCACCGCATAGATGCCATAGGGGAAATATTGCGGCGGTTCGCTGGCGGGTACGCCAACCGCGTGCCGCGCCGCGATGCGACCCTGCTCCATCGAGGTGGATGCAAGACTCGGAAAGCCGACGACATCACCCGCCGCGTAGATGTGAGGAACAGAAGTCTGGAATGTTTCGGGGTCAACCTTCAGCCGACCTCTGTTATCGGCTTCCAGCCCGGCTGCGGCCAGGTTCAGCGTGTCCGTCGCTCCAACGCGCCCCGCTGCGAAGAGAACCATTTCCGCCTGGAGACTGCGACCGCTTTTCAGTGTGACGCGGCATTTTCCGCCATTCGGTTCGCGCTCGACCGATTCGACTGTTTGGCCGAAAATGAGCTTCATGTTGCGGTCGCGCAGCTGGTAGGTAAAGTCTTCGACGATTTCCTTGTCGATGAAGTCCAGCATTGTCTCACGCGGCTCAACCACCGTGACCTGCGTATCGAGAGCGCTGAAGATGGTCGCGTATTCGATACCAATAACGCCTGCACCAACGACAATCAGTGACCGCGGGACCCGCTTGATCTCCAGCAATTCATCGCTGTCGAGGACAGCTTCGTCATCAAAGGGAATGTGAGGAGGGCGGTAGGGACGGGTGCCGACGGCGAGCAGAACCGATGCCGTCGTGACGCGAAGCATCTCGCCATCACTCTTGGCGATTTCAAGCGTGTGCGGATCGACGAACTGAGCCCGTCCACGCATCTGTTGAACCCTGTTCCGGGCAAACTGATGCTCGAGCACCTCAACTTCATGGTCGAGCGTTATCAGCAGGCGGCGGCGCAAGTCTTCCGCGCTGATTTCCTGTTTGACCCGATAGGCGCGACCGTAGAAGCCACGCTCCCGCCAGCCGGTCAGATTCAGCGCCGTCTCGCGAAGCGTCTTGGAGGGGATCGTCCCAGTGTGCACCGACACGCCACCGACGCGCCGTCCCTGCTCGACAACAAGCACCCGCTTTTCCAGCTTGGCAGCCTGAATTGCAGCTCTTCTGCCTGCAGGTCCACTACCGATGACGACCAGATCGTATTGATACATGATGAGCCTCGTTGCGTGTTACGGTCTCTATTGCACCGCAACATCTGTATTACGTCAAATATAACCTGCAATTCTAACCAATTCCTGACGCGCTTGGTTTCCGACAAGTCAGTGGGAGCCGCGAGCGGAGCGGCTTCGCACAAACAATGTGCATTGCACAAACTTGTTCATATTTTAGCTTGACACAATAAAGACATGATACCACAAATGAACCAATCCAAGAATTGGTTCACACAATGGTCCAGAACATCCCGCCGCCAGACAATGCAAATTACGCGCTCGAAAAGCTGCGTGAACTGTTGCGTGACGGGAAGGTGGCCGCCGATGGGAAGCTGCCAACCGAACGCAATCTTTCGGAAATGCTGGGTGTCGGAAGACGGGCAATTCGTCGGGCACTGGAGGTTCTGGAGGCTGAAGGCGAGGTTTGGCGCAGGCAGGGATCGGGCACTTTTGTTGGTCAAAGGCCCGGCAACTGGTCCGGAAATGTTGATACCATTGTTGCGGGAACGGACTTCATGGAGATTATGGAGGTTCGCCTACGGATAGAGCCGCAACTGGCTCAACTGGCGGCCATGCGCGCGAAACCTGCAGAATTGGTTCGCATGCGTGAGTTGGCTCGAAAGATTCGCGAGAGCGAAGACGCGGACGCCCGCGAGCTCTGGGATGGCGCTTTGCATCGCCAGATTGCTCAAAGTGCCCGCAACCAGCTGTTTCTGACCATTTTTGATGTGATGAACCACGTCCGTCAGGACGAAGCCTGGCAGACCATTCGAGAACGCGCCCGGTCCGGCACGGCAATCACCATGGCCTATGCGCAGCATGAAGACATCATCGAGGCGATTGCAGCGCGCGATCCTGCGCGCGCGGGAGAAACAATGCGTCAGCATCTGTTGATGCTGCAAGAGCGCCTAATCCGCGAAACCTCGCTTGACCATGAGCCTGCTGACTTGGGCCAGCAGGCTTCCTGAGACATTCGAACCGGCGGCAACAAGCCGGAAGATCCGAACCAATTGAACCAACCGATCAGAGGAGAATGATCATGAACCAGATCTTGCGCCTGACGACCGCTCTGGCCTTCGGCGTCTTGACTGCGCTGCCGGCCGCTGCCGTCGAACTGAAAATCGGTTTGCAGGACGATGCGGATGTGCTCGACCCGGCACAGTCGCGAAGCTTTGTCGGCCGTATCGTCTATACTGCCATGTGCGACAAGCTGGTTGACGTCTCTCCGGACCTGAAGATCATTCCGCAGCTGGCAACCGATTGGGCCTGGTCAGAAGGCGGCAAGGTGCTGACCATGAAACTGCGTGAAGGCGTGAAATTTCATGACGACACCCCGCTGGATGCGGCGGCCGTCGTGACCACGATCGAACGCAATCTGACGATGGCGGAATCGCGCCGCAAGAGCGAGCTTGCTTCTGTCGAGAAAGTTGAGGCCGCAGGTCCGCTCGAAGTCAAGTTCACGCTGAAGCAGCCGGATGCGACGCTTCTGGCGCAGTTGTCCGACCGCGCAGGCATGATTGTCTCGCCGAAGGCTGCGAAGGAATTGGGCGCCAATTTTGGGTCCAAGCCGGTCTGCGCCGGACCTTTCAAATTCGTGGAGCGTGTGCAGCAGGATCGCATCGTTCTGGAGAAGTTCAAGGACTACTGGAACAAGGACAATGTCTTCATCGACAAGGTGACCTACACGCCCATTCCGGATTCCACGGTGCGGCTGGCCAATCTACAGTCCGGCGATCTGGATTTCATCGAGCGGTTGGCGCCCACGGATGCGGCTGCCGTCAAGGGTGATTCCAAGCTCACCTATGCGGATGTCGTCAACATCGGCAACATGTCGATCTACGTGAACGTTGGGAATGGCGCGCGTGCCAACAACCCGATGGGCAAGGACAAGCGCCTGCGTCAGGCGTTTTCGCTGGCCATGGATCGTGAAGCGCTGATGCAGATTGTATTCGAAGGCACGGCTGTTGCGGGCAACCAGCCGTTCCCACCAAGCAGCGCCTGGTTCAACAAGGCCGTTCCTGTTCCGCAGCGCGACGTTGCAAAGGCAAAGGCCTTGATCAAGGAAGCAGGCTTCGACCGTGTACCCGTCGAGATCCAGATCCCGAACAATCCGGTCGTTCAGCAGACGATGCAGATCATCCAGTCCATGGTGGCGGAAGCCGGGTTTGACGTGACCTTGAAGTCGACCGAATTCGCCACGCTGCTGGATGAACAGACGCGGGGCAACTACCAGCTCAGCCGTTCCGACTGGTCGGGCCGCGTCGATCCGGATGGCAACATCCACCAGTTCGTCACCTGCAAGGGTGGCCTTAACGACACGAAGTACTGCAATGCGGAAGTCGACAAGTTGTTGAACGAAGCGCGTGCCTCTACCGACGAGAAGGTACGCAAGCAGAAGTATGATGCTGCAGCTGTCATCCTGAACGACGAGCAGCCAATGATCTACCTCGGTCACCAGTCCTGGATCTGGGCCATGAAGAAGAATGTTACCGGTTTCACCCCCTCGCCGGATGGCATGATTCGTCTTATTGGCCTGAAGAAGGGCAGCTGAGGTAAGCAGGCGCCGCGGAGTTCAGCCTGCGGCGCCACTTTTCAATCCGCGTGGTTGTGCCTTCGGCCAGCCATCGAGCCCCATAGGGATGGTGCAAATGCCCGTCTATATTGGAAAGCGTCTGCTGGTCGCCATCCCGACCTTGCTGATCATCTCCATTTTTGTTTTCTCGCTTCAAAAGCTGCTTCCCGGTGATCCCATCATGGCCATGGCCGGTGAGGAGCGTGATCCAGCGGTGCTTGAGCAGCTTCGGGAGAAGTATCACCTCAACGACCCGATCCCCCTGCAATATGTTCGCTGGCTCGGTGGCGTTGCCCAGGGTGATCTCGGCGTTTCGCTGCGCACCAACCAGCCGGTCCTGGAACTGATTGGGCAGAAGCTGCCCGTCACGATCCAGCTCGCCATCATGTCGATGTTCTTCGCCGTCATCATCGGCGTGCCGATGGGCATATTGGCTGCGGTGAAGAAGAATACGATTCTCGATTACATCGCCAATCTAGTGGCCCTGTCGGGGTTGTCCGTTCCCAACTTCTGGCTGGGCATCATGTTGATCCTGCTGATTTCGGTCAACCTCGGCTGGCTTCCAGCCTCCGGGTTCGAATCCATTTTCGTGGATCCGGTGCGATCGATCCAGACGATGCTGATGCCATCCTTCGTGCTTGGGACCGGGCTCGCGGCGACGCTGATGCGCCATACCCGTTCCGCAATGCTGGGTGTTTTGTCGTCTGATTACATTCGTACTGCCCGTGCCAAAGGCCTTTCGCCACGCGAAGTGATCCTGTCCCACAGCTTCCGCAATGCTTTGCTTCCGGTTGTCACGCTGAGCGCACTGCTTTTCGGTGAACTGCTGGCCGGAGCTGTTTTGACGGAGCAGATTTTCACGGTTCCGGGATTTGGAAAGCTGATTGTCGATGCCGTCTTCAACCGGGACTACGCTGTTGTGCAGGGCGTCGTCATGTGCACGGCTGTGGGTTTCATCGTCATGAATCTCGCCGCTGACATCCTCTACGTGCTGCTGAATCCAAGACTGAGGGCAACGCTATGAGCGCCGTCTCGCAGACCGCTGTTCCTGCCAAACGCGAAAGCAGCCGTGCCTGGCGCAAGCTGAAGGCCAACCGCAGCTCCGTTGCTGGCTTCATCATCATCATCTTCTTCGTGGCTTTGGCTGCCCTGGCACCGGTTTTGCCAATTCCGGATCCCGTCGCAACCAGTTGGTCGGCCATCCGCAAGGCACCATCCGCTGCTCATTGGCTTGGCACGGATGATCTGGGCCGTGATATTCTTTCTCGCATGATCTGGGGCGCGCAGGCGTCACTCATGGCCGGGGTGTTTTCCGTCGCCATCGCAGTGGCCATCGGAGTGCCGTTCGGAATTCTCGCTGGTTATTTCGGCGGTTGGGTAGATCTCATCATATCGCGCATCACCGAAGCCTTGCTTGCCATGCCGTTTCTCATCATGGCGATTGCGCTTGCAGCCTTTCTCGGCCCAAGCCTTACCAATGCAATGATCGCCATTGGCCTGAGCGCAATGCCGATCTTCGTCCGACTGACGCGTGGCCAGGTACTGGCTGTGAAGCAGGAAGATTTTGTCGAGGGCGCACGGTCAGTGGGCCTCGGCCATCTCGATATCATGCTGCGTTACATTTTGCCCAATGTCACAGCACCAATCATCGTGCAGGCCACCCTGACGGTCGCGACGGCAATCATTGCCGAAGCCTCGCTCTCCTTCCTGGGGCTCGGTCAGCAGCCGCCTGCCGCCAGCTGGGGCTCCATGCTGAACGTTGCGAAGAACTTCCTGACACAGGCCCCTTGGATGGCCATGTGGCCGGGCATCGCAATCTTCCTCGTCGTCATCGGTTTCAATCTCCTGGGTGATGGTCTGCGCGATGCGCTGGACCCCCGCGAAAACTAAGTCTGAAAGGCATTGTTGATGAGTGACTTCACGACGCGTCCTGAAATTCTCGGCACTTTCGGTGTCGTGACCTCGACCCACTGGATTGCTTCCGCCGTCGGCATGAGCATTCTGGAAAAGGGCGGAAACGCATTCGACGCAGCCGTTGCCACCGCCTTCGTGCTTCAGGTGGTAGAGCCGCATCTCTGTGGTCCGGGCGGCGATATGCCGGCGATCATTTATTCGAAGAAGACCGACAAGGTTGAGGTGATTTGTGCGCAAGGGCCCGCACCTGCCGCTGCCACGATTGAACACTACACCGCTGAAGGTTTGAAACTCATTCCAGGCGATGGCCTGCTGGCAACCGTCATTCCAGGCGCGTTCGATGGCTGGATGCTCATGCTGCGCGATTATGGCAGCATGTCCGTTCGCGAGGTGCTCGAGCCTGCGATCTATTACGCAGAACATGGGCATCCCGTGCTGCCGCGTGTTTCGGCAACCATCAAGGGATTGGCGGACTTCTTTGCGAAGGAATGGCCAACCTCGTTCGAGACCTGGCTGCCGGGTGGATCTGCACCGGAGCCGCATTCCAACTTCCGCAATCCGGTTCTCGCCGAAACCTGGAAGCGCATCATCTCGGAATCCGAGGCTGCCGCCGGTAGCCGCGAGGACAAGGTTCAGGCCGCGCGTGATGCCTTCTATCGCGGGTTCGTGGCCGAATCGATCGACCGCTATCTACAGACGGCAGAGGTGATGGATGCGAGCGGCCAGCGCCATAAGGCGGTGCTGACAGCCGACGATATGGCGGGATATTCGGCGGCGATCGAAGCGCCGCAGACCTTCGACTATAATGATTGGACCGTTGCCAAGACGCCCGCATGGGGGCAGGGGCCAGTCTTGCTCCAGTCCCTTGCCTTGCTGAAGGGATTTGATCTGCAGTCGATGGACCCAACCGGTCCAGACTTCGTGCACTACGTGGTGGAAGCAATGAAGCTCGCTTACGCCGATCGCGAAGTCTATTACGGCGATCCGGAATTCGGCCAGATACCGACCGAGTTTCTTCTGTCAGAAAGCTATAACACTGAGCGCCGTAAGCTCATTTCTGACACGGCTTCCATGGAACTGAGGCCCGGTCTTGTTCCCGGCTACGAAAACCAGCGCGATGCGACAATGGCCATGCTGGCGGAATTTTCCGGCAAGGGCGCGGTTTACGAGCCGACCATGGCGCATTTGTCTGAGAAGAAGGGCGATACGGTCCATATCGATGTCATTGATCGCTGGGGCAACATGGTCTCGACCACGCCTTCCGGTGGGTGGCTGCAATCTTCGCCGGTCGTGCCCGGCCTCGGCTTCCCGCTGAACTCGCGCGCACAGATGTTCTGGCTGAAAGATGGCCTGCCGACATCGCTGGCGCCCGGCAAGCGGCCTCGCACGACATTGACGCCCTCACTCGCGCTCTATCAGGGCAAGCCGACGCTTGCGTTCGGAACACCAGGTGGCGACCAGCAGGACCAGTGGCAATTGCCCTTCTTCCTGCGCTACGTGCATCACGGCAAAAACCTTCAGGCCGCAATCGATGCGCCGCTGTTCCATACGACCCACTTTCCGGGCTCGTTCTATCCGCGAACATCGGAACCGGGGCACATCATGATGGAAGCAGGCTTCGGGGAGGCGACGATCGCTGAGCTTCGCCGTCGCGGCCATCAGGTGACTGTGGCCGAGAACTGGACGGTCGGTCGTTTGACGGCTGCGCGCCGGGACGCGGATGGCCTGCTGCGAGCGGCAGCGACACCGCGATTGATGCAAGCCTATGCTGTGGGGCGTTGACCATGACCTATTCTATCGTTGCAAGGGATCCTGAGACCGGACATCTGGGCATCGCTGTTGCCAGCCGATTCTTCGCCGTTGGTTGCGCCGTGCCCTACATTCGGGGCGGCATTGGCGCTGTGGCAACGCAGGCCTTCGTCAGCCCGCTTTACGGCACCGACGGCCTGAAAATGCTGGGTGAGGGCAAATCTCCTGACGAGATCATTCGGCTCGTGACGGAGCGCGATGACGGCGCAGAGCAGCGCCAGATGCACCTGATCGACGCATCAGGACGGAACGCAGCGTTCACCGGTTCCAAATGCATAAATTGGGCAGGCCATCTGGTTGCCGACAATGTCTCGGTTGCCGGAAACATGCTGGTAGGCCCTCAAGTCATCGAAGAGACTCTGCGAGCTTACCAGGAAAGTTCGAATTTGCCCTTCGCAGAAAGGCTTCTTGCCGCGATGGAAGCGGGCGAGGCGGCAGGCGGCGACAAGCGTGGGAAGCAATCCGCTGCTCTCGTCATCTGCCGCGATCAGGATTATGCCTGGTTGAACATTCGCGCCGATGATCATGGCGATCCCCTTGCCGAATTGCGCAGGCTTTATGCTGTCGCGCAGGAACGATACATCCATGTGGCGGAGACTATGCCAACGCGCAGTAACCCGCATGGGATGATTGATCGTACCGTTATCGACCAGAAGATCGCCGCCCTTGAAGCAGAACGCGCCGCTGCGGGCCGTGCATCTGCATCCTTCTCTACACCGTGGATGCCCAAATGACCGCAGAACCCATTCTTTCCGTTCGCAACCTGACAACTGCATTTCGTGTCGATGGCGAGTGGAAGCCTGTCGTTCGGAATGTGTCCTTTGATATCAGGCCCGGCGAGACACTGGCTATCGTCGGCGAATCCGGTTCGGGCAAGAGCGTCACATCGCTCTCTATCATGCGGCTTCTGGCAAAGGACGCGAGCCGCATTGAAGGTCAGGTGCTGCTCAACGGACGGGATCTGTTGAGCCTGTCCGAAAAAGAGATGCGAGCAGTCCGTGGCAATGAAGTCTCCATGATCTTTCAGGAGCCGATGACATCGCTGAACCCGATCTTCACGATCGGACGGCAGATCTCGGAAGTGCTGACGCGCCACAAGGGAATGTCAGCCACTGACGCCCGTGCCGAGACCATCCGCATGCTGGAAAAGGTGCGCATTCCAAATGCCGCTTCCCGCTTCGACGAGTACCCGCACCAGTTTTCCGGCGGTATGCGTCAACGTGTGATGATTGCTATGGCCTTGGCCTCACGGCCGAAACTGCTCATCGCCGATGAGCCGACGACGGCACTTGATGTCACGATACAGGGGCAGATCCTGGACCTCATCAAGACGCTGCAGGAGGAAGAGGGCATGTCTGTTCTCTTCATCACGCACGACATGGGTGTGGTCGCTGAGATCGCTGACCGCACCGTCGTGATGTTCCGCGGCGATGCGGTGGAAAGCGGCGCGACCGAGCAGATCTTTCATCGAGGGCAGCATCCCTATACCCGCGCTCTTCTTTCTGCGGTGCCGAGACTAGGTTCGATGGAAGGGCAGGCGGTGCCGCTACGGTTCCCGATTGTCGATACGGTCACCGGTATCACGACTGAGCCGCAGCCAAGCAGGACGATGCTCGAACGGGATGCTCCGATCCTGAAGGTCGAGAACCTCGTAACCCGGTTTCCGGTTCGCTCAGGCCTGTTCAGTCGCCAGACCGGTTCGATCCATGCGGTCGAAAATGTTTCCTTCGACTTGAAGCAGGGTGAGACCTTGGCGCTTGTCGGGGAGTCAGGCTGCGGCAAGTCGACGACCGGACGCTCGGTCATGCGGTTGATAGAACCGACATCCGGTGACATTCAATTGGACGGTCAGAATGTACGGGAGCTTGGCTCGTCGCAATTGCAGCGCATGCGCAAAAGCATCCAGATGATCTTTCAGGATCCATTCTCGAGCCTCAATCCGCGCATGTCGGTTGGTCAGGCGATCGCTGAGCCATTTCTCAAGCATGGAATGGGTAATGCGGTTCAAGCGAAACAGAAGACGGCAGACCTTCTGGAGCGGGTAGGCCTTTCAGCATCCATGATGAGCCGTTATCCGCATGAATTCTCCGGCGGACAGCGTCAGCGAATTGCCATCGCCCGTGCGCTGTCACTCGATCCGAAGGTGATCGTTGCGGATGAATCCGTTTCGGCTCTGGACGTCTCGATCAAGGCGCAGGTTTGCAACCTGCTTCTGGATCTGCAGGAGCAACTTGACCTCGCGTTCTTGTTCATCAGCCACGATATGGCCGTCGTCGAACGGGTCAGCCACCGGGTCGCCGTCATGTATCTCGGCGAAATCGTTGAGATCGGCCCACGCGCTGCCGTATTTGAAAATCCGCAGCATCCGTACACGCGCAAACTTATGTCAGCGGTTCCCGTGCCGGATCCTTCGAGGCGTGGCATTCGGCGCGGTCTCATGGAGGACGAATTGAAGAGTCCGGTACGACCTATGGGCTATCAGCCGCCCAGACGGGAATATCGCGAAGTGTCCGCCGGCCACATCGTTCAGGTGGCGTGACGAGGGCGGTCAGATCAGGCGCAGGCCCTTGAAGCTCACATGCCCGTCCTTGCCGATGATGATGTGATCATGCACGGTGATCCCCAGCGGCTTTGCCGTCTGGATGATCGTGTTGGTCATGTCGATATCGGCCCGTGACGGTGTCGGATCGCCTGAGGGGTGATTGTGGATCATCCGACGCCCTTCACTATCTTTTTGATATTAAAGGAATTTATGTGTTTTTCTTTTCAGGTGGTGCCGGGATTTGGGAGCGGCATTTGATGCGCTATCGTGATCGACACAATTGATCATGGTTGCATCCAGCCAATCCCGTTCAAGCACGACACCACTCTACACCTGTCTTGTTTTCGGATTCTGGGGACATTGATTCGTCGGGGGCAGAGCACAATCCCCGAGTGAAATATCCTCGTTATTCCCTAATCCTACGATATCGTCCTTTCCGCCGCGAGCCAACATAGTTTATTAGACCGGCCTCTTTAAGCGCCGCGATATCACGACGCGCTGTCTTGAGGCTCACGGTCCATGCTGTGGCTATCTCTTTCGCATCGCAACGTCCTTCTGTGATTCGGTTCAAAAACCAACGTTGCCGCTTATTGAAGGCGAAGTGATCGGGGACATTTTTAGGGTCACTTTTGCGGACATGATTAGGGTCAGTCTTCAGCCCCTGCGCTGCTGTGTCGCCACCGGCGATTTCACCGGAAGCATAGGCGTCGCGAGCTCGTGCGAGCGGAATGCGATCAACTGCTTCCGTCAGTGGCGTCGCCAATGGACTCTCGATTAGTCCTAAAAAGAAGGCTCTGATAACGGGCGAGGAAACCACCAGCCGCAAGAAATATACGGTGTCCGGCCCGTGCTGCCCCGCAAGCCAGTGCTTGACGGTCCTTTCGCTTGCATCTGTTTGGCGCATAAGCTGTTTAATCGCGCGATGGCTATCGCCATGCTCTTTGCGCAGAAGCTCAGCGATGGTCCGCGCATAGATTTCACGCCCACCGAGGACGCCTTTCCATAGGGGTAATTTCCTGCCCTTTTTCGGCAACATCTTCCATTTTCTCCGCAGCTAGAATGGTGTCCATGCGGAGAGGCGGCAGAGGCTTGCCACAAACTGCGGCTTCAGACGTCTTAACTGCCGCGGTTATGTCCAGGAGTGCGTGATGAGATGAACCGGAGATTTTACGACGATAATCGGCCAGGGCAGCTGGAACGCCCCCTTCGCGCTGCCGAATACGTCCGCATGTCGACGGATCATCAGATGTATTCTACGGAAAACCAATCCGGCGCCATCAAACAATATGCCCAGTCTCGCGGGATCGAGATCGTCAAGACCTATGCCGATGCCGGGAAGAGCGGTCTCAAGATCGAGGGGCGCGACGCGCTTCAACAGTTAATCGAGGACGTCAGATCCGGGAGCGTCGAATTCACCTTGGTGCTCGTCTATGACGTTAGCCGCTGGGGAAGATTCCAGGATGCTGACGAAAGCGCGTACTACGAATATCTCTGCCGACGCGCCGGTATCGCCGTGGAGTATTGCGCCGAGCAATTCGACAACGACGGTAGCCCGATTTCGACCATTGTAAAAGGTGTGAAGCGGGCGATGGCGGGCGAATACAGCCGTGAGCTATCAACCAAGGTGTTTGGAGGCCAAGGTCGCCTGATCGAGAAGGGTTATAGGCAGGGCGGGCCAGCGGGCTTCGGCTTACGTCGAACACTCATCGATGAGCACGGTGTCACCAAGGGCTTCCTCGAACGGGGCGAGCACAAAAGCATCCAGACCGATCGGGTGATCCTAACGCTGGGCCCTGCCGAGGAAGTCAATCTGGTTCGTGAAATCTACCGCTCGTTTGTTCATCAGGTATACAGCGAAAGCCAGATTGCAGCCGATCTCAATAGGCGTGGCATTCTCACAGACCTCGGGCGTCCTTAGACCAGGGGAACCGTCCACCAGGTTTTGATCAATGAAAAATATGTGGGCGACAATGTTTGGAACCGCCAATCCTTCAAGCTGAAGAAAAAGCGCGTCCAGAACGATCCCGAAATGTGGATCCGTGCGCAGGATGCGTTTGCAGCCGTCGTCGAGCGCGAGTTATTCGAAGCGGCAAGAACCATGATCAGCGCGCGCTCCTTTCGCCTCAGCGATGAGGAGATGTTGCAGTCCCTGAGAAAGCTGTATCATCAACGGGGTCTGCTTTCCGGAATCGTTATCGACCAATGTGACGGGATGCCGTCCAGCAGTGCCTATAGCTCCCGATTTGGCAGCTTGCTTCGGGCGTATGGTCTCGTGGGTTTCACGCCGGATCCGTTGCTGAGCCGCCGGCGGCCTAAACGCAGAGTGGGGCCCCGGACCCGAAAAGCGCGGGGACCATGGGAGACGCCGCACTGCGGGGCGGATCAAGCATGGCGGTGGGAATGGCGGCGAACCCGCATGAAGCCCACCAGGCCGGTCGTCATATGGTCGGCCGCCTTAGGGACAGTTTGTCCCTATTGAAGGAGATAGGCGGGTGTGTTGGGAACAACACCGGCACGTCCGCCGCTGCAGGGTGGAGCGGTCACACATGATGATCTGCGGTCTCGTGCCCAAGTCGCTTTGAATTGCGGCATTGGACACGGTTCCGTTCGTCCCAAGCCTCTAACTCATCGACCTGGTAGAGGACGGCTTTGCCGATCTTTACGAACGACGGCCCGATCTTCATCGAGCGCCAATTTCGCAAGGTTCCCACCGAAATGCTGCCGCGATAGCGTTCAGCTACTTCGTCCGGCGTAAGAAAATTGGTTCCTGGCATAGGACCTCCTTCGGCAGGCGCATCGCCGCCTGTGTTCAATTAATGGTCGATATTGGTGCCCGTATCGGAACGGATCGGTCGCCCGGGGGCACCGGCAGGCTTGTCGAAACCTGGAGGCGCACGCTCCTGCATGAATGAGCATGAGCTCACGATAGTAACCGGGGAAGTCCTATTCTTCAGGCGTAGGGAAAGGGGATAGTCAGAGGATACAAATTGGTGACATCGCGCTCCGACAAATATGCAGACATCTGGGGGCGCATATAGAGGCAATCTCCAAGCCGCATTTTGTCTTTGAACTATTCACGTAACGGTCGTTGGTAAAGTCTCATGTGGGTGAGTGTAAAGTGTAGCTTGACGCTATGCGATGCGTTTTGCTAATTTTAGTTGGCAGATTCGGAACATGAACAAGCCGACGTGGGGCTGACCTGTGTCTATTGATCCTCGGATGTGAGCGCAATGAATGGTAGCCGTTTGATGTCTCCTGCTCATCCTGGTGGCTTCGTAAAGAATGAGGTTATCGGCCCTCTCGGCTTGTCGGTCACCGCCGCAGCAGATGCTCTTGGTGTCACCCGTGCCGCCTTGTCGGCCCTGTTGAACGAACGAGCTGACTTGTCGCCGGAGATGGCGATCCGCATCGAGAAGGCGTTTGGCATTTCAATGGAGACCCTCATGCGGATGCAGAACAGCTTTGACATTGCGGAGGCGCGTAAAAAGGCCAAGGAAGTTAATGTGGTGCCTTACGCGGGTAAGGCACCGGAATGAAAAGTCTTATCGCATCCCATCTGGTTATAGAGGGCCTTTGGGCGAAGGCTCCAGAGACTCCAAGAAAGCCGGCCGTAGTATGAAGCTCGAAGATATAAGATCCGGCGTTAGTTTATCAGGGATCGAGCCGTCCCAAGTGGTGACGGCTGTTGCTCTCGTTCCCCTTGGGGAGGGATCGGTTCAGCTTATTTATCGGACCCCTGACGGTGGCATGAAGGAGCGGCTTCTCAACAGGGGCGATGAGCCTTCTGTTGATCTTGCCACGGTGGAACGGCCGTTTTCCTTCGACGGCGATGGTGCGGCGTTTCAGCTTGCTTGCGAGGCCAAGCGGATCGACCTTGCTTTTCTGTTCGACCCGATGATGGCTGTCCATAGCTCGAATGTTGAGCCGCTACCGCACCAGATTACAGCTGTCTATGAATCGCTTTTGCCCCGGCAACCTTTGCGATTCGTCCTTGCCGACGACCCTGGCGCCGGCAAGACGATCATGGCGGGCCTCTATATCCGCGAACTCATCATGCGCGCGGACTCGCATCGCATCCTGATCGTCGCGCCTGGCAGCTTGGTCGAACAATGGCGGGATGAGCTTCACGAGAAATTCGGGCTGGAGTTTCACGTCTATTCGCAGCTCCTGGAGCAGACCTCGCCGAGTGGGAACCCGTTCGACGACTATCCCCGCCTTATCGTCCGGCTCGATCAGCTCTCCCGCAACGAAGAGCTTCAGGAAAAGCTCTGCGCGCCGGGCTGGGATTTGGCCGTCTTTGACGAAGCGCATAAGCTGTCTGCGCACTATTTCGGTTCCAAGCTGGAAAAGACTGGCCGTTTTCGCTTCGCGGAGAAGCTGGGCGCGCATGTTCGGCACCTGCTGTTGATGACGGCAACACCGCATAACGGCAAGGAGGAGGACTTTCAGCTTTTCCTGTCGTTGCTCGATGCTGATCGCTTCTACGGCAAGTTCCGCGATGGCGTTCACAAGGTCGATGCCTCCGACCTCATGCGTCGCATGGTCAAGGAGGAACTGCTCAAGTTCGACGGCACGCCGCTCTTCCCGGAGCGCAGGGCTTACACGGTCAACTACGAACTCTCCCCAATCGAAGCTGCCTTGTACGAGGCCGTCACCAACTATGTGCAAACCGAGATGGGCAAGGCGGATCAGCTCAAAGGTGCACGCAAGGGTTCTGTCGGTTTCGCATTAGCCGCGCTGCAACGACGTCTCGCCTCAAGCCCGGAAGCAATATTCCAGTCGCTCAAGCGCCGCCGCGAGCGGCTCGAAAGCCGGCTGCGCGACGAAAGACTCGGTATCAAGGGGCAGCACGCCCTTGCGGCAACCTACGCTGGCGCTCCGGAGGATGACGACGACCTGAGCGCCGAAGAGCAGGAAACCCTAGAAGAAAACTTGATCGACGACGCCACGGCCGCCAAAACCGACGTCGAGCTTGAAGCCGAGATCGTCATCCTGAAGGGGCTGGAGGAGCAGGCCAAAGCCGTCGTCGCATCTGGGAAGGATCGCAAATGGGATGAGCTATCCAGAATCCTTCAGAACCATCCCGAAACGCGCGACGCCGCTGGCCGGCAGCGCAAGATCATCATCTTTTCCGAACATCGCGACACGCTGAACTATCTTCAGGCGCGGATTGCCGGTGTGCTCGGCAATCCCGATGCGATCGTGACCATCCACGGCGGCACGCATCGGGACGAGCGCCGCCGTCTTCAGGCGCTCTTCCGCTCCGATCCGGATGTGCGCGTGCTGGTGGCGACGGACGCCGCTGGCGAAGGCGTGAACCTTCAGAACGCCAACCTGATGGTCAACTATGACCTGCCCTGGAATCCGAACCGGCTGGAGCAGCGGTTTGGCCGTATCCACCGCATCGGGCAGACCGAGGTTTGCCACCTGTGGAATCTCGTCTCCAAGGAAACCCGCGAGGGCGATGTCTATCACCGCTTGCTGATGAAGCTGGAGGTTGAGAGCCAGGCCCTTAATGGCCGCGTCTTCGATATTCTGGGCGAGGTGTTCGAGGGGACCAGTCTCAAGGATCTTCTGGTCGAGGCCATCTGCTATGGCGATCGCCCAGAAGTCCGTGCCCGGCTGACCCAGAAGATCGACAACGCGCTCGACCACGACCACCTGAAATCTCTCTTGAACCGCAATGCTCTTGCGCAGGAGACGATGAGTGCGGATCGGCTGTTTGCCGTGAAGGAGGAGATGGAAAAGGCGGAGGCGCGACGGCTTCAGCCGTTCTTCGTGCGTGCCTTTTTCAACAAGGCTCTCGACGCACTTGGTGGTACAGCGCATCCGCGTGAGGCCGGACGGTCGGAGATCACCCATATTCCGGCGGCGATCCGCGAACGCGACCGCCGCCTCACGGGTCGAAACCGTCGTGAGCATGAGCCGGTTCTGCGGCGCTACAGCCGCGTTTGCTTCGAGCGCCAGGCTATTCAGCCGCTCGACAAGCCGGGGCTGGAACGCGCCGTGCTCATGCACCCCGGCCATCCGCTCATGCTTGCCATGTCGGACATGATCCTTGAGCTGCACACCAACCTTCTGCGGCAGGGGGCGATCCTGGTTGATCCATCCGATGAAGGATTCGAACCGGGGATGCTGTTTCTGCTGACGCACGAGATCAAATCTGGCGACGGCTCGGTGCTTTCCAAGCGGTTGCAATTCGTGCGTGTCGGCCCGGACGGGCAAGCGGCCTTTGCCGGATGGGCGCCACACCTCGACCTTGATCCTCTGCCGGAAGCCGAGCGTCCCTTGCTCAAGGACGTGCTCGATGCTCCGTGGCTGTCTTCTGGTCAGGAAGCCCGGGCCTTGTCTTTGGCGGCGACGACCTTAGTGCCGGAGCATTATGGCGACGTTGCTCAGCGGCGTATCGACCATGTGGAGAAGACGTTGAAGGCCGTCCATGCGCGGCTGAGCAAGGAAATCGCCTTCTGGCAAGATCGTTGGCTGAAGCTCAAGGACGACGCCGAGGTCGGCAAGGACGTGCGGCTCAACCTTCAGAATGTCGAACGCACGCTTGGCGATCTTCAAGGCCGCCTCGACGGCCGCAAGAAGGAGCTTCAGGCCATGCGTCATGTCGTGAACGGCACGCCGGTCGTGCTGGGCGCAGCGCTGATCGTGCCGGCAGGTTTGATTAACAAGCTTCGTGGTGACGAGCCGGTCGATCCGGTGGCGACGACCTTCGCAGCCGATGCAGCGGCGCGTTCGCGCATTGAACAGCTTGCCATGACGGCGGTTCGACAGGCAGAGGAAGCGCGCGGTTGCCGTGTCGTCGATGTCTCCGCCGCAAAATGCGGCTGGGATCTAACATCTTATCCGCCAGCCGTTGAGGGGCGGCAACGTGATCCCAGGCACATTGAAGTGAAGGGGCGGGTGAAGGGCGCGAGCACCGTCACCATCACGCGCAATGAGATGCTCTACGCTTTCAATCAGGGAGAGAAGTTCGTTCTGGCAATTGTCATCGTAGGAGATGACGACGCTATCGACGGCCCCCACTACATTCCCAGTCCGTTCGACCGTGAACCCGGCTGGGGTGTAGCGTCCATAAACTTCAATCTCGGCGATCTGCTCGCTAAGGCGGAGGCCCAATGACTGCGTTACGCCTCGACAAGCTGTCGCTCACGAATTTCCGTTGTTTTGCTCATTGTGAAGTCGAGTTCCATAATCGTCTCACCGTGCTGGTCGCGGAAAATGGCAGCGGCAAAACCGCCGTGCTCGATGCTGCCGGAGTTGCGCTGTCGGTCTTCGTCAACACGCTCGAGTCACTAGAGAAGGTTCAGCGGATCGAGAGGAACGACGTGCGCCTGGTCCTCGGCCAGGAGCGCGGGATGTCACCTTGCTTGCCGACCGAATACGAAGCGCAGGCGACTGTCCAAGGCGCTGCCGTGGTGTGGAAGAGTGCAGTTAAAACCTACGGCGACAAGGTGCGTCCGAGCACGCGGCACTTTGAGCCGATGAAAACGGCCGCGCAGCCGTTCCTGTCGGACTCGGCGGTGTTGCCGCTCATCGCCTACTACGGGACGGGCCGGCTCTGGAACGAGCAGCGGCAGACTGAAAATCGCCGCTCCTCCGTCACAAATGTCGGGGAGCGCGTCTCCGGCTATGCCGACTGCCTGACCTCGTCTTCATCCTTCAAGGGCATTTCGGCCTGGTTCGAGCACCGTTTCAGGCAGACGGCATCGCCTTCTTTCCGCGAGAGCCTGCAAGCCAATCTTGCAATGATCGAAGGCGTAAAAACGGCCACGGACACGGTTCTTCGGCCGACCGGCTGGTCAAGGCTTCGTTGGGATGACGAGTTTCGCACCCTGACGGCCAAGCACGAGACACGAGGTGAGTTGCCCCTATCTATGCTGAGCGACGGCGTGCGCACCATGCTCGCCCTTGTTGCCGATGTCGCGCGCCGTTGCGCCAGCCTCAATCCGCAATTAAGTGATCGGGCCGCCGTCGAAACTCCCGGCGTGCTGATAGTTGATGAAGTGGACATGCACCTACATCCCCGCTGGCAGCAGCAGGTGCTCGGTCTGCTTCAAGAGGCTTTTCCAGCGTTGCAGATCATCGTTAGCACGCACAGCCCGCATGTGCTTTCGACGGTCGATAAGTCGTCGATTCGCGTCCTGCAGATCAAGGATGGTGACGTGGTGATCCAGACACCCTTGATTCAAACCCGCGGCGTCGAGAGCGCGGATGTCCTGGCGAGCGTGATGGACGTGGACCCGGTTCCGCAGCTTGCGGAGACGGATGCCCTTAGCGCCTATCGCAAGCTTATCGAGGGGGGCAAAGCCGAAGGGCGGGAAGCAGTCGCCTTGCGGCAAGGCCTGATCGCCCATTATGGCGAAACCCATCCGGTCATACTGGAGGTCGATCGTCTGGCCCGCTTCCAACGGTTCAGGCTAACCAAGAGTCGACCGGAGGGCGCGTGACATGCGGAAACTTGATCGGACGAACTGCGCCGCGCCACCCTGCTTGAGCGGGTATCATCATGGAGCGCATTCATGGGGCGATGTGAAGCCTGCTCACAAGGAAGAGATCAGGACGCACCTAAAAGCGATGCAGGGCCTCCGCTGCGCCTATTGTGAAGGCGACATCGACACACTTGGGCAGCATATAGAGCACTTCCGTCCCAAGGGTGATACAGCCTATCGTCACCTCACCTTCGACTGGGGGAATCTCTTCTGGTCTTGCGATCAGACTGACTCCTGCGGCCATTTCAAAGATCAAGGTGCAGGCCCGTACAATGTCAACCACCTCGTCAATCCGTGTGCCGACGACCCCGACGCCTTCTTTATTTTCCAGGCGGACGGAACGATCAGTATCCGGCATGGCCTTTCTGAAGCGGACCTGCATCGCGCCAGCGAGACGCTGCGGGTCTTCTCGCTTGATGCCGAGTGGGGCCGGTTGCGCGCCATGCGCAAGATCGCAGTGTCGGGATACGTCAACGACGCCGACACAGCTTTCAACGAAGGTTGGCCGCCAGACGATATTCGCGCGTATTTCGCCGAAGAGCTTCAGGTCGCGCAGAGCCTACCATTTTACACAGCCATCCGCCATGTGCTGACGGAAAGACAATAAGAATGAACGCAACTATAAAAGCACCGAAGAAGCTGATCGAAGTCGCTCTGCCGTTGGACGCGATAAACGAAGCGGCCGCGCGCGAGAAGTCGATCCGTCACGGTCATCCTAGTACCTTACATCTGTGGTGGGCTCGGCGTCCCCTCGCGGCGGCGCGCGCCGTCATCTTTGCGCAGATGGTTAACGACCCGTCGTGGAAATGGGAGCTTGAGCATCCGGGCGAAATTCCTCCGAATAACATCAAGGCGAGCTGGTCCGCTAGCCGAAATAGGCTCTTTGCCATCATCAAAGACCTGGTGAAGTGGGAGAACACCAACAACGAGACGGTGCTAGAAAAAGCTCGTGCTGAAATCCGCAAGTCGTGGCGCGAGACCTGTAATTTGAACAGCGATCACCCGCAGGCGGCTGAGCTATTCAATCCTGAAAAGCTGCCCGCCTTCCACGACCCGTTCGCTGGTGGTGGTGCATTGCCGCTTGAGGCACAGCGCCTTGGACTTGAGAGCTACGCCTCCGATATCAATCCCGTGCCTGTACTCATCAACAAGGCGATGATCGAGATTCCTTCAAAGTTTGCTGGTCAGTCGCCGGTAAACCCGCAGGCGCGAGCGAGCTGCGACGCTTGGAGCAAGCGTTGGGAGCGGGCACAGGGTCTTGCCGAGGACGTTCGCTATTACGGCCAGTGGATGCGCGATGAAGCGCAAAAGCGGATCGGCCATCTTTATCCACCAGTGGAGATCACGGCGGATATGGCAAACGAGAGGCCAGACCTGAAGCCGATGGTTGGTCAGAAGCTCACAGTGCTCGCGTGGATATGGGCAAGGACTGTGAAGAGTCCAAATCCTGCATTCCGGCATGTCAACGTGCCTTTGGCCTCATCATTTGTGCTTTCGACTAAAGAAAAAAAGGAAGCCTATGTTGAGCCCGTAGTAGATGGCGATCATTATCACTTCGTCGCTCAGGTTGGACGTCCGTCAAACGACGCCAAGCAAGGCACTAAGCTGGCACGAGGTAATTTCCGCTGCTTGTTGTCTGACGTACCTATCAGCACTGAATATATCAAAACGGAAGCGCAGGCAGGCAGGCTGGGCGCCCGCCTCATGGCGGTAGTTGCAGAAGGAGCCAAAGGGCGAGTCTATCTGTCGCCCACTTCAGAAATGGAGGCGCTGGCACTAAATGCGACGCCAAATTGGAAGCCCGATATTGAGTTTTTCCAACAAGCTTTGGGATTTCGTATTGGTGCCTATGGCATGCGTCAATGGAGTGATTTATTCACCAATCGACAACTCGTTATTCTTTCAACAATGTCGGAATTAGTATCCGATTTGCGGGAGTTGATAGAGGGTGACGCAAAGGATTCTGGGTTGCAGGAGATAGAAGCTGCTTCTTATGCGAAGGCAATTACTGTTTATCTTGCATTCCTAGTTAGCCAAGTTGCAAACCATTCATCATCGCTTTGCGGCTGGAATAGCGCAAATACACAAATGCGCAGTGTGTTCTCTCGGCAAGCACTGCCGATGGTTTGGGATTATGCGGAGAGCAATCCATTTAGTGATTCATCCGGTAGCTTCAACAATCTATATGAGCGTCAAATCAAGGGATTTGAGGCGCTGGGGCATGGATTGCAAGGACGTTCAATCCAAGCTGATGCGAACAATCAATCAATTTCACTCAATAAGGTTGTGTCGACTGATCCTCCTTACTACGACAATATCGGCTATGCAGATTTGTCTGATTTTTTCTATGTATGGTTGCGCCATTCGCTGAGGTCGGCGTTTCCAGACCTGTTTGCCACGGTTTCTACCCCGAAAGAAGATGAGTTGGTTGCGACACCTGCCCGTCACGGCGGGGGAGATGCCGCAGCCCAGTTTTTCTTGGACGGCATGACGCAAGCGATGCACCGTTTGGCAGATCTAACGCATCCTGCATTTCCTGTATCCATCTACTATGCCTTCAAACAGGCTGACGACGAGGCGGAAGCGGGCACATCTAGCAAGGGTTGGGAGACGTTTCTCGAAGCGGTCGTCCGCGCGGGTTTCGCAATCAGTGGAACTTGGCCTACTCGCACTGAAAAGCCCGGACGTATGAGAGAAAATGATTCAAACGCCCTTGCCTCCAGCATTGTTCTAATAGCCCGCCGAAGACCTGCTGCCGCCGCTACCATTTCGCGACGTGCATTTCAGCGCGAGTTGAATCAGGTTCTGCCTGAAGCACTTGATGAAATGACGCGCGGCTCAGGTGATGATCACTCGCCCGTCGCGCCGGTGGACCTGTCGCAGGCTATCATTGGCCCCGGCATGGCCGTGTTTTCCAAATATGCTGCCGTTCTTGAAGCGGACGGAACGGTGATGAGCGTTCAAACGGCTTACCAGCTTATCAATCGTTTCCTTGCCGAGGATGACTTCGATCACGACACCCAATTCTGCTTACACTGGTTCGAGCAGTATGGATGGAAAGACGGCCGGTTTGGTGAAGCAGATACGCTTGCCCGGGCCAAGGGCACCAGCGTGGATGGCGTAAGACAATCGGGCGTTCTCTACGCGGCGGGCGGTGTTGTTCGGTTGCTGAAATGGAGCGAATATGCTGGTGGTTGGAATCCTGCCAAGGATGATCGGCTTCCGGTGTGGGAAGCATTGCACCAAATCATCCGCATCTTTCGGGCAGAGGGCGAAAGCGGCGCGGGTAAGGTGCTTTCTGCAGTCGCCGCAAAAGCCGAGGCAACGCGTCAACTCTCCTACCGCCTCTATACACTTTGTGAGCGGGCTGGCTGGGCCGAGGACGCCCGTGCCTACAATGAAATCATAACAAGCTGGAGCGCCATCGAGTCCGCCGCTACTGCGGCGCCGAAGGCGCATCAAAGTGATCTGTTTGGCTGAAGGGGGAGCCGTCGATGAAACCTTGGAGAGAAGTGGCTGTACCCCATCGGGACGTGCTCGAAGGCACGTTTCAGCAATCGGAGTTCGCGGCCGACATCACGGCGGTCAGCACCGGAAGGGCCAGCCGCGAATATCAGGATGCGGGCGCGTTCTTCGATCGCACCTTTATTACCGAAGGCATGGCGATGTTGCTGACGCAGGTGGCGCAGCGCCTCGCCGGCCGGGGCGGCGAGCCGGTCGTGCAGCTTCAGACCGCATTCGGTGGCGGCAAGACGCACACCATGCTTGCCGTCTATCACCTGGCCAGCCGCAAATGCGCTTTGTCGGATCTCGCCGGCATCCCGGCTCTGGTTGACCGCGCAGGCTTGATGGATGTGCCGCGGGCCCGAGTCGCGGTGCTGGATGGCACCGCACATGCGCCGGGGCAGCCGTGGAAGCGCGGGAGCCAGACGATCAAAACCCTATGGGGCGAGATGGCGTGGCAATTTGGTGGCGCGGAAGCCTTCGCGCTCGTTGCCGAGGCAGACGCTACCGGCACATCCCCCGGCAAGGACGTGTTGCGCGACCTTTTGGAGCGGCACGCGCCATGCGTCGTGCTGATCGACGAGTTGGTCGCCTATATCCGCCAGTTCCCGGAATCGCAGGCGATCAGCGGTGGTAGTTACGACTCCAACCTGTCCTTTGTGCAGGCTCTCACCGAAGCGGTGAAGCTGGTGCCGCGCGCCTTCGTGCTTGCCTCGTTGCCGGAATCCGATCTTGAAGCGGGCAGTCAGCGCGGAGTGGCGTCGCTGCGTGCTCTCGAAAAGACCTTCGGGCGTGTGCAGGCGCTTTGGAAGCCGGTGGCGACCGAGGAAGCGTTCGAGATTGTCCGCCGCCGTCTGTTCGAGCCGGTGCGCGATGAGAAGACCCGCGAAGCCGTGTGTCGCGCCTTTGCCGACGCCTATATCGCCGAGGGCGTGAAGCTCCCGGCCGATACGCAGGAGCGCCGCTATTACGAGCGGTTGCTGCACGCCTATCCGATCCACCCGGAGGTGTTTGATCGCCTCTACGAGGACTGGACGACCATCGATGGCTTCCAGCGCACGCGCGGCGTCCTGAAACTCATGGCGAAGGTCATCTACCGGCTGTGGAAGGACGATAACAAAGACCTGCTAATCATGCCCGGCAGCCTGCCGCTGCATGACAGCAGCAGCCGCAACGAGCTCACCTACTACCTGCCGGCAGGCTGGGATGCCGTGATCGAGCGGGACATCGATAGCGACCGTGCGGAAACGACGGCGCTGGAGAGCAAGGAGCCGCGCTTCGGCCAGGTGGCGGCCGCGCGACGCATTGCCCGAACGATCTTCCTTGGCAGCGCCCCGTCGTCGGTCGCGTCCAAGGTCGCCGCGCGCGGTCTCGACCGGGCGCATATCGTTCTGGGCTGCCTTCAGCCGGGACAGGCGGCCTCCGTCTATTCCGATGCGCTCGGCCGGCTCGCCGACCGGCTGCACTATCTCAACGCCTCCGGCGACAAGAGCCAAGATGCCACCCGCTTCTGGTTCGATACCCGCGCCAATTTGCGCCGGGAGATGGAGGACAGAAAACGCCGTTTCGATGACCGGACGGAGGTGCGCGGCAAGATCGCCGACGCTTTGAAGAAGACGGTGGGCAATGTCTTCGACGGCGTGCACACCTTCACGCCGCATAGCGACGTGCCTGACGACAGCGCCCTGCGGCTTGTCATTTTGCCGCCGGAGGCTTGGTTTGCCCGCGAAGAGCACCGGCTTGCCTTTGAGGCGGTGCTTGAGACTATCGGCAAAAACGGCGCGAAGCCGCGCTATCGCAGCAACCGGCTGCTCTTCCTTGCCCCCGATCACGGCGCGCTTTCCAGGCTCAACGACGCAACGCGCGTCGCGCTCGCGTGGGGGTCGATCGTCGAGGATGTGAAGGAAGGCCGCCTGAACATCGACCTCTTGCAGAAAAACCAGGCCGAGAAGGAACTGAAGGGTGCTGAGGACGCGCTGCCGCGCGTGGTCCGTGAGTGCTACAAATGGCTGCTCTGCCCGATGATGGATACGCCAACCGATCCCAAGTCGGGCATCGAGGCGTTTGCCTTGAACACGACCGGCGGCTCCATCGGCGGCGAGATCGAGCGGGTCTGCACCGACAACGAGTTGGTGATCGCTATCTGGTCGCCGATCCATCTGCGCACCAAGCTCAAAGAGCTTTATTGGAAGGGGGGGCAGAGCGCGGCGAACGCGGCCGGTTTTTTCGAGGATACCTTGCGCTATCTCTACATGCCGCGCCTCAGGACGAGGGATGTTCTGGCGCAGGCGATCCGTACCGGCGCTGCCAGCAGGGACTTTTTCGGCACTGCCTACGGCGAAGCTGACGGCAAGTTCGAGGGCTTTGCGCTCGGCGGTGGCAATGCCGTCTTCGATGACACCTTGCTTTTAATCGAGCCACAAGCGGCTCACGCCTATGAAGATGCAATCCGGCCAACAGCGACTCCGGTTATTGCACTGACCACTGCCAAAACATCGAACGGGGTGGCTGAGGGGCCTAGCGGCTTTATCTCCAGTGACGGAAGCGCATCGCCGACGGTGGTAGTAAGCCCGTCTGAACCATCCACCCCAAAGCTGAAAACTTTCTATGGCTCCGCCGAGATTCCGCCCGCAACCGCGAAAATGCGCTTGGTGCAGATCGCCGAGGAAATCGTGTCGGTGCTTACATCTGATCCAAATGCGAACGTTCGCCTTGTGTTGGAAATCTCGGCCGAATTTCCAGATGGGGCCGGTGAAAATGTGCGACGCGCGGTTTCGGAGAACGCTCGCAGCCTTGGTCTGAAATCGGCCGATTGGGAATGAGGGCGCGCAGCCACATTTTTCAGTTCTCCGATTTGGAGCATAGCGATAAGCGTGGTCATCAGCATTTACCTGTGCTTTGTCGATAGTGTGATTTCCACTGCTTTTGGCGCATTGGGCGATTTAGCTACGGTCGCAAATGATAGGCACGATAGAGACGTGAAGAACGACAAAGTTTTGCCGAATGCCCGCCACAAAACCGTGAGACGATGTTGGCCACTTCACACTTGTTTCTGTGGAGTTCTTAATGCCTTCATGGAGTGTGCGTGCCGGGATCGAATATCGAACTTCGCCACATTAGTTACGTTCTCGCCGCTTCCGAACACGGCAGTTTTCGTCGGGCGGCAGCGGCTCTCGGGGTTCAGGAATCGGCGATCAGCCGACGGGTACGCGATCTGGAAATTCGGCTTGGAACGGCTTTGTTCGTCCGTTCTCACTGTGGGGTCACACTAACACTTGCGGGCAAGCAGTTCGTGGACAGGGGCCGAAAGGCGCTGTCCGAGATTGGTCTTGCGCGAACGGAAGTCGCCGCTATCGGACGGGTGGGCGATGGAGAGTTGCGGATCGGCATCCTGTCGTCATTGGGTTCCAGCTTTCTGGCCGACCTCATCCAGAAATTCTCCGAAAAGTACGCGGCCATCCAAATGTCGTTCGCCGATGGCGATCAGGCGGAGCATGTCGCCGCCATCCGTCAGCGGCAGCTTGATGTGGCATTTCTGACTGGAACCCTCGAATGGGAAGGCTGCGAATGCCGCCATCTCTGGTCAGAGCAGGTCTTTGTGGCCATGCCGGAACAACATGTCCTTGCCGACGCCGAGCAAGTGGGTTGGGTCGACGTCATCGGCGAGCGCTTCATCGTCAGTGACGCCGCCCCGGGACAGGAGATTTACAACTACCTGGTCCAGAGGCTTGCCGGGCTGGGCCGCCAGCCGGAAATCCTGCCGCATAGTGTCGGGCGGCATAACCTTCTTTCGCTCGTGGCGCTCGGCCAGGGCCTGACACTGGCAAGCGAGGGCATCACGGCGACGCAGGTTCCTGGCGTCGTCTTCCGTCCTATCGGCAACGAAACCTTGCCCTACAGCATGGTCTGGTCGGCCCAGAACGACAATCCGGCCTTCCTGCGGTTTCTGGATATTGCGACTTCTCTTGAGACCCAAAACGTTTCGCTTGTCACATCGACGGCGTAGTTTGGGACACGGATTTCTTCGCCTTGGCAAAGCCGCGGTCCGTGGCGATGAACCGCTCCAACATAGGTACGATCAGGCGGACGGGATCGGCGGGCGACTGGCCTGCCTCGCGGGCGAGGATGTTGGCATAGGCGACGAGATCGCGGTGCAGGCCGGCCGGCAGTTCCAGCGTGACCTTGACGGGCTTGTCATCGACGATCACCGAGAGTTTCAACTTCGCCATATCAACATCCATAAGGTTCGAGGACAAGATCGCGTGTGACGATCACACGGACCGGGAATCCGGGCCGAATGGTCAGAGTTGGCGCGATGTTGAGTTGGCGGCTGACCACCTGTTGGCCGGTCTGGTTGATGCTCTGTGACGCGCCTTGACGCAGAGCTTGCAGGATATCGCCATCGTTTCCGGACGAACCGGCCTGTGCGCCGACACTGAGCAGCGTGGACAAGGCCGCCGCCTTGAACAACTCGCCCCAGTGATAATCGACACCATCCTCGAGACCGGCATAGCCTTCGGCGTCCGCGCCGGGCTGGCGCTCCAGAACGATCGAGCGGCCATTGGGAAAGATCAGCCGGTTCCAGACGAGGAGCACGCGACGCTGACCGAAGCCTACACCATTGTCGTATTGACCAATGACGCGGGTGCCTTGAGGGATGAGCAGGATTTTGCCGGTCGGGCTGTCATAGATATTCTCCGTCACCTGGGCGGCGATCTGACCGGGCAGATCGGAGCGGATGCCGGTGATGAGCGCGGCGGCAATCACAGCCCCAGCCTGAAGGATGTTCGGCGATGCCGGGGCGGCGACGCGATCAGTCGAAACCGTGCGCTTGTCGGGCGTCTGGTTGAGGAAGGCAAGCTGGCGATCTTGCGCGGAGGGTGTTGAGGGCTGCGGCGCAAGACCGAGACTGGCGAGGTCGGGCTGCGGGGTCATCGCCGCCGCCGTAGTCTGCGCAGGATTGGTCGTGCCCATATTGGTGGAATTTGCATCGGTCGGTGCAAACAGCCGGGCGGTGCGGGCAGCCTCAATCTCCTGCGCGCGACGCTGCTCTTCCGGATTTGGGCCGGATGGCGGATTGGCGACAACGCCGGGCGTTGCAACCGGCTGACCGCCGTTCTGAGCGTTCAGGATCGGTCGCCCAAGATCGCCGGGAAGCGGGGGACCGAGTTTCGGAACGCCACTATAGTCCTTGGGCAGTCCTACCAGACCATCCGGCGTGGTGCGATTGTCGGTCGAATAGAGTTCATGCCCCTGGTTGCCGCCATTCCTTGTCTGAAGGGCATAGATCAGGGCACCGCCGACGCCGAGGCCTGCGGCGAGCCCCAGACCGGCCAGAACCTTGCGTGACAGCCGCGTGACACGCGGTGGATCGGGGCGAAGACGCATGGAAGAAACGGGCTCGCCGGTTAGCGGCCGGGCGTCGTCCTCAGTCGCATCCGGCTTCTGGGCTTCTTGCCTTTCGGGATCGACTTCTGTGCTCACGACGCGGGCCTCCCGTCGGTCCGGGAGATGCGGACACGTTTCTGGTCCTTGCCCGCGCCGAAGCGCAATTCGGCGGCGGCGAACAGGCGGTCGACGATCATGAAATTGCCACGCACGCGGTAGTTTACGAGTTCGGACGTGTCGCCCTCGGGGCCGACGACGAACAATGGCGGCATTTCGCCCTGGCCGATGCCGCGCGGAAATTCGATGAACACCTGCCGCCCGTCATCGAAGGCGCGCAAGGGCCGCCAGGGTGCTCGGTCTCCGGTCACGTCGTAGCGGAAATTAACACGGGAGAGATCGACGCCGCTGGCGACCGGCTGCTGAGCCTCGGCCTGGGTGTTCTGGCGGCGGAGTGCGATGAGCTGGTCCTGCGGATACTGCCAGGAGACCGAGGCCATATAGGTCTTTTCTGTCGAGCGTAGCTCCATGTGATAGGTGCGCCGATCAGTGTTGATGACCAGGTTCGTCGTCAGTTCCGGTCGCGTCGGCTTGACAAGGATATGGACCTGTTTGGTGGCGCCTGAGCCGCTTTCGGTATCGCCGATGATCCAGCGCACTGTGTCTCCGGCCGCGACCGGGCCGGAACCGACAAGCTGCTCGCCGGGCTGGAGGCCGATATCGGTGATTTGTCCCGGCGAGGTATAGACCTGATAGAGCGCGCCATCGACGAAGGGGTAGACCTGCATCGAATTGATGAAGCCGTTCCGAACTGGCTGCATCCGGGCAGCGGCGTTGGCTTCGCTCACCCGGGCGGCCGGGTCCGCCAGTTCAGGTGCGGGCTTGCCATCCTTGCCGACCGGCTTCAACTGGCCGGGGAGCGGCAGGACTTTGGGCAATTCGACAACCTGAACCGGCTTTGGCGGATCGGCCGCCAGAACGGCGGGCGCGGCATCGTTATAGGAAATTTCCGGGGGCTTTTGCGGTGTCGCGCACCCGGCAAGCGCAGAGGCATAGAGCAAGAGAAGCGGCAAGCCGGATTTACGGAAAGGCGGAAGTGCGTAGCTACACGCCGCCGGATGTCCGGCGGTCAGATGAGACGGCCGGATCATGATCCAAGCTCCTTCGACCAGTTGATCGCGTTGATGTAGATCCCGAGGGGATTTTTCCTGAGCGTGTCGGCATCGCGGGGCGGCTGCACGGCGACGGTAAGGATGGCGGACCAGCGCTCGGTCGCGGCCAATGATCCGTCCTGATAGCGACGCTCGATCCAGGCGACGCGGAAGCTCGACGGCGAGGCGCGAATGACCGATGACACTTCAACAGCGATCTGTTGCTTGCCGACCTTGGCGAAGGGATCATTGGCGCGCGCATAGTCGTTGAGCGCCAGCGCGCCGCCCTGCGTCGTAAAATCATAGGCGCGCAGCCAGTTCTGACGGACGATGATCGGATCGGCGGGAATGCTCCTGACCTGTTCGATGAAACGAGCAAGGTAGAAGGCAATCTGGGCGTCGTTGGGCTGATAGTCGGCAGTCGCGGGTGCAATCGCTTGCGCCTGTCCGAGCTTGTCGACCTGCACCACCCAAGGCACGATCGAGCCGTTCATCGACTGCCAGACCAGCGCACCCGACAATCCTGCCGACAAGGCGAGGGAGCCGAATGCCATCAGCCGCCAGTTCTTTGCCTGAACGCGGGCAGAGCCGATTCGGTCGTCCCAGACCTGGGCGGCACGCTGATAGGGTGTCTCGGGTTCGGGAGATTTGCCGTAATGGGTGGACGGTCGCTTGAACATGGTCAATTGCCTTCGGAGAGATTGACGGACGATCCGCCGCCATGGGCGTCGCCGGATTTGACGGCGTGCGCGGCTGCTTGAACGCCGTGCGTCATGGTCTGGGAGCGCTTCATGCGCTTCGCCCAGGCGGGAGGGTTTTCAGAAGGAGAGGCGGAACCTGATGCGGTTTCCGGCCCATCGCCGCCTACGGTGCCGGCCGTTGACGATCCGCCACTGGCCTCGAAGGCGGCACGAGCGCCGGACTGGTAGCTGGATTTCAGGCTGTCGGACGCGCGGCCAGCAGCCTTCTTCAGGGGAGAAACGGCAGCCTTGGCACCCGTCGAAGCGACATTGCCAAGACCGGAGGCCACAGCGGAAGCGCCGGTCTCACCGGCGGCACCGAGGCTGTAGGCGGTCGATGCGCCACCGGCCAGCGCTGCGCCGCCACGCGCGGCGGCTGCGGCACCGCCGAGAAGAGAGGCGCCGCCGGAGGCGACCGCGCCGACTGTTGCCGCGCCTGCCGCAACCATGCCGCCGGCAGCGAGACCAGTGCCGATGGCGGCGCCCGCACCGAGCTGCGGGCCGCCCGACACGAGGCCGCTGGCAATGCCGGGACCGAAAATGCCAAGACCGAGCAGCGATAGCGCCGCGAGCACGATAGCCATGGCCTCGTCGATGGTCGGGGTCGCGCCGCCAAAACCGGCAGTGAACTCGGAAAACAGCGTCGATCCGATGCCGATGATGACGGCGAGAACCAGCACCTTTATGCCGGAAGAAATGACGTTGCCGAGGACGCGCTCGGCCATGAAGGCGGATTTGCCAAAGAGACCGAAGGGGATCAGCACGAAACCGGCGAGCGTCGTCAGCTTGAACTCGATCAGGGTGACGAAGAGCTGGATGGCGAGCACGAAGAAGGCGAGCAGCACGAGCGCCCAAGCGAACAACATGCAGGCGATCTGAATGAAATTCTCGAAGAAGGCCCAATAGCCCATCAGGTTCGAGATGGAATCGAGAAGGGGGCGGCCCGCATCAAGGCCGGTCTGCGCCACCTTGCCGGGGCGCAGAAGATCGCTCACCGAAAACCCCGTGCCCGACGCCTTCAGACCGAGACCGGCGAAGCTTTCGAAGACGATACGGGCAAGATTGTTCCAGTTGCCGATGATATAGGCGAAGACGCCGACGAAGAGCGTCTTCTTGACGAGGCGGGCGATGATGTCCTCGTCGGCGCCCCAGGACCAGAAGAGAGCTGCCAGCGTGACGTCGATGACGATCAAGGTGGTGGCGATGAAGGCCACTTCGGGCCGGAGCAATCCGAAACCGCCGTCGATATAGCGGGTGAAGACCTCGAGAAAATGATCAATGACGCCGGTATTGCCCATAGTCAGTGCGCTCCATTCTCAGGCGACGACGGCTGCGGGCCCGGAGCTGACCAGGCGGGTTGGCCAAGGAAGCGGCGGCGGTTTTCCGCCCATGCCTTCAGGCAAGCCGCATCGCGGCTTCCGGCTTCGCCAATCCCGCTGCACCGGGCAAGTTCCGCATCGAGCGGGTCCGGCCTTGGGGCGGCAGGCGGAAAGGTCACGGAGGCGTCTTGAGACACATCACGGTGGTTCATCTCGATCGCTGTCGCGATGATGGCGATGGCCACGAAAATCACGGCCGCGAGACGCGCGAGGGTCTTGCCGTCCATTATGCCGCCCTCAATTGCCGTAGAACATCTGGGCACTGCCAGCCTGATAACCGGAACCTGGCGTCAGGAAGCGGCGGCGTTGTTCTCGCCCCTGTTCGGCAGCGGCGGCCTGCTCGGCCGATTGCAAAGCCTGCGCCCGCCCATTGGCGGCAACGACCGCCGTGAGATCGCTCAGTTGCTGGGCCTGAAGGGCGAGGAGCTGGTTTCCGGCCTGGGTCGCTTGCAAAGCGCCAGTGGCGGACTGACTGACGCCAACGAGAGATGACATCTCGGTGCGATTGGTGTCGATATTGCCGACGACGGTGGCCTGCACGCGCATGGCGTCCTGAAGGCCGCCCACCGTGTTCTGCCAACGGGTCTTGGCATCTGAAACGAGTTGCGCATCGGAGGCCGACATGGAGACATTGGCGTATTGGGTCTGGAAGGCCTGATCGATCGCTTGCACATTGTAAGCAATGTTCTGGGCCTGGCCGAGAAGCTGTTGGGTGCGGCTCACCGACTGCTGGAGCTGTTGCAGCGACGAATATGGCAGGCTCGCCAGATTGCGCGCCTGGTTGATCAGCATCTGCGCTTCATTCTGAAGCGAGGTGATCTGATTGTTGATCTGTTGAAGCGCCCGCGTCGCTGAGAGCAGGTTCTGCGCATAATTGGTCGGATCGTAGACGATCCATTGCGCGGACGCCGGTGTCGTCAGCAGTGGTGATGCTGAAAGCGGGATGGCAAGGGCGGCAGCGATCATCACCGCGCGGGTGCGGCCCGGGAATTGACGAAGCGTCATGACAGTGTCTCCAGGTTGGTGAGGTTGGGGATGAGGTCGGCAGCCCAATCGAGGCCACGATGGCGCAGCCAGGCGTCGAGGAAGCCGTCTGCGCCATGCTCGGCGATGATCTTCGCGATGGTCGCCTGATCGGTCTTGGAAGATGCCGCGCAAAGCGCCAGCGCCACTTCCGACAAGCCCAGCTCGAACAGCCGGTTGCCGCGCCGTGACTGGCAGTAATAATCGCGCTTGGGCATGGCGCGGGCGAGGATCTCAATCTGGCGGTCGTTGAGGCCGAAGCGGCGGTAGATGGCGGTGATCTGCGGCTCGATCGCCCGTTCGTTCGGCAGTAAAAGCCGGGTTTGGCAGCTCTCGATGATGGCCGGTGCGATGGCCGAACCGTCGATGTCGGACAACGACTGCGTGGCGAAGATGACGCTGGCGTTCTTCTTCCTGAGCGTCTTCAGCCATTCGCGGAGCTGGGAGGCGAAACCCTCATCGTCCAGCGCCAGCCAGCCTTCATCAACGATGATGAGGGTTGGCGAGCCGTCGAGCCGATCCTCGATCCGGTGGAAGAGATAGGCGAGCACCGCGGGCGCGGCTTCAGTGCCGATCAGCCCTTCGGTCTCGAAGGCTTGGCAACTGGCGGTGCCCAGATATTCGATTTCGGCATCGAGCAACCGGCCCCATGCCCCGCCGATACAGTAGGGGCGGAGCGCCTGCTTCAGATCATTGGACTGCAACAGGACGCAGAGGCCGGTGATTGTGCGTTCCTCGACCGGCGCGGAGGCCAGCGAGGTCAGCGCCGTCCAGAGATGTTCCTTCACCTCCGGCGTGATGGCGACGCTCTCACGGGCGAGGATTGCGCCGATCCAGTCGGCCGCCCATGCACGCTCGGCGGCGTCATCGACGCGCGCGAGCGGCTGTAGCGATACGCTGTCGGCGCTGCCCTCGGTTAGACCGCCGCCAAGATCGTGCCAGTCGCCGCGCATGGCGAGTGCCGCGGCGCGAATGCTCCCGCCGAAATCGAAGGCGAAGACTTGTGACTGCTGGTAACGTCGGAACTGCAAGGCCATCAGCGCCAGCAGAACGGATTTGCCCGCGCCGGTAGGACCGACAATCAGCGTATGGCCAACATCGCCAACGTGGAGGGAAAACCGGAACGGGGTCGAGCCTTCGGTCTTGCCGAACAGCAATGGGGGCGCTGCAAAGTGCCCATCACTGCTAGGACCTCCCCGTTCCGGCCCCGCCCACACGGCACTAAGGGGGATCATGTGGGCAAGGTTCAACGTGCTGATCGGAGGCTGGCGCACATTGGCGTAGACATGGCCTGGCAAGGAGCCGAGCCAGGCATCCACCGCATTGATGGTCTCAGGCATAGCCGTGAAGTCGCGACCTTGGATGACCTTCTCGACCAGCCGCAGCTTCTCGTCGGCTATGCGTGGATCGTTGTCCCAGACCGTCACGGTGGCGGTGACATAGGCTATACCGGCATAGTCAGCGCCGAGTTCCTGAAGCGCGAGATCGGCATCCGCCGCCTTGTTCGAGGCGTCGGTATCCACCAGTACCGATTGTTCGTTGGTCATCACCTCCTTCAGGATCGCGGCTATAGACTTGCGCTTGGCGAACCATTGGCGGCGGATTTTGGTCAGCAGTTTCACCGCATCGGTCTTGTCGAGCAGGACGGCCCGGGTGGACCAGCGATAGGGAAAAGCCAGCCGGTTCAGCTCGTCGAGCAGGCCGGGTGTCGTCGCGGTCGGGAAGCCAGTTATCGTCAGGACGCGCAGATGCGCGCCGCCAAGGCGCGGCTCCAGCCCGCCGGTCAGCGGCTGATCGGCGAGCAGCGCGTCGAGATAGACCGGCGTCTCGGGCACACGGACGCGGTGCCGGTGCGTGGAAACGCAGCCGTGCAGATAGGTCAGCGTCTCGCCGTCATCGAGCCAGCGGCATTCCGGCATGAACGCTTCGATCAGGCGGAGCAGCCTGTCGGTGCGGTCGGCGAAACCGGTCATCACCTCAAGGGGGGCGATACCGGTCTTCTCGCGGCCCTCGTAAAGCCAGGTCTCGGCGCGAGCAGCGTCCTCGGTCGGCGGCAGATAGGTGAAGGTCAGGAAATAGCTGGACTCGAAATGCGCAATGGCTTCTTCGAAATCAGCCTTTCGTTCGGCATCAACCAGGGCGGATGCGGCATCGGGAAAGCGGCTGTCGGGATAGAGGTTCGATGAATGGCGCTGCGCCTCGACGAAGATCGCCCAGCCCGAGCCGAGACGGCGAAAGGCGTTGTTCAACCGGCCCGCAACCGCGACGAGTTCAGCGGGTACGGCCGAATCCAGATCGGGACCACGAAACCGCGCCGTGCGCTGGAAGCTGCCGTCCTTGTTGAGCACGATGCCGGAACCGACCAGCGCCACCCAGGGCAGGAAATCAGCGAGCCGGGCGTTTTTGTTGCGGTATTCGGCGAGGTTCATCATGGCGGCGCTTCCCTCAGACTGTCAGGTGCGCCGGGATGCGCAGATGGCGGCGACCGACCTCGACGAAGTGCGGGTCGCGCTTGGCTGCCCATACCGCCGCGAAATGCCCGATTGCCCAGATGAGGATGCCGACCAGCCAGAGGCGCAGGCCGAGGCCCACCGCGCCGGCGAGCGTACCGTTTAGGATGGCGATGGCGCGTGGTGCGCCGCCGAGCAGGATCGGTTCGCTGAGCGCCCGGTGGACAGGCACAGTGAAGCCCAGAACCTCGTCACCAGCGGTCATCATCAGGCCAGCGCTCCGCCGCCAAACGAGAAGAAGGACAGGAAGAAACTCGATGCCGCGAAAGCGATCGACAGGCCGAACACGATCTGAATGAGACGACGGAACCCGCCTGACGTATCGCCGAAGGCCAGCGTCAGCCCCGTGGTAATAATGATGATGACGGCGATGATCTTGGCGACCGGTCCTTCGATCGATTGCAGGATCTGTTGCAGCGGCTGCTCCCACGGCATGGACGAACCGGAGGCATAAGCGGGCGCGGCCATGATCACAGAGAGCGTAGCAACTGATACGGTCATGGTGAGGCGGTTGCGCGTAAGGCGCTGGCCCAAGGGATGGGAAGGCTGAACAACAGGCATCATTGGGAGGTTCCTTCTTCTGGCTGGTGGAAAATCGTGGCCGAGACGATGCGGTAGTCGCCATCCGGGCCGAGGCCCTCGACGCGGGCGAGTTCGGTAAGCCGGCGCGCTGAACCGCGACCGGACAGCACGGCAACGAGATCAATCGTCTCTGCGATAAGCGCTCTGGGCACTGTGACGACGGCTTCCTGAATGAGCTGTTCCATACGGCGCAGCGCGCCAATGGCAGATCCAGCGTGGATCGTGCCGACACCGCCGGGATGACCGGTGCCCCAGGCCTTCAACAGGTCGAGGGCTTCGGCACCGCGCACTTCGCCGACCGGGATTCGGTCGGGGCGCAAACGCAGCGAGGAGCGGACTAGGTCGGAGAGCGAAGCGACGCCATCCTTGGTGCGCATGGCAACGAGATTGGGCGCGGCGCATTGCAGCTCGCGCGTATCTTCGATGATGACCACGCGATCGGCGGTCTTCGCGACCTCGGCGAGCAGCGCATTGGTCAGCGTTGTTTTGCCGGTGGACGTGCCTCCGGCGACGAGGATGTTGGCGCGGGAGGCCACGCCTTCGCGCAGCGTCTCGGCCTGGATGTCGGACATGATCCCGGCGGCGACGTAGTCTTCGAGCGTGAACACCGCGACGGCGGGTTTGCGGATGGCGAAAGCGGGTGCCGCGACCACGGGCGGCAACAATCCCTCGAACCGTTCCCCCGTCTCGGGCAGTTCGGCCGAAACGCGCGGGGCACCGGCATGGACCTCGGCGCCGACGTGATGGGCGACCAGACGAACGATGCGCTCGCCATCGGCGGGCGACAGGCGCTCCCCCGTATCGGACAACCCTTCAGAAAGCCGGTCGATCCAGATGCGTCCATCCGGGTTCAGCATCACCTCAACAACGGAAGCGTCTTCCAGAAATCGGGCAATGGCCGGGCCAAGCGCCGTGCGCAGCATCCGCGCGCCGCGTGCGAGGCCTTCCAAATTGTGATGTGAAGCGGCCATCCGATCCCCATTTCTGCCGCGAGCGAACAAACGCTTTCGGCACGGGGATGATTAAGAGAGCCAGATTTTGGGCGGGCTCAACAGATTTTCGCCGTCGTAGGGACGTGGCGTGCAAATACAGGAGAACGGCGGTGAGGAGTGATTTTGGTTATCGGAATGTTGATTGTCACTTTCGCACGAGCGGGAGCCTCCATCTTTCGCTATACAAATCGCGTGAAGGGTGACGCGCAAGAGATGAAACAACCGCGGTTAGTGGCAACAGGCTCTTTATTGCCGATGTTGCTGGTTGCAGGAGTTTTCTCCGATAGCGTTGGGCATGACAAGGAACGAGTATGTTTCATCTTACGATGCGTGTGGCGTGGCATGATTCGCGCTGGAACGGGCGGGTCTGCCCGGCTCCGTCCTTGAACGCGTTCTGCGTCGCGCTCGATCGCATCCGGGAGGAAAAGGACGACGCCGAGGACGCCCTAGCAGGGAAGCCATGGAATGAGCTAACGTCGAAAGAGTTGCCGCCCTGCAAAGCCGAGTCGGGTGCCTTCATGAACGAGGCGGAGTGGGTCCGCCGATTCGAGCACCCTTATGCGTCCATCAAGAAGGCGGCGACGACGCACGGTCATCTGAAGTCGACCATCGTGAAGGTCCCGCCGTTCGCGGCTTTCGCTGTCCCGTTCGGCTGGATGCTGCGCACCGAGCAGGCCGCTATCGACGCGAAACTGCCGAACCCCTTACCGCCCGACGAGCAGTCGCCGTTCGCGAGCCCCTGGGTTTTTGGCCGAGCTCGTCAGACCGCGCTCGTCGATCATGTGTTCGACCGCCTTACGCCCGAGCGGTCGCTCGTCTTCTTCTACTGCAAAGAGGGCCAGCCGCTCGGGGACACGATCTCGCGCCTCGTGGTCGGTGTAGGTCGTATCCAGTCCATTGCCCCGGTGAAGCAATACGATGCTCCTGCTGGGAAGGATACATATCCGATGTGGGACCGTCTGCTCCGGTATTCGATCCGGCCGGACGGCTTCGATGGCTTTCTACTGCCGTATCATGACTATCTCGAGTCGACCGGGGACGCTGCCGAGGACGCGCGTAGGGCGGAACTCCTCGCCGACATCGCGGTTCCCGCCGACCCAGCCCACATGCGGGTGTTCTCTTACGCGGCGGAGCTCGCGCCCGCGGACATCGCGCTCTCGACGCTAATCCGGTGCCTCGAAGCGGTTCGGAAGATCCGAGCCCATGGGATTGCCAAAGGACCGTGGGAGCGCCGCGAGGAATGGCTTAACACCCAGATCGGGCTCGCCTGGAAAGACCGAGGGGCGTTTCCTGGCCTCGGATCAGCCATCGAGGCGCTGGGGATGCGCTTAGGGACGGCGCTGACGCTCGAGTTGTTGGCGTCGGGGGCGGTAGCGACCGATGGAGATCCTTGGCACCACATCGACGCGCTGCTTCGCGGCAAGGTGAAGCCGCCGCAGCCTGCCTACGACGCCGATCTCAAAGCCGTCCGCGACACGTGGCTCAACCTAGCGGACGGGCGGCGGGTCCTCTTGAAGCTACTCTCGCGCTTCGCTCTCACGCCGGCGCAAGCGAGCCGTTGGTTCGATCCCGCCAAGCGGGCGGCAGCGAGCATGGCGACGACGACCGATGCCGAGGTCATCACAAACCCCTACCGGATATGCGAGGTCGACCTGGGTGACGCGAAGGAATCCCCAGTCTCGGTCGGAACGATCGACCGCGGCCTTTTGCCAGACGCAACGATCGCGGCCAAGCACCCCGTTCCGGAACCGTCGCGCGTCGAGTCTGCGGCCGACCCGCGCCGCCTACGGGCGGCACTCGTTGCCGTGTTGCGGCGCGCGTCCGAGAATGGTGACGCGCTGCTAAGCATCACGGAAACGGTCGAGAAGGTCGCCGCACTCGAGCTGACCCATCCCTGCCTGATCGGTATCGACTGGCCTGCCACCAATGCGGCTGCGCTAACAGGTGTCGTCGAGCTTATCGACCTGCCGGCGCCGCAAGGTCAGTTGGCCGGGATTTCCGCACTCCAACTCACGGAGCTGAAAGCGCGCGAAGATAAGCTGCGGAGCGTGCTCTCGAAGCGGGCGGGCAAGGCCGCCTCCGCCGTGGCGGCGGATTGGAAGAAGCTCCTGGTTGCAGCGATCAAGGCGGCGGGCGGCGCGTTCGACCCCAAGAACGCGCGGCACGTCCTGGCCATTGACGAACAAGCCACCGCACTCGCCCGCGTGACATCTCGTCGCCTGACGGCGCTCGTGGGGCGGGCCGGCACCGGTAAGACGTCGGTCATGGGGGCGCTCTTGCTCAACGAGGCGCTTGCACGAGACGGGATTCTTCTGCTCGCGCCGACCGGAAAGGCGCGGGTCCGGCTCGGAAAGGCCGCCAACGCCGAAGCAATGACTGTCGCTCAGTTTTTGAACGAGCTTGGACGATATGATCGGGTCCGTCAGCGTCCACGGTTTGGTGGCAAGGAGAAGTACCGCAAAGAAAAGACAGTCGTCATCGACGAGTGCTCGATGCTCACCATGGACGATCTTGTGGCAGTGCTCGACGCGCTCGATCTCGCTCATGTTCAACGGCTCATTCTAGTCGGCGATCCCAACCAACTACCTCCGATCGGAGTGGGACGTCCGTTCGCCGACCTGACGTCCTATCTGCAGACCACGGATGCGAAAAGCGACACCGGCTTGGCGCTTAGCGAAGCACTGGCCCGGCTGACGGTGGAGGTCCGTGCCGTTGCGGGCGCGGATCAGGCGTCGGACGCGCTTAGGCTTGCGTCCTGGTTCACGAGAGAAACGCAGCCCGTCGACGCCGACCGAGTCCTCAGCGACTTGGAAATGGGACGGCCCTTCAACGATCTTGATCTGTTGTTCTGGACAACGCCTGACGAACTGCGCAGCCGCTTGAGCGAGGCTTTCCAGAAACACCTCGGGTTGGCGCAGGCAACTGATGTAGTCGGCTTTAACGGCTCGCTCGGCATCGATGAACGCGGCTGGGTTCCCTTCGATAAACCCGACGGCTCCGAGCAGTGGCAGATTCTGTCGCCCGTTCGTATGCATCCGCACGGCGTCCACGACCTGAACCGCTGGGCGCAGCGGCGCTACCGTGCGAGCGAGCTAAGGGCGGCGACCGACCCGTGGGTGGTCAGTCTCGGTGACGAAAGCATTGTCATCCGCGACAAAGTCATCCAGGTCTCAAACCAGTGGCGCGACGCCTATGACGGACAGGAGTCCGGCGATCACTACGTAGCCAATGGTGAAGTTGGACTTGTCGGTAACGGGAAGGCCCCTTGGCTGAATGTGGTCTTCGCAGGACGGCCCAATCTTCGCTTCGGCTACAGCGGTCGCGACTTTCCAGGCGGTTCCGGGCCTCTTGAACTCGCCTACGCCATTACTGTTCACAAGTCGCAGGGCAGCGAATTTCAAAAGGTGTTCGTCGTCCTGCCCAAGAATTGCCGCCCCCTCTCTCGGGAGTTACTCTACACGGCCCTTACCCGTTCGCGCCGACAGCTCGTGCTCCTGATCGAAGGCGAAAATTCTTCCATACTCTTTGATTATACCCGGCCCGAGCGATCGGAAACGGCGCGACGGAATACGAACATCTTCCAGGGCGTGCTTCGGCGCGTCGAGACCGAGGTCCCGTACGCAGAGAACCTGATCCATCGTACAGAGAAAGGTCATCTTGTTCGCAGTAAGTCCGAGCTAGTGATCGCCAACATGCTTTTTTAGTCCGGGGTCGAGTACGAGTATGAGCGAGTGCTCGATGGAGAGGTAGAGCCTGGCCGACTGCGTCCGGACTTCTCGTTCGTCACGGCAGACGGCGACCTGATACTTTGGGAGCACCTCGGTATGATGGTGCGCGAAGATTACCGGAAGGGATGGGAGTGGAAGAAGGCGTGGTACGAAGCCAACGGCTTCGGCGTCGGCCGATCGCTTTTCACTTCGCAAGACGACGAACGTGGAGGACTAGATTCGGCGTGCCTGCGCTCGACTGTCAATGCGATCAAGGCGTTGCTGGACTGAAACGCTGTGGAACAATAAAATAAGTCCTAGTCTCCGGTATCTGCCACATCCTCCGCAATCTCCTGCCGGAGTTGCGGCCCCTTGGCGAGCCGCCGTCCGAGCGCGGTGACGAAGGCGTTGTAGCGTTCGCCAGTTTTGGCTCGGGCGGCCTGTGCTGCGGGTTCTGGTAAGGCCGGGGTCGTCGACAGCCAGAAGCGAACGAACACGGCAAGGGTCTCGACCGAAATCCCGACATCGCGTTCGAGGCGTGCCATACGACGATCGATCTGATCGAGACGCTTGGTGAAGGTTGCTTCCTGGCGCTCGGCCGCGTCAGGTGAGAGGAAGGATTCGATCGCCGCTTCGGCAATGAGAGACCGGGACTGGTCCTGTCGCGCAGCATGTTCGACGAGACGTTTCATGACTGCGGGTTCGAGATAAACGGAAAGGCGTTGCTTGCGTGGTGATTTTGTCATGTGCGCCTCACAGGTCCATGCCGTCGTCGGGATCGAGGGAGACCTGACGCGCCACGCCCTGCATGACACGGGACAAGCGGCTATTGCGGACGGCGTCTTCATCCGTCTCGTCCGGCAGGTCGATTTCGAACTCATTGCTGATCGGGGTTTTCTTCTCGACCGGCGCGACGTAGTTGAGTTCCGGCTGATGTCGACGCTCAGATTCGGTCGGATCCTCGTCGCCCTGATCACTACCTGTCGGAAGAGGCGCGGAAACGTCCGGATTGGCCGGCACCGGCAAGCCTGTCCAGTCGTCGGGCCGCCCAACCGCTGAAGCGGCCAGCTTGGGCGGGGGCAGCAGGCGTTCTTTGAAACGGGCATCCTCGAAATATCGGGCCTTTTTCGCGCGGATCGGCGCGAGGCCCGCCGCCATGACGATCTCCTCGGTCGGCGGCAGTTGCATAATTTCGCCGGGGGTCAGGAGGGGGCGTGCCGTCTCGGAACGCGAGACCATCAAATGTCCGAGCCAGGGCGAGAGCCGGTGTCCGGCATAGTTCTTCATCGCCTTCATTTCGGTCGCCGTGCCGAGTGCGTCTGAAACGCGCTTGGCGGTCCGTTCATCATTGGTGGCGAAGCTGACACGGACATGGCAGTTGTCGAGGATAGAGTTGTTCGCGCCATAGGCCTTTTCGATCTGGTTCAGCGACTGGGCGATTAGGAAGCTTTTGAGGCCGTAGCCTGCCATGAAGGCCAGTGCGCTCTCGAAGAAATCGAGCCGCCCAAGCGCCGGAAACTCGTCGAGCATCAGGAGAAGGCGGTGCCGTCCGGACTTGGCCTGCAAATCCTCGGTCAACCGACGCCCGACCTGGTTGAGGATCAGACGGATGAGCGGCTTGGTGCGGGCGATGTCGGACGGCGGCACAACGAGATAGAGGGTTGCCGGATGTTTAGCGGTGACTAAGTCCATGATCCGCCAGTCGCATCGGCGAGTGACCTCAGCAACGACCGGATCGCGATAGAGGCCGAGAAACGACATGGCGGTGGAGAGCACGCCCGAGCGCTCATTGTCGGACTTGTTGAGGAGTTCGCGTGCCGCGCTGGCGATGACGGGGTGCGGACCGGCTTCGCCCCGATGCGCAGTTTTCATCATGGCCGCGAGCGTCGACTCGATCGGGCGCCGTGGATCGGAGAGAAACGCGGCGACGCCCGCCAAGGTTTTGTCAGGCTCCGCATAGAGGACATGCAGAATGGCCCCGACCAGCAGGGCGTGACTGGTTTTTTCCCAATGGTTGCGCTTTTCGAGGGAGCCTTCGGGATCGACGAGGATGTCGGCGATGTTCTGTACGTCACGCACCTCCCATTCCCCGCGGCGGACCTCCAGCAACGGATTATAGGCGGACGATTTGGCGTTGGTCGGATCGAAGAGCAGGACGCGGCCATGCCGGGCGCGGAAGCCGGCTGTGAGCTGCCAGTTTTCGCCCTTGATGTCATGGACGATGGCCGAGCCGGGCCAGGTCAGAAGCGAAGGCACGACAAGACCGACTCCCTTGCCGGAGCGGGTCGGGGCAAAACAGAGGATGTGTTCGGGGCCGTCGTGGCGCAGGTAGTGCTCGTCATAGCGGCCGAGCACGACGCCATCGTGTCCCAAAAGACCTGCGGCCTTCACCTCATCGGGTTCAGCCCATCGGGCGGAGCCATAAGTCTCAACCTTTTTGGCCTCGCGCGCCCGCCAAACCGACATGCCGATGGCGACGGCTGCCGCGATCAGGCCGCCGGATGCGGCGATGTAGGCACCTTCCACAAAAATCGATGGTGCATAGGCGTCATAGGCGTACCACCACCAGAAGAAGGCAGGCGGCAGGTAAAATGGAAAGCCGAACAGCCGAAACCAGGGCTCGCCCAGCTCAGGCTGGAAGGCCAGCCGCCATGCCACCCACTCGGTCGCGCCCCAAATGCAGATCAGAACAATCGAAAGAACGGTGAGGATCTGGCCCCAGAGAATTTTGGTCGCGGACATCGGTTTCGTCTTTCGTCAAAAGGTCAAAGGCCAATCCCGCGTTTGCGGGCAAAGCTCCAGTCGATGCCGCCATCGGCGCGGGCGATCCCGGAGACATAGCGGTTGAGATGCTTTTCGAGTGAGGGGGTCCAGGGTACGAGCTGGAAGCCGAGGCCATCATCGATCATGGCGAAGCGGCCGGAGGCGAGCGTGAGCCGACGGCGATAATCGCCGGTCACATAGTCGCCGGTCCCCGAAGCGTTGAACGGCCGACCAGTCTCGGCTGCGATTGCCTGACCTGCCTGTTCCATTTCCTGGTTTCGCAGGGTCTCGATCAAGCCGCGCGGAAACATCATCTGGTTGCCACGACGCACGGCAATGCCCTGCGCGACAAGGTGATCGGCACGGGCTTGCAGGGCCTGACGCACCTCCGCACCGAAGCCGCCGTCAGAGAGCGCGTGCGGCTCACGGGCGATGTTCTGGCGATCAAGCCAGGTCGCGCCGGACGCCGTGATCTGCCGATCAATGTCGTAGTCCGAGCGCACCGCGAGCGCTGCGCGGCGCTGGCCATTGGCGTCATCGAATTTGCGCAGCTCGACAATGGAACCGGGCGCACTGTCACCAGCAGCGTCGAGGTTGGAAAGCTTGATGTGATGCGTGCGTCCGTCTACACCATCGACCACGGCATAAGCGGTGCCTTTCAGCTCGTCATCGAGGCCACGGGCGACGAGCCGCCCGACAATCGCGTCATCGAGACTTTCACCGGCTAGGACGAAGCTCGCCGGCCCACGTTCAATGCCGTGATCTGTCAGCGCCCTGTGCATGCGCTTGATGATGTCGCCGCGCTCACCAAGCGCGCGCAGGGTGGCTTCTGCCTTGTCGTCAATGATCCATTGCCCCGCGCCAACCTCATGGGCGAGGCCGAGGGTTTCGAGCTTGCGCAGCCGGCCGATTTTCTGACCATGGAACTCGTCGGGCCGCTCGGCACTGGCGGGCGCCATCTCGATGATGCCATGGGCGTTGCGATCACGGGAGAGCTGGCGATCGAGCTGGGTCCAACGGTCGGCGTCGACCTGGGCGGTCAGGCTGCGGCGGATATCGAGGTCAGTGCGCGGCCCCAGCTCCTGGGTGACGAGGTCGGCGGCGCGGGCGCGCATGCCATCCTTGATATAGTCACGGGCGATAACAAGGTCCTGACCATCGTCGGCGCGTCCACGCAGGATGACATGCACATGCGGATTGTCCGTGTTCCAGTGATCGACGGCCGCCCAGTCGAGCTTGGTGCCGAGATCCTTTTCCATCTGGCCCATCAGGTCACGGGTGAAGGATCGCAGATCGGCCATGTCCGTCGCGTCCTCCGGCGAGACGATGAAACGGAAATGATGACGGTCGCCATCTGCCCGCTCGGTAAAGGCCTGTCCATCCACCTCGGTATCTCCAGGACCGAAGAGATGCGCCTTTTCCCCGTCTCGGGTCACGCCATCGCGGCGTAGATAATTAAGGTGGGTGGTGAGTGGTGTTGCGCGAGCGCTGTGGCGGACCACACGGGTCTTGATGATAACGACGCGGGAACGGCCGGTCAGAAGGTTATTGGCGCGCACGCTCGCGGTCCGGCCCCGGCCAAAAGTCGAGCGGGTGCCGGAGCTGATGCGGCCAGAGCGGGGCACGTGGCCGCCAGCCTTCTGGGCCGCTGCCAGGGCCTGAGCGATGAAGGGCCGTGTGGCTTGCGTGCCGGAACTGCGCACGCGGCCTGGACGGATGCGGAAGTCCTCGTCGCCACTCATGGTAAAACTCTCGCACATCGCGACAAGGCGTTGAATTTACGAAAGGAATGGCAGTTCTGCGAGGCGCCGCAGTTCATCGCACCTCGCAAAAGTGATCCATAACCCATTGAAAACAAACGACCGACCAAGCCCGCACCTCGCGGCCTTTTATCTCGCCATCCTTCGGTCGTGTTGCCAGGCTTCGACCTCTGCGCACGCTTCTCTACGCCGGTGTCCGCCATCGTGCGATCAGGAACCCGAGTGCTCATGGTGTGCCTCCTGTACTGGCGCGGGCGACAAACAGGCCATCAGACTGCGGTTCGATGGCGGAGACATCCCGCACATCCGTTGTCCCCTGGGCCTGCGAGGACGGACGCTTCTCCGGTATGGGAATGGCGGTCTGGCGGGTGACGTTCTGCGCGATGAACAGCGGCGCCTGTGTCCAGGTGACGGCATTCGAGGGAGCCGCCAAGATGCTGTCCGATGATCCGTTGGCATCGACCGATTGCGCCACGAGTGCGACATAGGCGCGGGTTTCGCTGGGCAGCGTTCGGCCCTTGAGCGAGGCTTCATAGCGCCCTGGGCCAGCATTATAGGCGGCGATCCAGCCGGGCGAGCCGTAACGGTCGAACAGTTCCCGGATATAGGCGGCGCCTGCGATAATGTTGTCATGCGGATCGTAAGGATCGGCGCCCAGTCGGTGCCGCACACGCAAGTTTTTCCAAGTCGCGGGCATGATCTGCATCAGGCCCATTGCGCCCTTGGGCGAGAGCGCTCGGCGGTCGCCAGCGCTTTCTGCCTCCAGCACGGCGCTGATCCAGTGCGCGGGAAGCTCAAACCGGGCAGCGGCCTCGGCGATGTGATCGGCGTAGGCACCGCCGGGCGATTGGGCAACCGGCGTCGGCGGATCGGCAATCGCAGGGCTTGGCGGCGCGCTTAGAAAGACAAGGCCGGAAAGGAGAAGAGGGAGCAGGCGCATGGCGTCAGTCCCGTCCTTCACGCTTTTGCGGGCGGTTCCAATGCAGCGACCAGGCGTGACCGGCGTCATCGTCGCGGAAGAGATTGGCGCGGATCGGCTGCGGCAGCAGTGGGTCGTCGAGAACCAAGGCGATGAATTCGCCCGCGCGTTCGCCGGTGCGTTTCCATCCGGCTCCGGCTTCCGGGCCATCCTCGGTATCGAGGTGGACACGATAGTCCGGCGCGCCCTCCGTGTCGGACGGGGGAATGGCGACAATCACCAGCTCCGCGCTCAGCATGAGCGTGCGGATGTGACCGGAAAAGCCAGAAGGGTTGCGCGTAAACTGTCCGATCTGTGTCATGGAAACCTCCTTGGAATGGTGGAAGAAGACGGCAACGTGGGCGCTCACGGCGCTATTGCGCGCCAGGTGAAGTGGCCTGTTCCGGTCGTGTCGGTGTAGAGAGGCTGCGCCTTGCCGAGCACGTCCGTGACCTGCATCGTGCCGAAATAGCGGCTGTCCAGGCTGTCGCGGGCGGCGGGGTTGAGTAGAAAAACCGCGTTAGGAGCGATGTGTTGGCAGCCCTGCCAGACCGGCAAGTCCCGGCCGCGACTGTCGCGGTCGAGTGCTGCGGCGGCGAAACGTCCATCGATCATGATGTCGCGGCCGATCCGGCAGACCTGTTGCCCGGACAAGGCCGCAATGTGTTTCAGGAGCGGGACGCCACGACCGATATAGCGGCGCTCGACCATGAAACCTTCGAGCGTCTGGTCTGGTCTGACGACCACCAAATCGCCGACTTTGAGCTTGTCGACCGGGCCAACGGCATAGAGGCCGATCGGCGCGCTGGCGGTGGCGTTCCAGAGCAGTTTCATCGGCATAACGGAAAAGGTGGTGATGCCGATCGCTGAAAGGGCCGTGGCCGCCGCGAGAAGATAAAGGAAGCGCTTCATTGGCTGACCTCCAGTCGTTTAAGCCACGCCCGATGACGCGCCAGCGTGTAGGGGCGTGGCGGTTCGCCGGTCGCGAGGCGATTGTGGACATGACGCCAGTGATCGGGCGCAACAGCGCACAGGTCGATCCGCAAGGCCTCAATGGCGTCGATGTGGCCCAACACCCGTTCGACCTTCGGCCAGCTCGCCACATGCAACAGGATGTCGCCACCGGGCACCACGGAAGGCACGGTCTGGAATCCGCAGCCGGGTCGCACGGTGCGCACGACGTAGAGATGCGAACTCACCGTGCCGAACCTGTTCGCCGCCCAGCGGATGAGCGCGAAGACGCTCTCCGGCGCGAAGCTGACGCAGCGCCGGCGGCGGTCGATCAGGCGTTCGGAGGTCTCATGGCCGAAGCGTATCCAGTGTTCGATCTGCTTCTCGATCCACACCAGTTCGACCTCGGTGAGTTCTGTGGCCTGTGCAGATGCTGGCCCAGCCTGTCGGATCGCTTGCTTGTCCTTCATCACGCTCATGACGGCTCTCCGGCGTCGGCTGGAAACTCCCGCGCGAGGAGATCGCGCAGCATGTCGGCAACGGTCATGCCCCGACGGAAGGCGGCGATCTTGATGCGCCCGCGCATGTCCGGCGTGACGTCGATGGTCAGACGTGCGGTGTTGATGGCGGTGTCAGCGCCGCGCGTTGGCGCATCAGGAGCCTTGATCCAGCTCTCCGGATCGGCTGGCCTGGCGGCGAAGCCGCGACGGGACGGGCGCTCAGCCATGACGATCCCTCCCGGCAGCAAGGCTCGTGATGTCTTCGGCCAATCGGGCAATTTCCCGCGCGGCAGGCCCGTCAGGGTCTAGTTCCTGCACCAGTTGCCCGGATTGGGCGGCGGCGGCAAAGACGATGCGCTGGCCGATGGTTGCGCCGAGCACCGGCGGGTCATGATCGGCAAGACCGTTAGCCGTTTCACGGGCGATTATGGTGCGCGCCGCACAGCGATTGAGGACGAACCGGGCGGCAAGGTTCGGACGATAGATGCGGGCTTCCTTGAGCAGGGCGAGCATTTCGGCGGAAGCCCAACCGTCGAGCGGTGACGGCTGTACCGGGATCAGTACCAGGTCCGCAGCCATAAGGGCCGAGCGCATCAAGCCGGCGACACGGGGCGGACCGTCGATGACGACATGGTTGGCGGTGCGGGCGAGTTCCGGCGCTTCACGGTGGAGCGTATCGCGCGCCAGTCCAATCACGCCGAAGAGCCGTGCCAGGCGTTCATGCTCGCGTTGCTGCGACCAGTCCAATGCCGAGCCCTGCGGGTCGGCGTCGATGAGGGTGACGCGCTGGCCCTGGCGCGCCCATTCACCTGCGAGATGCAGCGCCAGCGTCGTCTTGCCGACACCACCCTTTTGATTGAGGAGGGCCACGATCATCGCGCGCCTCCCGAACGGTCTGGAGACCGGCTCTTGGTGATCGGTTTTCCGGCGCTGTCCTGGGGGGCAAAGGCACCGCCAGATGGGTTTTCCCCATCGCGCGCGCGCATCAAGAAGTTAGATTCTGTGTTAGATTCTAAGTTAAGGGGGCGATTTCCGGTTTTGCGTCCGTGGGTTACACCCTGTTTGGGTTCCTGATAGCACGAGGGGCCGGTTCCTGATGGTACGTGTCCGAGGGTTCCCGATGGCACGAGGCCGTCCACAGCCTGTCCACAGGTGGGATTGGGCTCGAAGGCGAGCAGCATGCGCCCGCCAACTTCGACCTCCAGAAATAGCGTGTAGCCTGACAGGGGTTGCCGGCGCACGATGTCTCGCAGCTCGAAGGCGAAGCGTTTGAACGGCGATAGAGCGCCGGATTTCTGGTGCAGGTGGCGGAAGTCGAACCGCCAACCGCTACGCTGCCGCCCGCCATGTTTGCGCACAAGGCGATAGAGCCAGCGGTCAAGCCCGCCGGTCAAATCGAAATAGGCCCGGTCGATGGTGAGGATGAGGGCGTTGTCGAGGACGGCCTGATAGAACCAGTCGGGCACTATCAGCTCGATCCCATCCGGTCGGCCGGTCCGATCCGTGCGCTCCTTCCATTCGTTGATCCAGGAAAAGCGATGGCGGCGGCCTTCCGCCGCCTGACGGATGGAGGTGCTGACCGTCGTCGATTGCAGGCGGTCGAGTGCTGCCTTGAGGCGCTGATAGTCGCGAAGCGATGTGCCGCGGCCGATGAAGGTGAGGATTTCATAGGGCGTCGCCGCCATGAGCCGCGAGGTGCGCAAGCCGGAGTCGCGAGCCTCAACGATCTGGCTTGCGGCCCAGATCAGGATGTCGGCATCCCAGATGGTCGCCATGCCGTGATCGGGCACGGCCTCGACGCGGATCGAGACAGCGCCCGCGACGAAGTCGATGGGCGTGACGCGATGCGATTTGGACAGGGAGAAGAAGGGATAGGCCATGAGATCCTGCGCATCTCTTGGCGCGAAATCGCCAGGGAGTGCCCGAAAGAGATCGAGCTGCCCACGTTCCGAAAGGGTTCGATGCCGCGCCGACATGGGACAACGACGCCGGGTCAGCGCGCGAGGCGGCTTGGCTGGCCGTCAGACGGGAAGCCATGGCGCTTGGCGGGAAGAACCTGACCGCGCGGATCGGTTGTCGACGTCACCGCGCCGCGCTCGGCCCAGGCTTGCAGGTCGTCGACGGCGTAGACGACGCGGCCACCGAGTTTCTTATAGGCTGGGCCGGTGCCATAGGTGCGGTGTTTCTCGAGGGTGCGAGCGGAGAGGCTGAGGAATTCAGCGGCTTCCTTGGTGCGCAGAAAGCGCGGCGGTAAAACGGCGAGATCGAGTCGCATGGATCGGCCTTTCGTGGTGTGCGTTGGAACCGTCGGGAACAGACGGCGGATGCAGGCCACGATGGCGAAGGGAAGCGGGTTGGATGGAGGAGGAATTTGCGGGGGGCGAATTTCCCACACCGCGTCCGCACAAGGGATTCAGGGTTTGCGGCGGTGGCGAAGGAGCTTGCGATAGCCGCCAGAGATCATGGCGCGGGCGTCGCGGAGGAGCGACATCACCGAATGGCGGATTGGGGACACCTGCCACTCGCTGCGGCCCAATCGCTTGATGCGGAAGAGGCTCTGGGCGATCTCCTGCTGGGTGGCGCCGGAGCGCAAGCCGTCGATGGCCTGCAACATGCGCCGCGCCCGCGTGCGTTGCTGGCGCGTCAGACGTGCGTCGGGCGGCACGGAACGGCCGTGAAGGTGAGCGAGGAGGCGATAGACGGCCGCAAGCCGGTCGAAGCCTTCCAAAGTCAGGGGAATGATCGCGGCAAGGGGTTCGGCGTCCAGGCTGAACACTTGTAGCCTTTGATCTTCAAGCAGAGGCAAGAGCGCATGGAAGCCGTCAATGCTTTGCTGGTCCGCCGACAAGGCGATCGGCAAGGCACTGTCTTGCGAGGGTGTGTCTTGCAGCACTGGCGGCGGTGACGACAACAGAACCACGCTGGTATCGGCTTGCGGCAGCCAGAAGACAGGGGCGTCAGGCAGGTCGAGAGCTGGATCGACCGCGAAATCGCAACCCCCAGTGCTGGCGGATTTTTTCCGTCAGCTGTTCTCGGTCTGTGCCGGGGTCATTCAGGGCTTCATAGTCCCTGTCGTAGCCTTCGTTGCGGCGCAACCACTCCCAGGCGAGATCAGAGGCGCTCAGGGTGTCGACGTGTTCGTAGTTCGCGGCGGATCGCCAGCGAGACGCATCTGGCAGCATCAGAACCCTCCATCAATGTTGCCGAATTGAGGGAGGGTTAAGATTCCCGGATGGGTTGTCGGGTGGAAGACAGAGAGTCGGCATCGCCTGATGCCAAGAAAGCATCGCCCCGTTAAGCGGGCGGGTTCTTGCCGATCAGCTCCCGATAGCCATGCTCGCTCATCCATTGGGCGCGTGCGAGATGGGCAGCATGAACGCGGCGACATCGTTCCGGATCGGCCTCGGAGTCAAGGTCGAACAGAACCCTCACGACATCGCGCCAATCAGCGCCGTCGCGCTCGGCGTCCAGGAGGCGCAAGTAGAGCGTCATATGCTCCTGGTCGTAGACCGTGAGCGACGCCCCAGCCGGTGGCTCGTCCTGAAAATGTTGGGTTGATTGCGCCATTACCTGACACCGTAGCAGATGATTTCCACGCCGTTAACTCTATGCACCGTGTCAATGACCCGGGCATGATGAAGAACGGGGAAGACGAGCATGTTGTTCTCGGCGGTCAATCAACGATTATCTTTGCCGAGACTGTTCATGATGCAGAAGCACGCCTTCACCCTTGTCGGTCAGCAGGAGCACAATGCCGGCCGCCTCCAGTGCCCTGCGAACTTGATCGCGCGTGGTTTCATACACCTCGAGGCCGCTTTCGGATTCGAGGCGCTTCAGCGCGGTCAATGATACTCGGGCCTTGTCAGCGAGCGTCTCCTGCGTCCATCCCAGCAACGCGCGTGCGGCCCGTGATTGTCGGGCGGTGATCATGCATGATCACCTCCCACCGGCAGCAACGCATATGCCAGAACTACGACTATAATAGTCGTTCTTGGCGCGTGGTGCGAGTAAAAACCGTTGAAGATCGCGGCGCTAACCGGAACTGGCCAGCAACTGATTCGGTTGTCAGGGGAAAGACCCCGGCCGGAGGGCCGGGGCCTTTGCGCCGGGGTCAGTCGCTGCGGCGGCCGTTGGGGCGGGACCAGATCAGCGAGTAGGTCTCGCCGTCTTCGTCGTCGAAGAGGTTGGCGTAGATGGGGGCGTTGAAGCTCGGATCGTCGAGCTTGAGGCCGAGATAGGGCCGGTCGTCGTTCGAGCGCTTCGACCAGGCGGCTCCGATTTCTGCCCGGCCGACCATGACGCGGTGGCTGGGGGCGTTTTCGCCGTTGGCGCGAAGGTCGGGGACGATGCGGACGCCCTTGGCCTGGACGCTCAGAGTGACGATCTCGCCGGTGAACTCGTTCGAGCCGGTTTTCTTGAAGGTGCCGATGGTAGCCATTTTGAAATCTCCGTTTTCGTATTCGAGCCCGCTACCGCAGCGGCCTCGATGGCGATCGGGAGGCCGGAGGCGATCGACGCCGCATCGCCAAATCATCCATGATGGCGACCGGAGCGAAGCGGAGGATGGCGACAGAGCTGTTTTCTTGGCTCGCGAGGAATGGGTGAAACCCAGGGGAAGAAAATTGCGTCGCGCCATTGCGGCTTAGGCGGTCGAGGCGAAGCCGTCCTTCGGCCAGATCAAGCCCATTGGAGAGGCCGTTCAGGTGGCGGTTCTCAACGCATCCGAACGGAGATAGATGGCTGCCCCGGTTCCTCATGAACCGGCAAAGGCGGTGACATCGAGATCAATTGCCAGTGCCTGGACCTTCGGCTTGCATCATCCTGACCGATGCCACCTGATAGCCCGCCGCGGTGCCGTCTGGTCGGCGGCGTCAGTCCGAGGCTTTGCTGTCGAGCGGCATATTGCGATCCTGTTTCATCGGCTCACATGATGATCGTTCACACTGCCCGTCCCAAATACCTTGAGGCACAAGGCGGCGGAAGCCTTCGCTTGGCTGTCGACCCACGTTGATCACGATGACTACGCCCGCGCCACGGTCTCGCTCGACGGCGGGGACGCTACCATGCACGCCACCCTCAGAAACGCTGTGATCCCCACGGCGACCGCGCCGACGACGGAGAAGATGACCTGCCAGGTTTCAGACGGCATGGTGTGCTTGACGATGCCGTGTGTGGCGTGAAAGCCTGCGATTGCCGCCGGAAGCACAAAGGCAGCGGCGACCAGCAGCCTGATCCAGAGAGGGCGAACGACGATCAGCAGAAATTGGCCGATGCCCAGTGTCAGCGCCGCGCCGACAAGGCCGATGAGGATTGCGCCTGGCCATCCGGCCCCCGTGCCATAGGCCCAGGTTCCAATTGAAACGCCAGCGAAAAGCGGCAGTGCGAAGACTGCGAGCGTGAACAGCAGCCAGCAAAGGAAGCCTATGGCGGCGATGGATCCGAGAATGCCGAGAAAAATCATGGTGGTGTCTCCGAGACAATGAGGTCTGACGGTTGCGCCTCCACCACCACCACGGCGCAGCCAGAGCATAGCAAATCGACGATGAAAAGAGGAGTGGAAACTGGCAGGTTTCCGCCATTTGAGGCGATCCTTTCGCCCCGTTAAGGGGCGAAAGGATCGATTTCGCGCAGGATCGAGGCCTCGTCGCCGTCGAATTCGGCGGCTGGCGTGACCGAGAGCGTGCCGTCACCAGCGCGGAAGATGACGATGGCGACCATCAGGGTCGAGGCGAGGCTGAGAGCGAAGGCGTAAGCGTCGGTGGAGGACATTGATCCGGCTCCTGTTTGAAGCGGAGGACCATCCCCCGCTGACAGGCGCCCGAAGTGTCCGGCCAAAGGCCGCAATCACCGATGAAGGCGAAGCCGCAAGCGGCGGCACGCGCATGCGTAGTCCGACCCTTTACGGGTTGATGGCGTCAGGCCATTGGTTGGATCAAGGATAGGCGCAAATGAAGCGGGGGAGTACTCTGACTTCATACAGCTTGCGCGGATCACCTCCTGTGACGTAGCCTCTGGGGGCACTATGACCTCAAATCAGTACGATGGATTGCAAAGTCTTTCGAGGGCTATCCAAGTTGCCTGCATGTCTTTCCGCGTCTCCGCCTCGAAATGTAACTTGAAAAGAAGGCGCAGAATCCAGCCTTTGACTACCATCGTTTTTTGACACCTGACCTGCTTATCGGGAAGCTGTGTATAAAGATTCTCGACCTCCAGGGTGCCGATTACCATCTTATTGATCAGCGACCATGACCGTTCAGGATCAACGTGGGTCAATACCCAATGCGCCGCTGGCCCCCCGCGTGGCTTGGAATATGCTTTTGTTCCAGCCTGAAACGGTCCGTAAATCTCTCCTGCTTCTTCGTGCGGATCCCACTCTGGCCACTTGGCAACGTCAGTTGCGATCCGCCATATTTCGCTGAGGTTGCCAGAAATAATGCGTTCTTCATAAAGCTTCATCTGTCGTCCGTCTTCCTATCAGATAATCTAGCACCGGCAGGCGTATCGTGGGCCACACATGTGTTTCAGAGGCGAAGATGCACCGAGATTATCTCGTCGAAAACTGCTCGTATTGTCACGCCATCTGTGCGATAATGATCAGATGGATTGGCGTGACCTTCATGTTTTGGCGACTTTGTGCCGCGAGGGCTCCTTAGCTGGAGCCGCACGGTCTTTGGGGGTTAACCATGCGACAATCTCGCGTAGAATATCAGCGCTTGAAGATGAGGTGGGTGAGCGCCTTGTGCGTCGCTTAGCACGGTCTACCCCATTGACTGAGAAAGGGCGCGAAATTGCCGCGATGGCTTTGGAGATGGCAAGGCAGTCGCAACTAATCGAGCGGCTGGTTCACTCCTCGAAAGGAATGATCACGGGAACAGTTCGGCTGACAGCACCGCCAGCCTTTATTAGTGAAACGCTCATTCCGTCTCTGCCAGACTTTCGCAAAAGGCATCCGAATCTGCGTCTTATCCTTTCTGCCGATAGCCACATCGCCTCGCTTGATAAAGGAGACGCTGATATCGCTGTTCGACTGGTTGAGCCGACAGGGCAGCAGAATATCGTACGAAGATTGGGAAACATATCCTACGCACTCTACGCAACGCATGAGTATGCGCTTCACCCAACAAATGACTGGCAGTTTATTGGCTTCGATGCTGCATTGGCGGATACTCCGCAACAAGCTTGGCTTGAAAGATATGCCGACGGACGCACTTTTTCACTGCTTGTAAGCGACTTCTACAGCCAGCGCGCTGCAGCGGAAGCTGGTCTGGGGATCGCTCTACTTCCTGAGAGAATTGCAGAAACATCCGAGAAACTTGTCCGCATCGACGACCGGCAACCATTACCAAGGTCGGCTTGGTTAGTAATTCATGCCGATCTGAAAAAGTCTTCCGCCGTTCGCGCGATATCCGATCATTTGATCCGATTATTCGGTGCTGATGCTGGTGAAAGCGGCCCGGGAAAATTGGCGCGACGTGTTGCTGCGGTGGGTAGACCTAAGTAGCATCAAATGCAAACATTTTCGCGCGAATTCAAAGATTTAAATTTGCATAGGAACTCGCCCGCAGAACATCTCGTCAATCGAGCAAAATTGGACGGGCTTTTCAACAAAGCACGGATGCTTCGTGATACCTCTGACGGAATGTGGACTCCGCTTCTCACTCATTGACGGTGGGACGGCGCTCACGCGCCGCTCCCGCCAAATCGATATACCGGGATGCCCAGCTTGCGAGCCTTGTCAGCGAGATTGTCCTGAATACCGGTGCCGGGGAAGACGATAACGCCGATTGGCATGGCCTCCAGCATGGCATCGTTGCGCTTGAACGGCGCAGCCTTAGCGTGCTTCACCCAGTTGGGCTTGAAGGCGACCTGTGGCACCTTGCGATGGTCCGCCCAGCGCGCAGCGATCTTTTCGGCGCCTTTGGGAGAGCCGCCGTGCATCAACACCATATCGGGATGCTTGGCGTGGACCTGATCGAGTTTGACCCAGATTAGCTTGTGGTCGGCAGTGTCGCCGCCGGTGAAGGCGATCTTCGGCCCGGCGGGCATGAGCACTTCGGTCTCAGTGCGACGTTTGGCGGCCAGAAAATCTCTGGAGTCGATCATCGCGGCGGTAAGATTGCGATGGTTGACCATCGATCCTGTGCGGGGCTTCCAGCTTGATCCAGTATGGCGCTCGAAATGATCGGCAGCCTGATCGCGCATCAGTTCGAAGGCGTCGCGGCGCTCCAGAAGTGTCTGCCCCTCGGCGGTGAGGCGCTCCAATTCGACGGATTTCACCTCGCTGCCGTCCTGTTCGCGCTGAAGGCGGCGCTGTCCTTGCTCGTTATCGTCCAATTCGCGTTCAATACGGTCGGTGGCGCGATGGAAGAGATTGACGGTTGACCAGAGAAGGTCATCGAGATCGGGTTCGAGGCGGGTGTCCATAAGGGTTGCGATCAGGGCGTCGAAGATGTCGGCGATGGCGCCGGTGACGCGGGTTCCTTCCGGCAGGGGACGGGGGTCTGGCTCGTTTTCAAAGGGGCGATAGCCGTAAAGCTGAAGCTCCTGGAGGAGATGGTCTGTGGGAGAGGATGCGTGGTGGGGCTCGAAATCGTCATGCTCGCTCATGGGATGCTCCATCGTTTGGACCGCGACCGTCGCGGCCTTCATGGCGACGAAGCTCATGGGCGGGACGGGACTGCACCCGGCGCGCAGCGCAGGGCCGGAGCAAAGCGGAGGATGGCGACAAGCCGGCTATTTTGTTTCGCGATGGAAAGGCGGCCCATTTTCTCTTTTGGGGCCGCCGCCGGAAAATAGTCGGCGCAGCCATTGCCGCCCCGGCACGCCTATGGGCCGATCGCCCTCTCGAAGGCAGAGGCGCGGCTCTCTTTCGATGTAGGGGCATCCGGGCGGGCATTTGGCGATGACCTCGCCACTTTCCTCCCTGCCGGTTATGCCGCCAGCGCCATGAAGCGGGCGACGTCCTGTGGTGCGAGTTGGCCCCTGAGATTGGCCCGGAGTGCATCGAGGCCAAGATGCCGGAGATCTTCGTTGAAGTCCTCCCGTACCGGTGACAGCACGATCGCCTCGATCCCGAGCGCGCTCGCCCGTTCGATCAATCTGTCCCGCGCACTGTCGCCCGCCGGGTCGTTGTCGCGGATGACATAGAGCCGACGCAACGTTCCCGGAAACAGAATGGCGGCGAGATGGGAAGCGGACAATGCCGCCGCCATGGCCATGTCCGGTATCGCCTGTCGTACCGACAAGACGCTTTCGATGCCTTCGCCCGCCGCCATAACCTCGCTGGCGATCCCGAAGCGAACGGCATGACCGAGCAAGTCGCCTAACGCCTTGCGCTGCGTTTCGACAGGCGCCTTGCCGATGCCATCAGGGGCGAGCCATGTGCGGTGCGCCCCAGTAATCCGGCCGTTGAGATCGGTGACGGCGGCGATCATCGCTGGCCAGGTTTCGGTCGGGCCATGATCATCGGGCCGATAATAGCAGTGTGGATTGAAGCGCAGGTTTCCGGTTCCGTGCAAAGCCGTAATGCCGCGTGTGCGGAAATACGTCTCCACGGCGGTGCTGGTGATCGGCTTCGACATGGCGAACAATCGCCTTGCCGCCTCGGCCGAGCCTGACGGAGCTGGTTTGCCCGGTCGCTTCTTCGGTGCGGGTGCGGGTTCAGGACGCGGCATGCTGAGAAAGGAACGCGCCTCGTCGACGACATCGGCGAAGTCAATTAGGCCGCAACTCTCCCGGATCACGTCGAGCAGGTCGCCATGTTCGCCGGTGGCGGCATCGGTCCATTTGCCGGCCGGTCCATTCATCGTCTCCTTGAGCCGCACGAACATCGAGCGGCCCGGCGTGTTGCGGACATCGCCGACCTGCCAGTAATTGCCCTGGCGATGGCCGGCGTCGAGATAGTGGCGGCACACCGCCTCGGCCTCCCGGCCGAGACGGGTCGCCAGATCGGAAGCGTCGAGCCGGGCCATCATGCTGCCTCACGTGCGCCGATACGTTGGAGAGGGTAGCGTCCCAGCACGCGCTCCAATACAGCCGGGCCGGCGGCATCTGTCGGCACGAACATCCTGAGTTTCCACGAGATGATCTCGTGGAACAGGCCATAGGCGGTAAGCCGCTCGCGCATGGTGTCGGTGAACCCCGACAATTCGATGCGATCTGCGCCCATGACGCGGACGCGGCGAAGCTGAAGCCCCTCAGTGAGGTCGAGGATGGTGCGCCCATCCATCAGCGCCATGAAGGCATCGGCGGGCGTTAACGTGGTTGCGCCGGTCGTGGTTGCATGGGCCGCCCAGGCCGGAGAGACCTTGCGGCCGACGATCCGCTCGCCCTCGTCGGTCTGGAGCCGATAGACGCGGGTGGATTCGTTCGGCAGCCGCTTCCATATGGGCAGCAACAAGCCGGCGACGATATGGATCGTGCTGTCAGAGAACTCCGGCACATCCGCAACCTCGGCGGCCCAGGCCGTGGCGAAGGCGCTGCGCTCCGCCTCGATCCAATGGGTCTCGCCCATCATCTTCAATGGAACAGTGTGCGATTCCATTGGTCGGACCAGCCGGACGCGACGTTCGATCTCGCCATCGTCGAGCATGATCGAGGTGGCGGGTATCTGTACGGCGGCGCGGCCGGAGCGCTCGTTGACCAGCAGTCTGGCGCCGGGTTCGCCGAGGTGGCCGAGCGCCTCGTCCAGCGTGACCGGGCGGTTGCGCGTGCGCTGCGCGATGGTGAGCAGCCGGGTCTCGGCGCCCGTGCTTGGATGCGTATAGATGGTCTGGCGATCAGTGACGGTGAAGCCTTCCGCCGTCAACGTTTCCAGCCCGACATCGTAGACGCCGCTAGCGATGGCCCCCTCGATCTTGGCGGTGAGAAGCTGCTCGAAGGCGGTAAACAGCACACCCTGAAGCTCGATCGTCAGCGCCAGCAGCCGGTTGAGGAATGTGGTGATGGGCGGCAGTTCGTCCTTGATGCCATTCGCGTCCATCAGCTTCAGGCCGGTGGCGGTTTCGAAGCGATCGAGCGTGCAGCCTTCGACCTTGCCTCGCACCAGCAACAGATAGAGCTGGCGCAGTGCATCGCGCGCATAGGGGCTTTCGAGATTGTCCTCGGGACGGAACAGGCCCTGACCGCCAGTCTGACGCTGGCCGCGCGTAATCGCCCCGAGCGTATCGAGCCGCCGGGCGATGGTGGAAAGAAAACGCTTCTCCGCCTTCACATCCGTGGCGATCGGTCGGAACAGGGGCGGCTGCGCCTGGTTGGTCCGGTGCGTGCGTCCGAGGCCCTGGATAGCTGCGTCCGCCTTCCAACCGGGTTCGAGGAGATAGTGGACGCGCAGCCGCGTGTTCCGCGCCGACAGCTCGGCATGGTAGCTGCGGCCGGTGCCACCTGCGTCCGAGAAGATCAGGATGCGCTTCGTGTCATCCATGAAGCCTTGAGTCTCGGCGAGATTGGCGGCGGCGGCGCGCGTCTCTACGACAAGGCGGTCGCCACCCGAAGGCGCGCTCTTGCGGACGATGCGCCGTGAACGGCCCGTCACCTCGGCCACCAGCTCCGTGCCGAAATGCTGGACGATCTGATCGAGCGCGCCGGGCACCGGCGGTAGCGAGGCAAGCTGCGCGATCAGCTCGTCGCGGCGCGCGACGGCTTCGCGGCTTTCGACGGCCTGACCGTCGCGATAGACCGGTCGCGAGGACAGGTTGCCCTCGCTGTCGGTGAAAGGCTCGTAGAGCTGCACCGGGAAGGAATGGGCGAGGTAGTCGAGTACGTATTCCCTGGGCGTGATGTCGATCCGAACGTCGTTCCATTCCTCGGTTGGCAGTTCGGCTAGACGGCGTTCCATCAGCGCTTCACCGGTCGAGACGATCTGGATCACGGCGGCATGGCCAGCTTCGAGATCGCTGCTGATCGACCGGATCAGGGTCGGCGTTTTCATGGCTGTCAGCAGATGGCCGAAGAAGCGCTGCTTGGCGCTCTCGAAGGCCGAGCGTGCGGCTGACTTGGCCTGCCGGTTCAATGTGCCGGAAGCGCCGGTGATATTGGCCGCTTCCATCGCCGCATCCAGATGATTATGAATAATGGCGAAGGCCCCGGCATAGGCGTCGTAGATGCGGGTCTGCTCCGGCGACAGCGCATGCTCGACCAACTCATATTCCACGCCGTCGAAGGAGAGCGAGCGGGCGGAGTATAGGCCGAGCGCGCGCAAGTCGCGGGCCAGCACTTCCATCGCTGCAACGCCGCCGTCCTCAATCGCTTCGACGAACTCGGCCCTGGTCGAGAACGGAAAATCCTCGCCACCCCAGAGCCCGAGGCGCTGAGCGTAGGCCAGGTTATGGACCGTGGTGGCGCCGGTCGCCGATACATAGACAACGCGGGCGTTCGGCAGGGCATGCTGAAGGCGCAGACCGGCGCGGCCCTGCTGCGAAGCGGCCACATCGCCGCGTTCTCCCTTGCCGCCACCGGCGTTTGCCATCGCGTGCGCCTCGTCGAAAATGATCGCTCCATCGAAATCGGAGCCTAACCATTCGACGATCTGCCGGACGCGGGAAACCTTGCTCCCGCGATCGTCGGAGCGTAGCGTGGCATAGGTCGTAAATAGGACGCCTTCAGGCAATGTGATCGGCCGCCCTTGGGGGAAGCGCGACAACGGCGTGACCAGCAAGCGCTCCATGCCGAGCGCCGACCAGTCACGCTGTGCGTCTTCGATCAGCTTGTCGGATTTGCTGATCCAGACGGCCTTACGGCGACCCTGAAGCCAGTTGTCGAGAATGATCGCGGCGGACTGGCGGCCTTTGCCAACGCCAGTGCCGTCACCGATCATGAAGCCGCGCCGGAAGCGAACGGCATCTTTCGCATCCTCGCGGGCAGCACTGACCACGTCGAAGGTGGCGTCCACCGTCCAAGATCCGGCGAGATGATCGGTGTGCGCTTCGCCCGCGTAGATGACGGTCTCTAGCTGGGCGTCCGACAGCAGATCATGGATATTGGCTGGGAGGCGTGGCCGATAGCTCGGCTTGGGCGGTGCGACCGATGCCATCGCGGCGGATTGCACGAGCTTGGTCGGGTGCGCCTGAGAGCCGATAATACGGATCGACTGCAATCCGTATCCTTCATAGATGCCATCGGACAGGCGTCCGCCTTCGCCGGTCGGCCCGTCTATAGTCTCGTAGGCAAGCGGCACGCCCTCGGGCTCGGCCAAAGGCGCAGTCGTCGGCGCGACCTTGGCGGCACGATTGATATAACCGCGCACGCTGCGCGGGGCAGCGACCGGGGTCGCCGGGACCATGACGGAGGGATCGACGGCCAGCCGTTCCGGCAGGTGCTCTGTGAGCCAACCCAGCAAGGTTTGAGCGTCGGGCGCGATACCGGGTGCGACCGGGAACACGGCAGGATCATCGGCGGGGCGTTTATCGATAACGGTCAGCCGCGTCGGAAAGGTCGTGCCATGCTTGGCATAGACAGCGCCGTCGATGGCAGCCGAGAACACGATCTGCCCGCGTTCCTGCAATCGCATGAAGATGTCCGTCCAGGCCGGATTGTCGGGCGCGAAACTGGCGCCGGTGATCGTGACCAGCCGCCCACCGGGAGCCAGGCGCGCCAAGGCTGAGGCGAGATGGCGGTAAGCGGCGTCTGCCACGCGGCCCTCGACATTGGCCATGACCGAAAAGGGCGGATTCATCAGCACGACGCTGGGCGTGACGGCGGGGTCCAGATGATCGTCTATCTGCGCCGCGTCGAAGTGGGTGACGGAAATGGCCGGGAAGAGAAGCGACAGCAGTCTGGCGCGGGTGTCGGCCAACTCGTTGAGGACGAGCGTGCCGCCAGCGATCTCGGCCAGGATGGCCAGCAGGCCGGTGCCCGCCGAGGGTTCGAGAACCCGGTCGGCGGGGGTGATGGCCGCGGCGTGGGCAGCGGCCAGTCCGAGCGGGATCGGCGTCGAGAATTGCTGAAAGGTCTGGCTTTCGGTCGAGCGCCGCGTATGTGTCGGCAGAAGGCCGACGATTTTCGTCAACGCGGACAGCCTTGCCGCCGGAGTTCCGGCTTTGCGGAAAAGCGTATGTCCGTACTTGCGGAGAAATAGGACGGTTGCGGCCTCGCAGGCGTCATAGGCCGTCTTCCAGTCCCAGGCGCCGGCCGTATCCGACGCGCCAAAGGCAGTTTCCATCGCCGCACGCAAAACTGCTGCGTCGACACGCTCGCCACGTTCAAGATGCGGCAACAGTAGGTCCGCTGCCGCGAAGATGGCGGCGGTGGGCTCGGGGTTGGGGCAAAGTGGAAGCGTCGCGGCGGTGGTCGCCGTCGCGGAGGCGGAGTTCAAGGTCATCGTGGGAACCTCACAGAGAGCGGGAAGGAACGAGCCTGCGCGGCGCTCTCTCTCGACCGCTCCGGCTCAAACCCGTCCCGGCAGCCCTCTCACTCTCAAGACGTCCGCATGGGAAAAGCGCCCGACCGCGAGGTGGGGCGCTTTTCGAGGGGATCAGTTCCAGAGCCCGTTCGCGATCTCGGAGGCTACGCGTGTGCGGGCTTTGCGGACCAGGTCGTCGCCGCAGGTATCGACGTGGCCGAAAAAACGGGCGCGCGCGCCATTTTCGGTCCAGTCGGCATAGGTGCAATATTCCCGAGCGTCGGATCGAAACGCCCGCATATCGCTGGCCCAATGAGGCTTGGGCTCGACAACGACGGTGAGGCCGCCTCTTGTTTCCGGCCAGGGTAGAGACCGTTCACGCGGCGGATTTTGGCGATCCGCCGCGAAGATGGCGTCAATGTCGATCATGGTGCCTCTCCCGGCTCGGGGCGCACAAAGCCTTCCGGATCGCCGGGATCGGGCGGCAGATAAGCGTCATAGGGATTGCCGTCGGCGAGATGGCCGAAGGGCGTGAACACGTAATCGCCATCGTCCCGCCCCACGGCGCAGATGACGTAGCGCGGGTTGCCCGTCGCCGCGTCGAGGCATTCCATGAGGGCGAGATTGCCGTCGCCCGCCGCGCGCAGCAGGATCTGGAAATTGGTCCGGGCATGGGCGGGGATGCTCATAGCGGACCTCCCGCGCGGGAGATGGTCTGGTCGAGCCAGCCATCGGTGTAGATCCAGTCCACGGTCTCGCCGGTGGCGAGGTCGAGGACGTGAGCGCCGCCGCCGAAGCCGTCGAGACGCGGCCGCGAGCAGGTGTTGGCGTATTGGAAGCCCCATCTGCCGGTGATGCCGAACTCGGCGGCGCAAAGCTTTACGAACTGGATCAAGCGCTCGGGATCGCCGGTCACGTCGTCTCGCATCCAGAGTTGGTTGCCGCCGTGCTCGGGCTGGATCGAGAGAAGAAAGCCTTCGGAGGGCGGCTCCTCTGACGCGCCTTCAGCGGACAGCGCGTTGTAGAGGTCGAGCGCACGAGCGGCGTTCTCGGGCGTGCCGACGTTGAGCAGGCACGAGAAATGGGTGAAATAATCGGCCATGACAGGCTCCTGGAACGAGAAAGCCCAGCCCGCGTGGCATCGCCGCGCAGACTTCGGATCTTGGGGCCGGGCTGAAAGGGTGGAGAAGGAGGGTGCAGGACGGCCGGAGCCGTCCCGCCTCGTGCCGCTATTCGGCGGCGACGGTGTGCGAAGCCTCGTCCTCATCGTCGGAGAGCGTCTCGTCGTCATCAAGGAACGCGGGGAGCGCTTCTTCGCCTTCGCCGTTCATGGCCGGTTCGTCTTGATCGATCAGTCGTAGCGGCTCGGGCAGCCAGCCGGTGTCGGCCAACAGGCGTTCGGCTTCCTTGGCCATGTCGCCCTTTTTCAGATGGTCGATGAGCCCTGCTGCCCGCTCGCCCGCGCCCTCCCGAACGGCGTCGAGAATGCGGGGCTTGGTGACGCGGCCAAGATAGTTGCCAACGGTCGGCTTCCAGCCCGCCGTCACCATGTTGAGGCCGGTGGCTCGTGCCAGCCGGTCGGCTTGCGATAGCCGCACGTCCAGCCCATGCTGACTGATGCCCGATCCATAAGGGTTCGGCCGTTCGAACAGGGCGTTCACGCCGAAACTGACGCAATGAGCGAGCAGATCGAGCCGCGTACCATCGTCGAGGTGACCCAACCAATCCCAGAGCGCCTGATCGTCAGCAGGAACATGATCGCCCCAGCGCTCGTGCCGTTCGGCGACCTCACGCGCGGGTGCGCTGTCTTTCAACTCGTCGGACTGCGCCGGGAAGAAGACATGATTGACGCGGGCCTCGAGGCAGCCAGCGGGCGCGGTGCGCCGGAACGTGTCGCTGACCAGCTTGTGCAGCAGCATGGTCATGGCGACATCCGGATTTTCGGCGACCGCGTTGCGCAGAGCAAGGGTGCGATGCGCGGTCAATTCGATGACGAGGCGCTCGGGCAACGGCTTGATGCTTTCCTCTTCATCGTCTTCCGGCTCCGCAGCCTGGCCGCCAATCGTGATGACGGCGCGCTGCACGGCAGGCGTGGCCAGATCGTCGGTATCACCGCCAGGCTCCGGCGCATCGCTGCCATCGCTCCCGGAGGATCGTTCATCCTCGGGACGGACATAGCCGCGATCCACCGACAGCGTGCCATCGGCGTTAAGGCTGACGAAGACGCCGGCGATGGCGATGTCGGCCGGATCGTAGATAGACGGGCGCTGCTCGAAGGCGTTGAGCGCTTGTTCGATCTCGCCGAGCCTCGCGTCGATATCGTCGGGCAACTCGTCGGCTTCAGAATATTCGGCGTCAAGCCGGTCATATTCCTCGCGAAACGCCTCACGAGTGGCACGATCATCTTCGGTCAGGTCGACCGTGACGCCGACAAGCGCCCGCAGTCCATGCTCGTGGCCATAAGGAAAGCTCAAGCTGGCTTCGACCCATTTCCAGCCTTCACTCGCGATCTCGTCAGCGACGGTCTTCAGCTTTTCGGCCACCAGGCGGTCGAGCAAGGCGGCATCTTGAAACCAGCCGCCATCGTCGGACTGGAACAGGTCGCGCAGCACAGTGCCGCCGGCCGCCTCATAGGCTTCGATGCCCACAAAGACGGCGCGCTTGTCGGAGGCCCGTACCGTGGTTTCGGTCAGCATCCGGCGGATGTGATAGGGTTCCTTCTGCCAGCCATCCTTGATCGCGTCCCAGACCTGTTCCTGGCGGGCATGGTCGGAACTGACGGCGAAGGCCATGAGCTGTTCGAGCGTCATGCCATCGTCGCCGTAGATTTCCAGCAAGGTCGGTGAGACGGATGCGAGGCGCAGGCGCTGCTTGACGATATTGACGCCGACGAAGAAGGCGGCGGCGATGGCTTCCTCGGTCATGCCCTTGTCGCGCAGCCCCAAAAAGGCGCGAAACTGATCGAGCGGATGCAGAGGCGCGCGTTCGATATTCTCGACCAGTGACACCTCATCGATGAGGATGTCACTGTTGGGGTCGCCGACGATGCAGGGGACGGGCGCCGTCTTGTCCAGGCGCTTCTGCTTCACCAGCAGTTCAAGAGCGCGATAGCGGCGGCCACCAGCGGGCACCTCGAACATCCCGGTCTCAGTGCCGTCGGCGTCGAGGACGGCACGGACATGCAGGGACTGGATGAGGCCGCGCCGGGCGATGGACTCGGCCAACTCCTCGATCGAGACGCCTGCTTTGACACGCCGGACGTTGGACTGGCTGAGCATCAGCTTGTTGAAAGGAATGTCGCGCGCCGACGACAGGGTGATTTTCTGAACAGCTGTGACCATGTTCATGACTCCGCGACGGGCGGCCGGGAGCCTCTCTCTCGACCTCCAAACCCGTCACGAAGCGAAGCGCCGCCCTCTCACTCTATGAGGGCAGCGCCAGGCCAGCGGAAAAGCGTAAAGCCAGAAACCCGCGTCTTCGCCTTTCCGATTTTCAGGATCGTCACGCCGCTTCCCGTTCGTCGCCGGGGACGTCCGCAACTGCGTCCGGCAGGTGAGCGAGCAGCCAGTCGGCTGCCTTGCTCGCCTGGGAGGCGGCGCGGACGATGGCGCGGTTGTCCTCACGCAGCACCTCGAGCCAGGAGCCTATATAGTCGGCATGGCGGACGGTGGGCGTGATGCCGAGGGAGGCGCAGCAGAAGGCTGCGTTGATCTCCGCGATCAGTTCCTCGAAGGCGTATTTCCTTGAGCCGAAGGAGCCTGAGAAATCACGGTTCAGGCGCGCGGCGTGGCCCGTCGCGTGCCCCATTTCATGCAGGGCCGTCCTGTGCCAATTGATTGGCTCGAAATACGCCTGGGGCGGCGGAACCTGCACATAATCGTGCGCAGGCACATAGAAGGCGCGGTCGCCGCCGATGCGGAAGTCGATGCCGGTCGCCCGGATCAGGGCCTCGACCTGCGGTTCTATGAGGCCGGGCGGAGGCGGTGGGGCCACGATGGCGACATCTTCCGGTAACCCGTCGCATTGCGCCGGTAGGGTAGGCTGGCGGCGCCTCAATGAGGACGCGGCTCAGCCCCCCTCCGAACCGGACTTGCACCTTTCAGCGCAT
>NZ_JALJQZ010000019.1 GCF_022968395.1 Affinirhizobium lemnae
TAACTTATAGCAAAACCGCTTCTAGCGGTTCAAGCGCAGCGTTTCAAACCTCCACCTCTGGTGGAGGTTATGACTTGATCAATCGTAGAGAACGGCTGCGATCTTCGGATCGTTCATATTGTTCTTGTCGTACCAGTAGTAGCCGGTATCGATGATCTTCGGCAGCTTCTCGCCCTTGACGGCCTTTGCCAGCGAATTGACGACGCATTCGCCGATGCCAACCGGGTTCTGGGTGATGGAGCCCAGAAGCGCGCCGTTCTTGATGGCATCCTTCTGGGTTTTGCCTGAGTCAAAGCCGATGCCGACGATCTTCTTGCCGGACTCCTTCAGCGCAACGGCCAGACCGATGGCCGCGCCTTCGTTGGAGGCAAAGATACCCTTGATGTTGGGATGAGCCTGCAACATGGCCTTGATATCGTCGGCGGCTTTCAGGGCGTCGTTGGCGTACTGAACTTCGACAACCTTGATATCCGGATACTTTTCCTTGATGCGGTTCAGGAAGCCATCGCGGCGTCCGATACCGGTTGCGGAGGTCTGGTCGTGGATTTCGGCTGCAATTTCGCCCTTGCCACCAATGGCTTCCGCCATCTTGTCGGCAGCGGCCGCAGCGGCCGTCTTGTTGTCGGTCGAGCAGGTGGTGAGCGGCAGATCGCTGTCGACGCCGGAGTCGAACGCTACGATCGGGATGCCAGCGGTGGCGGCCTTCTTCAAAGCGGGCACCTGCGCCTTGGAATCGAGCGCGGCAAAGCCAAGGCCTTGCGGCTTCTTTGCGATGGCGGCGTTCAGGATGTCCGTCTGCTTGTCGATCTGCGCCTCGGTTTCCGGGCCTTCGAAGGTGATCTTCACGCCGTTGGCCTTGGCAGCCTTGTCTGCTCCAGACTTGACCGCCTGCCAGAACTGGTGGCTGAAGCCCTTGGCGACGATGGGGAAATAGGCTTCCTGTGCCTTTGCACCTGTGCTGAACACGCATGCCGCGCTCAGGGCCAGAATGGCTGCAGTGGTGGTTTTCTTCATATCTCGCTCCCAATGATATGTTTGTTTGTTGCAAGAGGCTTTGCGTCTTGCGGTTCGATTTCCCAGTCCTGCGAAAGCTCCTCTCTTTCGCCGATCAGGCCCTCCTTCTCAGCATGATGTCGACGAAGACGGCGACGATGATGATGACGCCCGTCACGACGATCTTCCATTCCTCCTGCACTCCCATGATGCGCAGGCCGTTGGTGAGAACGCTCATGATGAAGGCGCCGATAATGGTGCCGAGAATGGTGCCGCGCCCGCCGGAAAGCGAAGTGCCGCCGATGACGACTGCGGCAATCGCATCCAGCTCGTAGCCAAGCCCGAGTGCCGGTTGCGCCGAATTCAGACGCGACGATATGATGAGACCGGCAATGCCGCAGATCAGGCCGCTGAGCGCATAGGTCAGGATCTTCCAGAAGTCGACATTGACGCCAGAGAGACGCGCGGCCTCCTCGTTGCTGCCGAGAGCAAAGATGTAGCGCCCGAACAGCGTGCGGTTGAGAATGATCGAGGCGATGATGGCGACGATGAACATGATCATCACCCCATTGGGGATTTCTAGCCCCGGGATCAGAAGCGCAAGCGAACTTTCCGGTGAGATCAATCCATAATTCGGCGTGTCGTTGAAATAGATCGGACGGGTGCCGGAGAAGACGAGTGCAAGGCCGCGCGCGATCTGCATCATGCCGAGCGTAGCAATGAACGGCGGGATCTTGAGCTTGGCGACCGCTGTGCCGGAGATCGCACCCATGACCGCACCAGATGCCATCGCACCCAGAATACCCAGCGGCAAGGGCATGCCGAGATTGGTGAGAATGATGCCGGCCATCACGGCAGTCAGAGTCATCATGGTGCCGACAGCCAGATCTATGCCACCGGAGATGATAACGAATGTGACCGCCACGCCCAGCACGCCGTTCACCGCAGTGGCCTGCATGATGTTGACGACGTTGTTCCAGGCCGCAAAATTCTCGGTGAAGACACTGAAGAAGATGAGCAGTGCTATCAGCACCACGAAGGCCACGCCCTTTTGCAGGGTGGAGGTTGAAACGAGGGCCGATTTTGTCTTGCCGGCTTGGTCGAGTGTAAGATCGGTCATGATCGGTTTTTCCTTATCGAGGCCCTGTCACCGCTGTGTCGCAAGCGTCATGATGCTTTCCTGGGTCGCATCGCGTCCCGTCAGTTCGCCGGTGATCCGTCCCTCGCACATCACGAGAATGCGGTGCGACAGCCGCAGCACTTCCGGCAACTCGGATGAGATGACGATGATGGCCTTGCCCTGGTCAGCCAGCGATTGCAGCAATTTGTAGATCTCGGCTTTCGCGCCGATGTCGATGCCGCGGGTCGGTTCATCGAAAATCAGGATGTCGCAATCGCGCAGCAACCATTTGGATATGACGATCTTCTGCTGGTTGCCGCCGGAGAGAAGGCGTGTTTCCTGATCGACCGAGGGCGTCTTGATCCTCAGCTTTTGAACATAATCATTGGCAGCTTCGCGCATGCGCGCATCGTTCATGAAGACCCTGCTTCGGGTGAAGCGCGGCCAGGATGACATGGTGACGTTGTCTCCAACCGTCATAGAGGTCACGAGCCCGTAGTGCTTGCGGTCTTCGCTGAGGTAGGCCAATCCTAGACGTACGGCATCCTGCGGGCTGCGGATGGCCTGCGTCACCCCGTGAATGCTGATCTCGCCGCTATCGATAGGATCTGCACCGAAAATGGCGCGCGCGACTTCCGTTCGGCCAGCGCCCATTAGTCCCGCAAAGCCTAGGATCTCGCCTTTGCGCAGCGAGAAGCTGAGATTGCGAATGGCGCGTCCGCGGTTGAGGTTCTTCACATCCAGAACCACATCGCCGCCCTGACCCGTGGCGCGGGTGGCATCCGCCAGTTCACGACCCACCATGAGGGAGATGATCCTGGACATGTCAGTCGTGGCGGCAGGCAGCGTATCGATATACTGGCCGTCGCGCATGACTGTCACCCGGTCGGCGATACGCTTCACCTCATCCATCTTGTGCGTGATGTAGATGATGCCCACACCATGCGCCTTCAGGTCGTTGATGATCGCGAAGAGGTGCTCCACCTCCTTGTCGTTGATGGCGGATGTCGGCTCATCCATGATCAGGATGCGGGAATTGAAGGAAAGTGCCTTGGCAATCTCGACGAGCTGCTGGCGCGCCACCGTGAGCGTGCCCACCTCGACATCCGGATCGAGATCCACCTTCATGCGGGCAAACAGCGCGGCCGTATCGGCCCGCATTTTCGCTTCATCGACGAACATACCGAAGCCCTTGCGAGGCTCGCGACCGATATAGATGTTCTGTGCGGCCGTCAGATGGTTCATCAGGAACAGTTCCTGATGGATGATGCTGATGCCAAGCGCCTGCGCCGCACGCGGATCGGACAGGTTCACCTTCTGGCCACTGATATGAATCTCGCCGGCATCCGGCTGGTAGATGCCGGTCATGATTTTCATCAGGGTGGATTTGCCCGCGCCGTTTTCTCCCATCAGTGCATGAACTTCGCCCGGACGCAGGTCGAACCGTGCATTCACAAGCGCTTTGACGCCTGGAAAGGATTTGTGGATCGCCTCGACCGAAATCAGCGGAACCGTGTCTGACGTATTGTGCATGCCATGATCCTGATTGCGATTCTGGCCGGAAAACTGGCCAAGGAAATTCGTTCTCGCCCAATAGGAGCGAGTGCAGGTTGCTTTCATTCTGGCTGGAACCGGCTAATCCAGTGGCGCCCATACGCCCTTACATCAGAGCCAACGGGCTTGCGATGTGCGAACCCAGAGACGCTGGGCACAGATCAGTAGTGCAGTTGTCTTGATCTTGGCATTTATTGTCCTCCCGTCGGCGCATCCATACGACCCGACATCTCCCCAGCCATCGGGTCATCGCTTTCAAGTGCCAGCTGGGCGCCTCGACTGTATAATGCTCAAGAAAACAAGCAATTTTCAATCTATAAAATCATACTTGATGCGGATTTCGTGACTTCAACTGATTTGGCTCATCTCGAGACGTTTCATCAGTCGAACGCGAGACGAGCGCATGTGTCGTCTCTGAAAACGGCCCGTCGGGATTTGCCCGGCGGGCCGTTCCTCCGTCAGGAATTTTGCCGGAGGAGTGAGGTACGTATCTTCTGGAGCGCCTCGTCCTCGTTGATGCCATAGGGCATCATGCCCTTCAGCCGCCCATCGGCGCCGATCAGAAGCAGCGAAGTCGTATGGCTCATGTGATAGTCGCCATCGCTACTGGGAAGTTTCGAGGCATGGATCATCCAGCCATCGATCACTTTCTTCATCTCCGCTTCGGTGCCTGTGATGCCGGTAATGCGATCCGTGAATGCCGTCACATAGCTTCTCATCACGTCCGGTGTGTCGCGCGCCGGATCAATCGTGAAAAAATAGGCTCGCAGTGATTTGCCATCGGGTCCCAGTTCCTTCAGCCAGTCAGCAACTTCGAAGAGCGTTGTCGGGCAAACCTCCGGGCAATGGGTGTAGCCGAAGTAGACAATGGAGGGCGCCCCCTTGAACAGGCTTTGATCGACGGGATTTCCCCGATCATCCACCAGTGAGAAGCGCGCGTTGAACGGGCTGGCTCTCGGCGTGTCCTGTGCGACCCAGGCCATGACGCCAACCAGAGCCGCAACGAAAACGGCAGCCACACCCCCGCCCAGCAGCATGAATGGACTGACGCGCTTTGTCATTTTTTATGTTCTCCTGTACCGTGGCCGGTGTGGTCGTTCTTGGCCTCCCCACTTGCAGGTCCAACCGCAAATTCCACGTCAACGGATCCGGCCTTCTCGAATACCAGTTTCGCTTTCACCATTTCACCTTCCTTGAAAGGCTCAGCGACATTCATGAACATGAGATGATAGCTACCGGGCTTCAATTCAACGATGCTGTTTGCCGGAACGGCCAGGCCGTCCTTCAGTTCACGCATCTCCATGATGCCGCCATCCATCTTCATTTCATGGATCTGGACCGACGCTGCGCGGTCGGATGAAGCGCTCACGAGGCGATCATCGGCACCGGCATTCGTAATCTTCAGATAGCCGCCGCCAACTTTTGCACCGGGCAGCATGGCGCGGCTGTAGGGATGGCCGATCTTCAGATCGCCGATCTGAAAACCATGGGCAAATGCGGATGTTACGCCGACGAGTGTCAGCAGGACGGCGACGAGGGAAATCAGTTTTTGTTTCATTGTACTTCTCTTACGTTGAATTGTTGGACGTGCGCGGCTGGGCCGCAGTTGAATTCAGGTGGAGGGCGCCAGTCCGTCCGCGATAGCGCGCAGAGCCGTCTTTTCGCGAATGGTCATGCGGTCTGTCCGATCAAAGGCGATCAGCCCCTTGCGCTTGAAGTCGCTCAGACACCGGCTGACGGTTTCGAGCGTCAGTCCCAGCCAGTCGGCCAGTTCGTTTCGCATGAGATACAGCGTAAACGAGGGGCGCATCTGTGTGCCGGTGTTGCGGGCGAACTGATCCGCCAGATCGAGCAGCGCGGTCGCTACCTTTTCCGTGCTTTTCTTGCGGCCCAGCAGCAGAGCGTGCTCATAGGCTCTCTTCATTGCCAGATGGCGCGCCTCTTCTATGGCATCGCGGTCGCAATGCTCATCCAGTCTTTCGACATTAGTGAACGTCAGTGACCGTGCCTTGGCCGTTCCATGGGTCAGCATGGAGCAGAACAGAACGCGCCCCTGACCCAACACATCAAGGATCTGCCGTCGACCGTCTGGCAACTCATGGGATACGATCAGGCAGCCCCGGCCTATCCTGACCGCCGCGTCACGCCATTGAACCGGCGGGACGAGTGTCATTTGAGGTGCGACCCACCGCTCCTGACGAAGAGGGGCCTGGGTATTGGTTAGACGGAAAGGAACGGAACCACCCGCTGGTTCGATGTGCTCTAGCATGAAGCGCAATCCGGAAGGCAATCAGCCTTGACAGGCCGCATGCCGATTGAACGGACACCGTGTCACAACGGTGCATGACCATTCATCAGGCAGAGGCGGGCGGTGCGCGGGGATTGGCGTTCGGAGGGATCTGCTGGCGATAGTGAGCTTCGATCCGTTTTGCAAAGATCGATTTTTCCGCAAAGGAAACAATCAGTCCGGCTTGCGCCGAAGGTTCGGACAGCAGGACGGATGCGCTGAGGCGGCAGGCGTCGCACTGGTTCGAGGCGTGCAGATGCGGCTTTGTCTTGCCGTCCTCATCGGACGAGCAGATCACCGGGATCGAGCCGTCAGGCAATGCGATGGCGGAGAGTTCGGGTGCCGCCCACTGTGCGGCAATAGCCTCCGGCGGGCGGTGGGCAAATGACAGCATGACGAGGGCGATTACGCACAGAATGCGTAGCCATGTCGCCGCCATGTGTCCTGACCGTGCCATCCGAAATCCTCTGTCGCAAGGTGTATACGAGAGCATCATTGACCGCAATGCGGCATTTTCGTCTTTGATGCGGCGCAACCAGAAAGCAAACACACCCGGACGTTTTGCCGGGCGTTTCTGAATTCTGTCGGAAGCAGGGGTCAAACAATACCGCCGGAACCACCCTTGACCGCGGGACGCTCGGCTGCGACCTGTGTCCGGTAGCCGCTGGCGCGATAGGTAGCGACCGGATCGATGGCGCCGCCGGAACGCAACCGCGCTTCGGCCAGAATGGCTTCGACATCGGTGCGGTAGGCGCGTTTCAGCGTTTCTGTTGCCATCAGGGCGTCATTATCGTTCTGGAAGCCTTCCAGTGCGGTGCGATCCACCAGAAGCGCCTGCGCGTAGGCGCGGCGGATTTCGTTGGCAGAGGAAATCAGGCTTTCGATCGGGTCTGTCACATTGTGGCTCTGGTCGATCATGTGGGCGGGGTGGAAGCCCTTCACGCCGCGATGTTCGGCATCCACCAACTCATTGAACACGAGGAACAGGCGGTAGGGTTCGACGGAACCGGCATCCAGATCGTCATCGCCATATTTGGAATCGTTGAAGTGAAAGCCGCCGAGCTTCCCGAACTGGATGAGCCGGGCCACGATCATCTCGATATTGGTGTTCGGCGCATGATGACCGAGATCGACGAGGCAGAAGGCTTTTTCGCCCAGCGTCTGCGCGATCAGGTAATTCGTGCCCCAGTCCTGCACCACCGTCGAATAGAAGGCAGGCTCATACATCTTGTGTTCGGAGAACAGCCGCCAATCATCCGGCAGCGCCTTGTAGATGTCACGCATACTGTCGAGATAGCGCTCGAACTGGCGCGTGAAGTTCGATTGCCCCGGGAAGTTCGATCCATCGCCGATCCACACCGTCAGCGCCTTTGAGCCGAGTGCATTGCCGATCTCGATGCATTCGAGATTATGCTCAACCGCCTGTGCACGCGTTGCCGCATCCACATGGGACAGCGAGCCGTATTTGTAGGAGTGCGCCTGATCCGGTGTATCGGAAAACGTGTTGGAATTCATGGCATCGAAGCCGAGGCCCAGCATATCGCCTTTGGCCTTCAGCTCCTTAGGGTCCGCCTTGTCCCACGGAATGTGAAGCGAAACGGTGGGTGTTGCCCGCGTCAGCTGCTGGATGACGCTGCAATCTTCCAGCTTGTCGAAGATATGGCGCGGTTCGCCAAGACCGGGAAAACGGGCAAAGCGCGTGCCACCGGTGCCAACACCCCAGGATGGAACGGCAACGTAAAACTCGGCCACCTTTTTGGTCATGGTGTCGATATCGATATTGCTGCGGGCCAGCTTCTCGCCTAGCGCTGTATAGTCCGATTTTTGAGCGGCTGCGCGCTTCTCGTTCTCAGCGGCGATCACATCGCCTGCAATTTTCAAATCTGTCATTGGTTCCTCCGTGCAGACTGTTCACTTTTATCACTGCCCATCTTTAAGCTGCGTCGCGGGGAGTACCCCCCTCTGTCCTGCCGGACATCTCCCCCTCAAGGGGGGAGATCGACTCGTGGCGACCGCCTGAATTCCTAGAACGCCGGTTGCTCATCCTCGCGTTTTGATATTGGCGAGGGAGCGAGTGGGTGGGTTGCCGTTCTGCCGATCTCCCCCCTTGAGGGGGAGATGCCTGGCAAGGCAGAGGGGGGTAAGGACCCGCCTACCATGCAGAGATTGCAATTTAGCGCGTAAAGCTCTGGGCGTTACCGGCATCCACATTGATGATGTTGCCGGTCGACTTTGCCGAGAGATCGGATGCCAGGAAGTAGATGGCTTCGGCGATATCTTCCGGGAAGACGTTCAGCTTCAGCATGGAGCGCTTGCGATAATGCTCTTCCAGATCCGTCACCTCGATCTTGGAGGAAGCGGCACGCTGTTCACGCCATTCGCCGTTCCAGATCTTGGAGCCGCGCAGCACTGCATCCGGATTGACGGTGTTGACGCGAATACCGGCATCTGCACCTTCCAGTGCCAGGCAGCGGGCCAGATGGATTTCCGCAGCCTTGGCCGTGCAATAGGCGGACGCATTCGGAGACGAAGCAAGGCCGTTCTTGGATGCCACGAAGACGATGTTGCCGCCCAGATTCTGACGACGGAACAGGCGGAAGGCTTCGCGGGAAACGAGGAAATAGCCGGTGGCCAGAATGCTGATATTCTTGTCCCACATGGCAAGCGTCGTTTCTTCCACCGGAGCGGAAGAGGCGATGCCAGCGTTGGAGACCAGAATGTCGACACCGCCAAATTCCACGCAAGCCTCTGCAAAGGCTGTGGTGACCGCGTCTTCGCGTGTGACATCCAGTTGGACGGAACGAACTGCATCGGTGCTGTAGCGCTTGGCGAAATCGCCCTTGGCAGCGTCCAGCGCTTCCGCATCGATATCGGCCAGTACTACGCAGGCGCCTTCCGCCATCAGGCGTTCTGCGGTTGCGCGGCCAATGCCGCCGGCACCGCCGGTCACGAAGGCCACGCGGCCCGCAAGGCTCTTGGGCTTTGGCATGCGCTGCAGCTTTGCCTCTTCCAGCAGCCAGTATTCGATATCGAAAGCTTCTTGCTCGGGAAGGCCCTGATATTCGGAAACGGTGGACGCACCGCGCATCACGTTGATGGCGTTGACGTAGAACTCACCGGCAATGCGCGCGGTTGCCTTGTCCTTTGCAAACGAGAGCATTCCGACGCCCGGAACCAGGAAGATGACCGGGTTTGGATCGCGGATCTTCGGCGAGTTATCGTGCTTACAGGCCTCGTAATAGCGGGTGTAGTCCGCGCGATAGTCTTCCAGCGCCTTGTCGAGACCGGCAATGGCTAAATCCACATCGGGATTGGCCGGATCAAAATCGAGGATCAGCGGGCGGATCTTGGTGCGCAGAAAGTGGTCCGGGCAGGAGGTGCCAAGCGCGCCCAGCGGCTTCAACTGAGCGGAATTGACGAATTCCAGAACGGCATCCTGATCGTCGAAATCACCGAGCTTGCGCTCAGCCTTCCCAATGCGACCGCGAATTTCCGGCATCAGCTTCGCGGCAATCGCGCGGCGTTGATCAGCAGGCAGGCTCTGTGTCACGGCACCGCCGAAAATGACCTTGCCTTCCGTCTGAGAAGCAAACCACTCGATTGCCCTGTTGATGATTTCAAGCGTCAGTTCGTAGCATTCCTTGGCATCATTCGCCCAAGTGAACAGGCCATGGCTTTCGAGCACTACGCCTTTGGCATTCGGGTTTGCCTTGACGAAGGCTTCGAGATCGAGACCCAGCTGGAAGCCGGGGCGGCGCCAGGGCAGCCAGCCAATGTCAGCGCCAAAAATCTGGCTCGTCAATTCTTTTGAGTTCTTGGAAGCTGCAATTGCAATGATCGCATCTGGATGCATGTGGTCCACATGCATGAACGGCACGAAACCATGCAGCGGCGTATCGATGGAAGCAGCACGCGGGTTCAGGTTGAAGGTGCAATGCGGCAGGAAGCCCACCATGCGGTCTTCATCATGAACGCCTTGGTAGATGCCCTTCAGCGCATCCAGCTTGTCCTGATAGAGGGTCGCGAAGCCATCGAGCTTGATGGTGCCGACATCGCCGCCAGAACCCTTGACCCACAGAACCTGCACCTTCTGGCCGGTCAGCGGATCGGTTTCCATGACCTTGGCAGAGGTATTGCCGCCGCCGTAATTGGTGATGCGCTTGTCAGCACCTAAAAGGTTGGAGCGATAGAGCAGCTTGCCGGGCTCATCGAGCTTTGCGGCGTAAGCATCATCCCAGCGATTATCCAGAAGGCGGGTCTTGCCCGGCATGGAAAAGTCCTCCCAAGTATCTATAGCAAGTGTTCGTGCGCCCCACGGTCCACCGCGAAGCATCTCCTTTGGGCTGAGGATATCGCGCATGCTCAGGTCTCTTGTCAATCATAAACGATCTCAAACGTTCATTTTGCGCTGTAATGTAATCTTTTTTGATCGTTTATGATTGACATGCTGAAATCGTTTCGAATAAATCGGAACACGGAGGAACCCATGCACGAACGTGAGCGACATCGCATCATCTTGAGCGCCATTCAGGAAAAGCCTGTGGTGACAGTGCAGGATATTGCCGAGCTGACAGAGGCTTCCGAGGCAACTATCCGGCGCGATATTGCAGCCCTGCATGTGCAGGGTAAGCTCCGTCGGGTACGTGGCGGAGCAGAGGCAGTTCATCCGCCGCAGCAGGGAAATCTCGCGGCACGTCCGTTCCGCGTGTCGGAATCAGTCAATATCGATAAGAAACGCGCAATCGCGCGCGCTGCCGTGGAGCTTTGCGAAGAAGGCGATTCCGTCATCATCAATGGCGGCACCACAACATTCCAGATGGTACACTTCATGTTGGCGCGCCGTCTGCAGGTCATGACGAATTCCTTCGCTATCGCCGAACATCTGGTGAAGCATTCCAAATGCACGGTTTCAGTCCCTGGAGGCGCCATCTATCGTGACCAGAGCCTGATCCTGTCGCCATTCGAAAATGATGCGATCCGAAATTTTTATGCACGGCGCATGTTCATTGGCGCGCAGGGCATCTCCTCCCATGGAGTTATGGAGCCGGATGCGCTGGTGATCCAGAGCGAGCAACGGCTGATGCGCCAGGCGGACGAGCTCATCGTGATGGTGGATTCGAGCAAGTTCAATCGCCGCTCCAGCATGATCCTCTGCCCGCTCGAGAATGTCTCGACCATCATTACCGATGATGGTGTCTCGGAAGAGGCGGTCGCCATGCTGGAAAATGCAGGCGTGAAGGTTTTGGCGGTGAAGCCGATGCCCTCATCGGCCAAGGAGGATGTTTCCTCGGTCGCATGAGATCGCGATCGGGGAGGGGGAGAAGCAAGTCTTTATTCTTGGGAGGAATGAGCGTGAAACTGACGAGACGTCATTTCGGGGCAGCAGCAATGGCGCTGGCCGCAGCTGTTTCCATGGCCAGCTTGGCATCTGCCGCCGATATCAAGATCGCGCTGGTGGTCAAATCGCGCGGCAACGGCTTCCTTGAAGCGAACAACAAGGGTGCCGAAGAATCTGCTAAGGAACTGGGCGGCGTGCAGATCATCTATACCGGCCCGACGGCAACGACGGCAGAGGGCCAGATCGAAATCATCAACTCACTGATCGCGCAGGGCGTTGACGCAATCGCAATCTCCGCCAACGAACTGATCGGCAAGATGTGCATGACACTCGCCAAGAACCATTTGGCTGACGGAAAGGGCGATTTTGCCATCCTGTTTGCCACCACCACATTCGCGAACCAGAACACCTGGATCGCGGAAATGAAGAAGCAGCTCAAGTATTTCCTGGGCCTCAACCTCGCCACGACCGTCTATGGCGATGACCTGGCCGACAAGAGCTACCGTGAAGCGCAAGGCCTTCTGAAGTCGCAGCCGAATGTGAAGGTTATCGTTGCGCCGACAACGGTTGGCGTTCTTGCTGCCTCGCAGGCGGTGAAGGATGCGGTCAAGATCGGCCAGGTCTGAACGCGCATCAGATGACGCCGACCTTTCTCAATGTGAAGCGCGCGGTTGTTCTCGGTCTGCCAACCCTGTCATGGGTCTCGTCACCTTCTGGCTTGGCCTCCTGAATGTGCCCGGTATCGTGATGTCGATCTTTGTCGGCCTTCTTCTCATCATCACCATCGCGTTGCCCATTGTGGCGCGCCGTATCAAGCAGGCTTCCAAATCATGACGCTTGAAAAACACGCATTCAAAATGAAGCTGAACCCCGGTATGCATGCGGAATACAAAAAGCGGCATGACGAGATCTGGCCGGAGCTTGTTGAATTGCTGCATCAGGCGGGCGTCAGCGATTATTCCATCTATCTCGACCCGGAGACGAACATTCTGTTCGGTGTTTTGTCTCGTCCAAAAGACCACGGTATGGCCAGCCTGCCGGAGCATCCGGTCATGAAACGCTGGTGGGCGCATATGGCGGATATCATGGAGACGAACCCGGATAACTCCCCCGTCGCCGTTGATCTTGTACCGGTGTTTTATCTGCCATGAGCGAGGCAAAGCGCATTGCCGTTCTGGATATCGGCAAGACCAATGCCAAGGTGCTGGTTCTGGATTGCGCCAGTGGCGAAGAGCTGGATGTGCGCCGCTGCCCAAACATGGTGATAGCGGGTAATCCCTATCCGCATTACGATATCGACGGGCTGTGGCAGTTCTTCCGTGATACCTTGGCGGACTTGAGCGGTTCCCTTGGTTTCGATGCGATTTCCATTACCACCCATGGTGCGTCCGGCGTTCTTCTGGACGCTGCGGGTGATCTTGCGCTGCCAGTACTGGATTACGAATACGAATACCCGGACGATGTGCGTTCCGCTTATCCGGCACTGTGTCCGCCCTTTTCGGAGACCTTTTCGCCTGCTCTGTCGATGGGATTGAACCTCGGCGCGCAGATCCACTTCCAGAAGGTCGCGTTTCCGGCAGAGTTCGCCAATGTCGCGACGATCCTCACCTATCCGCAATACTGGGCTTACCGATTGACGGGCGTTGCGGCAAACGAGGCAACCTCGCTTGGCTGCCATACGGATCTGTGGCAGCCGGGCAGGGGCACGTTTTCTTCGCTGGTGGATCGGCTGGATATCCGGGATAAGATGGCTCCGATCCGATCCGCCTTCGATGCGCTGGGACCGGTGAGACCGGAACTGGTGGCGGAACTCGGGCTTCAAAAGCCGGTGCCGGTCTATTGCGGCATTCACGATTCCAACGCGTCACTCTTGCCGCATCTGGTGGACCGGGAAGCACCCTTTGCCGTTGTTTCCACTGGAACATGGGTCATCAATTTCGCCGTGGGTGGTAATCTGGAACATCTCGATCCTGCGCGCGATACGCTTGCCAATGTCGATGCCTATGGTCGTGCTGTGCCATCCTCCCGCTTCATGGGTGGGCGTGAATTCGAACTGCTGACGGCGGAGCTGGGACTGCTGGATCGGGATGCGGCCTTCGCCGCCCTGCCTGCCGTGCTGGAAAAGCGCCTGTTTCTCACGCCCAATCTCAGCGCAGGCTCCGGGCCTTATCCGGGTCTGAAAAGCCAGTGGCTGAGTGCAGATGGTGCCTCTGCTCATGAAAAGTGGGCGGCGGCCTGCCTCTATCTGGCGCTGATGACGGATACCTGCCTTGGTCTGATCGGCGCCAAAGGTCCGGCTCTGGTGGAAGGGCCGTTTGCCTCCAATCCTGTTTATCTGGAGGCTTTGCAGGCCCTGCTCGGGCGTCAGGTCATTGCCGTTTCCGGGTCTACAGGCACCAGCCAGGGGGCCGGGCTTCTGGCGGGCGTGAAGCTTTCCGCGCACTCGAAGGAAATCGTTAGCCGTCTCGATAAGGGTACGGTTCAAGCCTATGCGGAGGAATGGCTGCAAAAAATAAGGGCCGCAGATTAGGCGGCCCTCCCGTAGTTAGATCAGAGTGAAACGGCTGCACCTGTTTGGGCAGATTTCAGCGCTGCATCGGCAAGCTTGAGTGCGATCAAGCCATCTTCGGCGGAAGGCGAAGCGGCAGCGCCGTTCTCAACCGTATCGATGAAAGCCTTGATTTCAGCCGCATAGGCTTCCGTGTAGCGCGTCATGAAGAAATCATGCAGCGGCGGGCGGGTGTAACCATCCTTGTTGGCGACTTCGATGGAAACCGGACGCTGATTTTCCGCAGCAACCGAACCCAGCGAGCCATGCACTTCGATGCGCTGGTCATAGCCATAGGTTGCGCGACGCGAATTGGAGATCACCGCCTGACGACCGCTTGCCGTGGTGAGGATCAGGCTCGCGCTATCATAATCACCGGCTTCGCCGATCTTCGGATCGACCAGAACGGCACCGGTTGCGAAGACGGACTTGATCTCTTCGCCCAGCAGGAAGCGCGCCATGTCCAGATCGTGGATGGTCATGTCGCGGAAGATGCCACCGGACACTTTGATGTATTCGACCGGCGGTGCGCCCGGATCGCGGCTGGTGATCGTCACCATCTCGACCTTGCCGATGGTGCCCTTGTCGATTTCCTTGCGAACCGCCTGGAAATGCGGGTCGAAGCGGCGGTTGAAGCCGAGCATGACCTTGGCCCCGGTTTCCTTCACCACGTCGATGCAGGCCTGAGCACGGGCAACATCCAGATCGATCGGCTTTTCGCAGAAGATGGCCTTGCCGGCGCGGGCGAACTTTTCGATCAGGTCCGCATGCGTGTTGGTGGGCGTGCAGATGATGACCGCGTCCACATCCTTGTTGGCCAGCACAGCGTCAATGGTGCTGACCTCTGCGCCTGCCTCATCGGCAATGGCCTTTGCTGCCGCTTCCATGGCGTCCACGACAGCCACGAGCTTTGCGCGAGGATCGGACGCAATCGCCTTTGCATGCACCTTGCCGATACGTCCTGCACCGAGCAGGGCCAATCTCGTTACCATGGGGTTCTCCTCCACTTGATATATTGATAGAATTTTTGTTCCAAACGCGTTTGGAATATCTGTTCCATTTTGCTAGAGTGTAGCCATATTTATGTCAAGCGTAGAAAAGGGACGATTGCATGGCGCAGGGTGTGGCACCGGCGAGTGTGGTGGAATTCGAGGAAAAGCTTCTGGAAGTCTCGGCCTCTTTGCCCAAGCGCTTGAAGCAGTGCGCAGACTATGTGGCTTCCAATATAGACCGCATTGCCGTATCGACCGTTGCCGAAATGGCGGAAGCGGCGGGTGTTCAACCCTCGGCCTTCATGCGGTTCTGCCAGATCATGGGCTTTTCCGGTTATTCGGAAATGCAGCGGCTGTTTCGCGAAAACTACGTGGGCGGCTGGCCGGATTATTCCACCCGGCTCGACCATCTGAGGGACATGGGCGAGCATAGCGGTCCACGCCTTCTTGCGGAGTTCGTCGAGGCTGGGCGGGCTTCACTGGAAAATCTGCTGAAATCCGTTGATCCTCAGGCGCTTGAGGATGCGGTGGAAACTCTTGCTGGCGCCAATCTCGTGCATATCATCGGTCTGCGCCGGTCGTTTCCGGTGGCCAGTTACATCGCCTATGCGCTGGAAAAAATGCAGGTACCTGCCATGCTGCACAGTGTCGCAGGCAGGCTGGATAGTTCCGCCGCTATCCGTCCGGGTGATGCGCTGCTCGCCATTACCTTCTCGCCTTATTCGGCGGAAACACTGGATCTGGTGGAGGCGGTTCGGGCGCGGGGCGTGCCCGTGGTGGCGCTGACAGATACCTCCGTCAATCCGCTTCGCAAGATGGGTGCGACGATCCTCACAGTCTCGGAAGTGGATTTCGGGGCGTTTCGTTCGCTGTCTGCCACACTCTGTGTCGCCATCGCCCTGTCGGCAGCAGTCGGAGCAAAACGCAAAAACTGAATATTCGTATTGAAAGCGTCAAAAATAGAATTTATAGTCCAAAATAACTGATCGGCACGGGAGGTGCCGTCGCGCTGACTTAAAGCGCCATCTGCGGCCAAAGGGAGGGCCTCTTGAAGCCACTCGACGTGATTACCATCGGACGCTCGTCCGTCGATCTTTATGGCGCCCAGGTGGGTGGCCGGCTGGAGGATATGTCCTCCTTCAACAAATATATTGGCGGCTCTCCGACGAATATTGCAGCCGGGGCTGCGCGCCTTGGCCTGAAGAGTGCGCTGATCACCCGTGTGGGTAACGAGCATATGGGTCGCTTCATTCGCGAACAGCTGGTGCGCGAAGGCGTGGATGTGCGCGGTGTCGTCACCGACCCGGAACGCCTGACGGCGCTGGTGCTGCTGGGCATTCGCGACGAGAACCAGTTCCCGCTGATCTTCTACCGCGAAAATTGCGCTGACATGGCGCTCTGCGAAGACGATATCGACTCGGCCTTCATCGCAGAATCCCGATGCATCACGGTCACCGGCACGCATCTTTCGCACACCCGCACGGAAGCGGCTGTGATGAAGGCGCTGAAGCTGGCGCGCGAACATGGCGCGCAGACGGCGCTCGATATCGATTACCGCCCGAACCTGTGGGGTGTGGCGGGCCATGGCGATGGCGAAAGCCGTTTCGTGGAATCGGCCAAGGTCACCGCCAAGCTGCAAAGCACGCTGCATCTGTTCGACCTGATCGTCGGCACGGAAGAGGAGTTCCATATCGCGGGCGGCTCCACCGATACGCTGGAAGCGCTGCGCGCTGTACGCAAGGTCTCCAAGGCTGCACTTGTGTGCAAGCGCGGGCCCATGGGCGCGGCGGTCTTTGAGGGCGAAATCCCGGATAGACTCGACAAGGGTCAGACCGGCCCCGGCTTCCCGATCGAGGTCTTCAACGTGCTGGGTGCCGGCGATGGCTTCATGGCTGGCCTGCTGAAGGGCTGGCTGACGGGTGAAGATTGGCCGACGGCGCTGAAATATGCCAATGCCTGCGGTGCCTTTGCCGTGTCGCGCCATGGCTGCGCACCCGCTTACCCGAGCTGGGAAGAGCTGCAATATTTCTTCAAAACCGGCATCAAGAACAAGGCGCTGCGCAAGGATGCAGCCCTTGAGCAGGTTCACTGGTCCACCAACCGCAAGGGTGACTGGTCGACCATGCGGGTATTCGCTTTCGATCACCGCATGCAGCTGGAAGCCATGGCGGAAGAGGCGGGCGTCCCGACGGATCGTATCGGTGCCTTCAAGAAGCTCTGCTTGCAGGCTGCCACCTCCGTGGCTGGCGGAGAGCGCGGTTACGGCATCCTCTGCGATGGCCGCCTCGGCAAGGAAGCGCTTTATGCCGCTGCCGGAACGGGTCTCTGGATCGGTCGCCCTGCCGAATGGCCGGGTTCGCGCCCGCTGACGCTGGAGCCGGAACTCGGGCTCGATTGCGGCGGCTTGAGCGAATGGGCTGCCGAACATGTGGTGAAGGTGCTCTGCTTCTATCATCCCGACGATACGGCTGAGGTGAAGGAAAAACAGGAAGAGACGGTGAAGCGCCTGTTCGAAGCCTCGCGCCGCAACCGCCTTGAATTCCTGCTGGAGGTTATTCCATCCAAGGTCGGCGCTATCGATGACGAGACGACGGCGAAGATCATTGATCGCTTCTATGAGATCGGCGTCTATCCCGATTGGTGGAAGCTGGAGCCGATGAAGACGAATGCTGCCTGGGCCAATGCCTGTGCTGCGGTAGAACGTCACGATACGCACATCCGTGGCATCGTGGTGCTGGGTCTGGATGCCCCGCAGGCAGAGCTTGAGGAGAGCTTTGCGCTTGCCGCCGGTTTCGATCTGGTCAAGGGTTTTGCAGTTGGCCGCACCATCTTCGGCGATGCTGCCCGCAAGTGGCTCTCCGGTCAGATCAGCGATGAGGCCGCCGTGGAGGATATGGTGGCCCGATACAAGAGCCTGTGCGCGGTTTGGGATAGAGCTCGCGCCGAAGCCAAGGCCGAAGCTGTCAAGGGAACAGTGGGAGGAAAGGCATGAAAACGATCCGTCTGACGGCGGCGCAGGCACTTGTGCGCTACCTTGCCAATCAGCTGAATGAGGATGGCGTTCCCTATATCGCCGGTGTCTGGGCCATCTTTGGCCACGGCAATGTGGCCGGTCTGGGTGAAGCGCTCTACGGCATTCGCGAGGAACTGCCGACTTATCGCGGCCAGAATGAGCAGAGCATGGCGCATGCGGCCATTGCTTATGCCAAGCAGCTTGGTCGACGTCGTGCCATGGCAGTCACGTCTTCCATCGGTCCCGGCGCGCTGAACATGGTCACGGCTGCGGCACTTGCGCATGTCAACCGTCTGCCGGTTCTCTTCATTCCCGGCGACGTGTTCGCCAATCGTGGCCCCGATCCGGTTCTCCAGCAGATCGAGGATTTCGAAGACGGTACGATTTCCGCCAATGATTGCTTCAAGCCGGTCAGCCGCTATTTCGACCGGATCGAGCGGCCAGAACAGCTTTTGACGGCCCTGCCGCGTGCGTTCAGAACGCTGACGGACCCGGCCGATTGCGGTCCGGTAACGCTCGCCTTCTGTCAGGATGTGCAAGCGGAGGCTTACGATTACCCGGAAAGCTTCTTCGCGAAAAAGACATGGCGCTTCCGTCGTCCAGAGCCGGATTTGGTGGAACTGGAAGCCGCTATCGCCGCCATCAAGGCCGCGCAGAACCCTGTCATCGTCGCAGGCGGTGGCGTGCATTTCTCTGGTGCCACGGATACGCTGAAGAGCTTTGTCGAAAAGCACCAGATTCCGGTTGTCGAAACGCAGGCCGGAAAGTCAGCGCTTGCCTGGGATCACGGACTGAACTTCGGCCCCGTTGGCGTCACCGGCTGCGAAAGCGCAAACATCGTTTCGGAAAATGCCGATCTGGTGATTGGCGTCGGTACGCGTTTCCAGGACTTCACCACCGGTTCCTGGGCGCTGTTCAAGAACCCCAACCGCAAGATTCTGGCGCTGAATGTTCAGCCTTATGACAGCGCCAAGCATGATGCCATTCCGCTGGTCGCCGATGCCAAGGTCGGCCTTGAGAAGATTTCGGCGGCACTTGGCGATCATCGTTTCGCTAGTCCCGATGCGAACCTCAAGACCAGCTGGTTTGCCAAGGCGGATGCGGTGACTGCCGCACCTCAAGAAGCCAACACGCTGCCGACAGATATGCAGGTCATCGGTGCGGTTCAGCGCGCTTCGAGGGATAACACCGTCGTCATGTGTGCGGCGGGCACCATGCCCGGTGAGCTTCACCAGCTGTGGAAAGCCAAGCTGCCGCTTTCCTACCATATGGAATACGGCTTCTCCTGCATGGGTTATGAGATTGCCGGCGGCCTTGGCATCAAGATGGCGGAGCCGGAGCGGGATGTTATCGTCATGGTGGGCGATGGCTCCTACATGATGATGAATTCGGAGCTTGCGACCGCCGTCGGCATGGGCGTGAAGATCACCGTGGTGATTACCGATAACCGGGGCTACGGCTGCATCAACCGGCTGCAGATGGGTACTGGCGGTGCAGAGTTCAACAACCTCTACGCCCATACGAATGTCAGCCCGATGGCGATCGATTTTGCCGCACATGCTGCTGCCATGGGCGCGAAATCCACCAAGGTCTCGTCCATCGCGGAACTGGAAACTGCGCTCGCCTCTGCCCGTGAGGCAACGCAGACAACGGTGATCGTCATCAATACGGACCCTTATCCGACACCGGGTGCGGGTGGCCATTGGTGGGATGTCGCCGTGCCGGAAGTCTCGGCCCGCAAGCAAGTCAACACGGCGCGCGCCGCCTACGAAGCTGCCCTGAAGGAAAGAATGTAAGATGATCCTCTTCGGTACAAACCCGATTGCCTGGTCCAATGATGACGACCGTTCGCTCGGCGCGCACATCAGCCTGGAGCAGTGCCTGGATGAAACCGCCAAGATCGGTTTCGACGGCATCGAGAAGGGCCACAAGCTGCCGACCGATCCGGCAGGCCTCAAATCCGTTCTGGAGCCGCGTGGCCTGAAATTCGTCTCCGGCTGGCATTCGCTGAACCTGCTCACCAACACGGTTGAGGAAGAAAAGGCGGCCATGCAGCCTTTCCTCGATGTGCTGAAGGAAATGGGCTGCAAGGTCATCATCGTCTGCGAAACCTCCAACGCCATTCATGGCGCCGATGATACGGCGCTCGCCGACCGCCCGAAGCTGGCAGAAGCCGATTGGGCAAAGTTTGGCGCAGGCGTTGAGGCACTGGCGGAGTTCTCAGCCTCCCAAGGCATTTCGCTCGTCTACCATCACCACATGGGAACGGTGGTCGAGAGCGAAGAGGAAATCGACAAGCTGATGCAGCACGCCGGCCCGCATGCCAAGTTGCTGCTCGACACCGGTCATTGCTATTTCGGTGGCGGAAACCCGGAAGCGGTTGCGAAGAAATACATGCACCGCGTCGGCCATATCCATGCCAAGAACGTACGTCCTGTGATCGCAGAGCAGGTTCGCAATGAGAAACTCTCCTTCCTCGAAGGTGTGCGCCGTGGCGTGTTCACCGTTCCGGGCGATGCGGAAGGCGGCGTCAATTTCCCGCCGGTTCTGAAGATTGCGGCAGAGCATGGCTATGAGGGCTGGATCGTCATTGAAGCTGAACAGGACCCTGATGTGCGCAATCCCTTCGAATATCAGAGCCTCGGCTTGAAATCGCTGAAGGGCTTCGCCAAGGATGCGGGTCTGATTTAACCCTCGTTCCAAGGATGAACACATTGAAACTGCTCGATCCCACGCATCCTTTCTTCAAGCCGCTGTGGCGGCGGGTTCTCACGGTCGTGTTGCCTGCCCTTTGGGGTGGCGTCGAAGCCCTGAACCAGTCGTGGGGTTGGGCAATTCTGTTTTTAGGTGCCGCTGGCTATGCGGCCTATGAACTTCTCATCATGTATGACCGTTCGATTGCGGATGCGGAAGCCAAGAAGGCTGCCGCTCAAGCTCAGCGGGAAGGAGACGAGGAATGAGCAATCTCTTGCGCAAGCCTTCGGGCACATCCGGCAAGGTGCATGACATCACGCCGGAAAGCGCCAATTGGGGCTATGTAGGCTTCGGCCTTTACCACCTGAAGCCGGGTGAGAAGGCCGCTGAACCCACCGGGGAAACGGAAGTCATTCTGGTTCTCGTCGAAGGCAAGGCGAAGATTTCCGGCTCGGGTAAGGATTTCGGCGAGCTTGGCGACCGCATGAATGTGTTCGAGAAAAAGCCGCCGCACTGCGTCTATGTTCCTGCCGGTTCCGACTGGACGGCAGAAGCGACGACGGATTGCACGCTCGCCATCTGCACGGCACCGGCCAAGCCTGGTCGTGAGGCGCAAGTCATCGGCCCGGCAGGCATCAACCTCACGGAGCGCGGCAAGGGCGCCAATACGCGCCATATCTTCCCGATTGCCATGGAAGATCGCGATGTCGCCGATAGCCTTCTGGTCACGGAAGTTTTCACGCCGTCGGGCAATTGGTCGTCCTATCCGCCGCACCGGCACGATGAGGACAATTATCCGGAAATGACCTATCTGGAAGAGACCTATTATCACCGTCTCAACCCAGCCCAAGGCTTCGGCTTCCAGCGTGTTTTCACTGAAGACGGTTCGCTGGATGAAACAATGGCGGTCTCCAGCGGCGATGTCGTGCTGGTGCCGAAAGGTCATCATCCGTGCGGCGCGCCTTACGGATATGAGATGTATTATCTCAACGTGATGGCTGGCCCGATGCGTAAATGGCGGTTCCAGAACCATCCCGACCATGACTGGATCTTCAAACGCGACAATCCGTGATCCTCCTTCGGATTTCGCATCAAGGCCGGGTGGCTCTCCTCCGCCCGGCCTTTTCTTTTTTCATTCGTTCACATCGCGAATGGGAAGATGGGTAAAGCCTTCCGGCCCCGACATCTCGTTTGCATCCCGTCTGATCTTTACGGGGCTGACCGCAAAGGCCGCGACCAGCCGCGCGACCGAGAAAAGCGCGTGTTTGTGGATGCGCTCGTAGCCATGCGAGGCATCGACACCGAAGGTCACCAAAGCTGTACGAATGTCATGCCCTGCTTCCAACGCCGAGGCTGAATCGGAGCGGTAGTAGCGAAATACATCCTTCTGGTATGGGATCTGGTTTTCGCGGCAAAGCTCCACCAGCTTGCGCGTCAGGTGGAAATCGAAGGGACCGGTCTGGTCCGCCATGGCAATCGTCGCGCCGAATTCGGAGGAATTCTGCCCCGGTGCGGTCGTGCCGTTGTCGATGGTCAGCATCGAAGCGATCTCGGACGTGACAATGGAGGAGGCACCGACGCCCACTTCTTCCGCAATGGTAAAAAGCCAATGCGTATCAACCGGTGTGCTGGCACTGGCTCGCTCCAGTGCCTCGATGGCCGCCAGTGCAATTGCCACACCGGCCTTGTCATCCAGATGGCGGGAATTGATGAAGCCGTTTTCCAGAAACTCCGTGCCCGTATCGATGGCGACGATATCGCCCACCTCGATGCCAAGCTTCAAGGTCTCATCAGCCGAACGGGTGATTGCATCGATGCGAACCTCCACATAGGCCCAGCCGACGGGCAGCGTATCCACCTCTTCGTTGAAGGTATGGCCGGATGCCTTGAGCGGCAGGATAGTGCCGCGATGAATGCCGCCGGTGCCATAGATCGTCACCCGCGCACCCTCGGCAAAACGGGCGGACCAATGGCCGATCGGCACCAGTTCCAGCCGGCCATTATCCTTGATCGCCTTCACCTGTGCGCCCAGCGTATCCACATGGGCGACGATGGCGCGTGCTCCGGCCCTTCGGCTTCCCTGGCGGACCGCGCGAATGGCGCCACGCCGCGTCAGTTCCGGCGAAAGGCCAAGCCGTTTCAACTCCTCCGCGCAATAGAGAACCACTTCATCGGTATAACCGGTGGGGCTGTCGATCTGCAGCAGTGCCGCAAGCTGCCGCAGCAGATAGTTTTCATCGATGGTAATCTGCATGGCCTTGCTCAAATCCGTCCCAGCGCGTGCCGTGCTGCGCGATGGCCCGAAAGCGGAAAGAGCAGATCGATGAACCGTTCCGCAGTCGGTTGCGGCTCGTGATTGGCCAAGCCGGGACGCTCATTGGCCTCGATGAACACATAGTCCGGCTCGGTCGGGCTTTTCACCATCAGATCGATGCCGACGACTGGAATATCGATGGCGCGAGCCGCGTTGATGGCCGCCTCGACGAGACGCGGATGCACGATCTCGGTCACATCATGAATAGAACCGCCAGTATGCAGGTTGGCCGCCTTGCGCACCGCAATCTCACGACCTTCCTCCAGCACATCGTCGAACGTCACATCGGACATGGAGAGGCAGCGCTCCGTTTCCGCATCAACCGGAATGTTGCTTTCGCCGCCAGTGGCAGCAGCACGGCGGCGCGAAAGCCGCTCGATCAGTTCCCGAACCGTGGAACGCCCATCGCCTACCACATGCGGCGGGCGGCGGACGGCCGCAGCCACCAGCTTGAAATCGATGACCACCAGACGCAGGTCTTCACCTTCAAAGCAGGCTTCGATCAGCACCCGGTCGCACATTTCGCGGGCGGCCTGAATGGCAGCCTTCACCTCGTCCAGCGTGACAAGCCCAACGGCCACGGCGCGACCCTGTTCGCCACGGGCAGGCTTCACCACCACGCGTCCATGCTTCTCGAGAAATGAGACAAGCGCCGCCTCATCCTCGCCCGCCGTCATTTGCTCGGGAACGATAATGCCAGCCCGCTCCACCACGCGGCGGGTCACGGCCTTGTCATCGCAGATCGACATGGCAACCCCGGATGTCAGTTCGGTCAGGCTCTCGCGGCAAAGCACGGAGCGGCCGCCATGCGAAAGCCGGAAGAAGCCGCCCTCCGCATCGGTGATTTCCACATGCACGCCACGTCGCCGGGCCTCGTCTACCAGCAGGCGCGCATAGGGGTTTAGCGCAACATAGGCCTCTAGCGGGCTGGCATAGAGGCGCTCGTTGATGGAATTCTTGCGCTTGACGGAAAAGGCTGGAATGCGACGGAAGCCGAGCTTCTCATACAGTGCAATCGCCTGTTCGTTGTCGTGCAGTACGGACAAATCCATGAAGGCATTGCCGCGCGCCTTGAAATGCTCGCCAAGCCTGCGCACCAGCGTCTCACCAATACCGGCATGTCGCGCCTGAGGATCAACCGCCAGGCACCACAGCGAGGAACCCTGTTCGGGATCGGAAAAGGCGCGCATGTGGTCAACGCCGGTCACCGTGCCGATCACTTCGCCGGTCTGTTCGTCTTCCGCCACCAGATAGGTGATGGCTCGGTTGTCGCGGTTCGACCAGAAGAAATCCGGGCGAACCGGCACCATGCCGCGCGAGGCATAGATGCGGTTCACCGCTCGAGCATCGGCTTCCGATGTCAGGCGGCGCACAAAGAAGCCGCGAGGCTGCTTACGGCCAGAGCGATAGGTGGAAAGCTCGAGACGGAAGGTATGCGAGGGATCGAGAAAGATTTCCTGCGGTGCTTCCGCCAGCAGCACATGCGGATCACCGACATAAACGGCAATATCGCGATGTTCCGGCGCCTCTTCCCGCAGCGCTGCCGCCAGCTCGCCTGCGTCATCGAAGGTCTGCGCGAAAATCAGCCGTCCCCAGCCGCAATCCACGCAGGCCGAGGGCGATGGGCCATCCTCATGGGTCTGGCCGGTTTTGCGTAGGGATTCAAATCGTTGGCGTTTCAACCGATGGGCCACAGCCTTGTCGCTGCGAAAGCGCTGCATACGTTCCGTGCTCTTGGTCGTCATTGTCAGATTCCTTGCGCCTGCAGCCATAGTTCCAGAAGGCCAACCTGCCAGAGTTCGGAGCCCTGCAGCGGCGTGATGTGATCGGAGGGATTTGTGAAAAGCCGGTCGAGATAGGTTGGCCGGAAGATCGAGCGCTCGCGGGCAGCCTGCGAAGACATGGCGTCGCGCACCATGTCCAGATAGGGCCCATCGACATATTTCAGCTGCGGAACGGGGAAATAGCCCTTCTTCCGGTCGATCACCTCATGCGGCACCACAAGGCGGGCAGCGTCCTTGAGAACGCCCTTGCCGCCTTCGTTCAGCTTGAATTCCGGCGGGATTTTTGCGGCCAGCTCCACCAATTCGTGATCGAGGAAGGGGACGCGTGCTTCCAGTCCCCAGGCCATGGTCATGTTGTCGACGCGCTTGACCGGATCGTCCACCAGCATCACCTGGCTGTCGAGGCGAAGGGCGGCATCCACGGGCGTGGCTGCTCCTGCTTGCGTCAGATGCGCACGCACAAGTTCAAGGCTTGCATCGTGATCGGCAATCCAGTCATCGCCCAACTGGCTCTTCAGGGTCTCGTGGTTCCTGTCGAAGAACACACGGGCGTAATCACCCACGACATCCTTTGAATCCCCAAGAGGTGGATACCAGTGATAGCCGCCAAATACCTCATCGGCACCCTGGCCCGATTGCACGACGCGAATGTGCTTCGACACTTCCTTGGCCAACAGGTAGAAGCCCACATTGTCGTAGGAGACCATGGGTTCCGACATGGCCGAGATCACGCCGGGAAGGGCCGCCATCAGCTGGTCGGATGGCACGAAGATCTTGTGATGGTCGGTACCGAAATGTTTTGCGATCAGATCGGAATAGACGAACTCGTCACCCTTTTCGCCATTCGATTCCTCAAAGCCGACGGAAAAGGTCATCAGATCGTTCTGACCCTGTTCGGCCAACAGCCCGGTAATGATGCTGGAGTCCACACCGCCAGAGAGCAGCACGCCGACGGGTACATCTGCCACGGTGCGGCGCTTTACAGCCGCGCGCAGAGAACCCAGGACCAGGTCCCGCCAGTCCTCACGTGACAGACCTGCCATATAGGCATCACGCTCATAGGGCGGGTTCCAGTAACGGGTGTCCGTCTCGCTGCCATCGGGTTCGATTACGCGGATGGTTGCCGGGGGAAATTTCTTCACGCCATTCAGGATCGTGCGCGGTGGCGGCACCACGGCGTGGAAGCTCATGTAATGATGGAGTGCGATACGGTCGATGGAGGTATCGATGCCGCCGCCCTGAACGAGCGCGGGCAGGGACGAGGCAAAACGGACCGCACCATCGACATTCGCCAGATAGAGCGGCTTGATGCCGAAGCGGTCGCGGGCCATCACCACGCGGTTCGTATCACGCTCATGGATGACGAAGGCGAACATGCCGTGAAAGCGGTTGACGCAGTCTATGCCCCAGGCATGCCACGCTTTGAGGATGACTTCCGTATCTCCATGCGAGAAGAAGCGGTAGCCTTCCGCCTCGAGATCAGCCCGCAGTTCGGGATAGTTGTATATGCAGCCGTTGAAGGCAATCGTCAGGCCGAGTTCGCCATCCACCATGGGCTGGCGTGCCTTTTCTGAAAGATCGATGATCGACAAGCGCCGATGCGCAAGTGCAGTCGAACCATGAATGACGAGACCTGAACCATCCGGCCCGCGAGGCGCGATCGCCTCCATCATTCTGGCCTGTACCATGGGGGAGGGCTGGGTGCCGTCGAACCGAATTTCTCCGCAGATGCCACACACTGTTCTGTCCTTACCTCGCTGTCTTCATCGCATTTCACCCCGAAATTCGAGGCAATGAGACGTCAGGCCCGCGTTTGAGACGGGCCTGCACAGGAGGCCAAACGAGAAAATGCGCGTTTGGTTGCGATTTTTCTGGAACAGAATCCGGTTAGAGACTTCGCGTTCTCAAGCTGGACGGCTGTCGCCGGTACTGGCTTTCGTCGCGGCGAACTGGAATTGCACCAGCGTTTCCGGTTTCATTTCAATGGAAAAACCGGGCATGGAAGGCGGCATATAGGCGGCGTTCTCGATACGGCATGGGTCGAGGAAATGCTCATGCAGATGATCGACATATTCGATGACGCGGCCTTCCTTGGTGCCGGACACCGCCACATAGTCGATCATCGAAAGGTGCTGCACATATTCGCACAGCCCCACGCCACCGGCATGCGGCCATACCGGCAGGCCAAACTTCGCCGCAATCAGCAGAACGGCCAGAACCTCGTTCAACCCGCCCATGCGGCAACTATCGATCTGCACGATGTCGATAGCGCCTTCCGCGATGAACTGCTTGAACATGATGCGGTTCTGGCACATCTCGCCCGTTGCGACCTTTACCGGCGCAATGGACTGGCGGATCTTTCGGTGACCGGCCACATCATCAGGGCTTGTCGGTTCTTCAATGAAGAAGGGCTTGCAGAAGGAAAGCTGCTTCACCCAGTCTATGGCCTGATCAACTTCCCAGACCTGATTGGCATCAATCATCAGGTAGCGGTCTGGGCCAATCACTTCGCGGGCAATGCGCAGGCGGCGGATATCATCCTCAAGATCGCGCCCCACTTTCATCTTGATGTGGTTGAAGCCCGCGTCGATTGCCTCCTGGCACAGTCGGCGCAGCTTCTCGTCGTCATAGCCCAGCCATCCGGCAGAAGTCGTATAGCAGGCGTAACCTTCGCGTTCGAGGGTCGCGATGCGTTCCGCCTTGCCAGCCTCGGCTCGCTTCAGAATCGCAATCGCTTCCTCGCGGGTCAGCGCGTCAGTCAGATAGCGGTAGTCGACGATATCAGCGATATCTTCCGGTGACATGTCCGCCACCAGCCGCCAGACGGGTTTGCCTTCCTGTTTTGCAAGAAGATCCCAGAAGGCGTTGACCACGGCACCGGTCGCAAGGTGTATGGCGCCCTTGTCTGGCCCGATCCAGCGCAACTGGCTATCGCCCGTCAGATGGCGCCAGAACTTGCCGGGTGCCGCCTTGAAGGTTGCGAGATCACTTCCCACCACAAGATGGCGCATCGCCTCGATGGCCATGCAGCAGATGTCATTGCCGCGGCCGATGGTGAAGGTCAGGCCATGCCCGGCAAGGCCGGGCACGTCGGTTTCGAGGATCACATAGGCTGCCGAATAATCGGGATCCGGGTTCATGGCATCCGAACCATCAAGGCTCTGCGATGTCGGGAACCTGAGATCGACGATCCGCATGTCGGTTATTTTGGCCATGCTCATTCTCCGGGCAGCTTTATGAGTAAGAGACGATCAGGTATCGGCGCGGCTTATGTATCGGCGCGGAAAGTCTGCTTCTGTGTGCCGAGGCCTTCAATGCCGAGCTCGACGACATCTCCGGGCTTGAGATAGCGCGGCGGCTTCAGACCCATGCCGACGCCCGGAGGCGTGCCGGTGGAAATGACATCACCCGGATGCAGGCTCATGAACTGGCTGAGATAGGACACGAGGAAGGCCACGCCATAAACCATGGTGGCGGTGGAGCCGTTCTGCATGGTTTCACCGTTGACCTTGAGCCACATGTTGAGGTTCTGCGGATCGGCAACCTCATCCTTTGTCACCAGCCAGGGGCCTATGGGACCGAAGGTGTCGCAGGATTTACCCTTGGTCCACTGGCCGGAACGCTCGGTCTGGAAAGCGCGCTCGGATACATCGTGGCTCACGCAGTAGCCAGCCACGTAATCCAATGCTTCCGCTTCGGACACGTATTTCGCCTTTTTGCCGATGACGATGCCAAGCTCGACTTCCCAGTCGGTCTTTTCAGAGCCGCGCGGGATCAGCACATCGTCGTTCGGGCCGCAGATGGCGGAGCTTGCCTTCATGAAGATGACTGGCTCCGGCGGAACCGCCATGCCGGATTCTGCGGCGTGATCCGAATAGTTAAGGCCGATGCAGATGAACTTGCCGGTATTGGCGACGCAGGGGCCAAGACGTTCGGAGGCTGCCACTTCCGGCAGAGAAGATGCGTCCAGGGCAGCCAGCTTTGCCAGATTGGCCGGGTCCAGAACGGAGCCGGACAGATCGGCCACATGGGCGGAAATATCGCGGATCTTGCCATTGGCGTCCACCATGGCCGGACGTTCGGAACCGGGCGCGCCGTAACGAAGCAGTTTCATGTTCAAGTCCTTCTTGATGCGTGATTCAGATGGTCCAGCCGCCGTCGATGGCGATGGCCTGACCGGATGTGTAGGTGGCACCTGCCAGATAGACGGCGAGATCGGCAATCTCTTCCGGGTCGCCAATGCGGCCGATCGGCTGGCGAGCCACGAAGGCTGCGCGGGCCTTTTCATAATCGCCCTGCGCACGCAGGCGCTCCTGCAAGGACGGGCTATCGACCGTGCCGGGGCAGATGGCGTTGCAGCGAATATTGTGCGCCACATAGTCGGCGGCGACGGCCTTGGTCAGGCCGATCACGGCTGCCTTCGAGACGCCATAGGCGAAACGGTTCGGCACGCCCTTGATGCTGGAGGCGACGGAAGACATGTTGATGATCGCGCCATCCTTGCGCTCGATCATGCCCGGAAGCACGGCGCGAATGGTGCGGATCATCGCCTTGACGTTGAGGTCGATGGCGAAATCGAGGTCGCTATCCTTCATTTCGAGAATGGAGCCGCCGTGGACGACGCCTGCACAATTGAACAGTACGTCCACCTGCCCGATGTAATCGACGCAGGCCGTCACGGCTGCCTCATCCAGCACGTCGAGCGTACGTGTTCTCAGGCCGCCGAGCTTGGGCAATTCCTTCAGCGTCTTCTCGTTGATATCCGTCGCATGAACCGAGGCCCCCGCCTTGGCGAAGGCGATTGCGCTTGCGCGACCGATGCCTTGCCCCGCAGCGGTGATGAGTACCGTCTTCCCTCTCAGATCCGCCATGTTCGTCTCTTCTCCCGGCTCTCTGGCCTCTTTGTCGTAATGGCGCAGATTTTCCCCTCGCAGATCTGTTTGCAAGGACGATTTATGCAAAATCCGTCACACGCTGATCATTGCCTTCACAACACCCGCAGCAGGGTCGGTCAGGCCACCGAAAAGCTGCGGTACGTCCGAGAGGTTCATGCGATGGGTGATCAGCGCATCCGGCACTTCGCCTGCACGCATGGCGGCCATCACATATTCGAAGTCTGAAATCGTGGCGTTGCGGCTGCCGAGCAGTGTCGTTTCGCGCTTGTGGAATTCAGGATCGTTGAAGGTAATGTCGGACGCCACGATGGAAACCAGAACATAGGTCCCCGCATGGGCGACGAAGCCGAAGCCGCGCTCGATGGCCTTCGGGTTGCCGGTCGCATCGAACACGGCTTCGAAGAAATTGCCGTCGGTAATGTGTGAAAGCTCTTCCCGATCGCCCTCGCCAAGCTTAACCAGCGAGGTGATGCCGAGGTGATCGCGCGCGAAATCCAGCCGATCCTGGCGGCTGTCGATCAGCGTCACATCCGAACCCTCCAGCTTTGCAAACAGAGCGACGGCGAGACCGATCGGGCCCGCGCCCGCGATCAGCACCTTCTCGCCGCCACGAAGACCGGCACGGCGAACCGCATGCGCACCGATGGCCAGAAACTCCACCATGGCGGCCTGATCCAGCGTCAGGCCATCGGCCTTGATCAGGAATTCTTCCGGCAGGCAGAGATACTCCGTCATCCCGCCATCCCGATGAACGCCCAGCACGCCGATATTGCGGCAGCAATTGGTGCGCCCCTTGCGGCAGGCATCACAGGTTCCGCAGGAGATGTAGGGGATTATCGATACCGTATCGCCGGTCTCGAAGCGGCTCCCCTCTGCCGGTTCCACAATCGTTGCCGCCAGTTCGTGACCCATCACGCGCGGATAGGAGAGATAGGGCTGATTGCCGGTAAAGATGTGCAGATCGGTGCCGCATACGCCGACGCGACGAATGCGCACCAGCGCCTCGCCCGCAGCGGGAACGGGCTTGTCCCGTTCGATGGCGGACAGGCTTCCGGGGGTATCGCAGACGATGGTCAGCATGGTCTTATCCGTTCAGTCGATAGAAGGTGGAAGCATTGCCGCCAAAGACGGCCTGATGGTGGTCTGTGGGAACGATTTCGCGGCACTGATCATGCCAGCCTTGATAGTCGCCTGCCAGACGCAAGACCGGCCAGTCACTTCCCCAGAGGGTGCGCTCAGGTCCAAAGAGATCGAGAATGGTTTCCGCATAGGGCCGGATTGCCTGGGGCTTCTGGTCGCCTGCTTCCGTCAGCAAGCCGGACAGCTTGCAGGAGACGTTCGGAAGCTGGCTCAATGCCTCCATACCCTTGCGCCACAGGCTAATCTTGCCATCTGCGATATAGGCCTTGGCGCCATGGTCGATGACGATGCGAAGTTGCGAATGCTGTTTTGCAAATTCGTGGAAATGCGGCAGATGCGGCGGCAGGATGAGCGCATCAAAGGCGAGATCATGCTCGATCATGGTCTTTATTGCGGGTTCGACAGCAGAATCGCAGATCCATCTCAGATCGCTGATGCCCTGCAACATGGGGCGCAGGCCTTTGAGCTTCGGATGCTTTGCAAACTTGCGAACGCGCTCTGCCGCATCCGGTGCTTTCAGATCAGTCCAGCCAACGACGCCCTTGATGAAGGCATGGTGATCCGCCAGATCCAGCATGTAGACCGTATCGTCTTCGCTCTCACGCGTCTGGACCAGTATCGTGCCATCCGCTTGGGCCGATTTCAGCAGCGGCTCGAGATCTGACGGTTCGAAATCGCGGAAGATTGGTTCCAGATCCGGCGTTGGCCATTCGCCAACGCGGTCTGCCATTCGCCAAAAGTGCTGGTGCGCGTCAATCACCGGCATGTGCTCAGGCTCCATCACCCGGAACCGGAGCGCCCTCGGCGATCAGGCCGCGCTTCTTGAGGTTGGACCAGAAGGAGGCCGGGATGTCTTCCGCGAACCAGGCGGCGTTGGCCTTCAACTGTTCGCCATTGCGCGCACCGGAAACAATGGTGAGGGAGGCCGGATGGGCCAGCGGAAACTGCAGGGCTGCGGCCTGCATGGTCACGCCTTCTTCCTCGCAGGCGGCCTGTAGCGAATCCACCCGCGCCAGCAACTCAGGCGGTGCGTCCGTATAATTGAATTTCCTGTTGCCAGCCAGAATGCCGGAATTGAAGGCACCGGCGATCACGATGCCGACGCCTTTTTTGGCGCAGTCATCCATGAAGGAAAGGCTTTGTTGTTCCAGCAGCGTGTATCTTCCCGCCAGCATGCAGATGTCGATGTCGGCCACCTGCATGGCATCGCGAATGATCTCCCATTCGTTGACACCAAGGCCAATCGCGCGGGTTGAGCCTTCCTCGCGCAGCTTGCCAAGCGCACGGAAGCCGCCGCCTTCGGTCAACTGGCTCCAGTAATGCTCGTGTTGCTCGCCATGGGTCACGGTGCCGATGTCGTGCACATAGAGAATGTCGGGCTTGAGAATGCCCAGCCGCTGCTGGCTTGCCTCGAAGGAGCGCATGACGCCGTCATAGTTGTAGTCGAACACCGGGCGAAACGGCAGCGGTTCTGCATAGCCCTGTTCTTCCGGGCCGACGCTCTCGTCCGGTACCATCACACGCCCCACCTTGGTGCTCACGACATAATCTTCGCGCGGAAGATCAGTCAGCATCGTTCCGAGCCGTCGTTCGGAACGGGTGAAGCCGTAAAACGGGGCCGTATCGAAGTAGCGCAGCCCTGCATCCCAGGATGCCGTGAAGGCGCTCTTGGATTCGTCATAGGATGTCACACGGTAGAGATTGCCCATCTGGGCACAGCCGAGGCCCATGCCAGTCAGGCTGACACCGGTACGTGCATGAATGTGTCGATCGGTAATGTTCATCCGAGGTCTTCCTCCGGCCCGACATGTCACATTTGCCAGGCATTCTCCCTTGGAGGCTAGTGGTACGCGCGCTGATGAAACTGGTCAAGCCAATTTCGAAAAGCCTTCGGTTACCACATGCAGGTTTGATGATAGATCTTGTAATTCAATGCATCTATGCCGGTCTTGCCAGTTTATTTTTCCATGCCTATGGTAAGGCCAAATCATCGAGAGCCGTCATGAACAGTATCCGGCCCGTCGAGCGACGGCTTTACCAGCAGGTGGCGGACCAGATCCGCGCCTTGATCCAGACGGGGCATTTCCGGCTGGGGCAGCGCTTGCCTGCGGAGCGGGAACTCGCCCAGCAGCTGGGGGTTTCACGGCCGTCTCTTCGCGAGGCCCTGATTGCGCTTGAGATCGAAGGTGCCGTCGAGATCCGCATGGGGTCCGGCATCTATGTCAGCTCCAGCACCGAGCGGCGCAGCGTTTCAAGCTCCATCGGTGAAAGCCCGGTCGAGTTGATGGAGGCCCGGGCCATGGTCGAGAGCACGATCATTGTACAGGCCTGCGCCCGAATAACACTGGAGGGTTTGAAATCCGTTCGCCAGATTCTTGAAAGCATGCGCACCGATGTTGCCGAGGGGCGCAAGCCCGTTGAACTGGACCGTCAATTTCACCTTACTATCGCGCAGCAGGCTGGAAACGGTGTTTTGACGCGACTTGTCGGTGATCTCTTCGATGAGCGGCATAGCCCACTGGCAACACAATTGCGCGAGCATTTTGAGACGCCGGACATCTGGAGTCTGGCTCTTTCCGAGCACGAGGCGATTTTTGCCGCGCTCGAAGCTCGCGATCCTCTTCTGGCCCAGGTAGCCATGCACCGTCATCTGGAACAATCCAAACGCCGCTGGCTCGACAGTGAACCGCGTTAGCCGATTTCTTCAACGCATTTCCGGACGCAAAACCGCTCGACACTTTTGCTGGAAATGCTCGCTGAACCAAGGACCTCCGGGGAGGAGGAAGACATCATGAGTGATACTGTTTCGCCTACCATTCTGCTCAACGAAATCGATGATGTGGCTGTGGCCCGCCGCGCCATTCCCGCCGGACAACCGACCGGTTATCGTGATCTCAATGCTCGCGAACTGATTGCTCGCGGCCACAAGGTCGCCATTCGCGCTATTCCTTCGGGTCATGAAGTGCGCAAATACGGCCAGATCATTGGTCTCGCCACGCAGGATATCGAGGCCGGTTCGCATGTGCATCTGCACAATCTCGCCATGTTGCCCTCAGAGCACGAGCATCAATTCTGTGTCGATATCGAGGAAAAGGGCATGGTGCCGCTGGAAGAGCGCCGCACCTTCATGGGTTATGATCGTGGCATCGGCGGTGCCGGTACACGGAACTACATCGGCATCATCTCGTCGGTGAACTGTTCCGCCACTGTCTCTCGCTATATCGCCGATTACTTCAATCGCATGGGAGGGCTGGAAGGCTTCGAGAATGTTGATGGTGTCGTGGCGCTGACGCATGGCGGCGGCTGCGCGCTGAACAACAAGTCGGAAGGGTATCGCCTGCTTATCCGCACCATTCAGGGCTATGCGCGCCACCCCAATTTCGGCGGCATCCTGATGATCGGTCTCGGCTGCGAGACCAATCAGATCGCGCCGATCCTCGAACACTACAAAATGGAGGAGGGGGATCGTCTGCGGACGATGACGATCCAGCAATATGGCGGCACGAAGAAGACCATCGATGCGGCCATTGCGATGATCAAGGAAATGCTTCCATCGGTGAATGCCGCGCAACGCACGCCGCAGCCGCTTTCCAAGCTGAAGCTGGCGCTGGAATGCGGTGGCTCTGATGGCTATTCCGGCATTTCGGCCAATCCGGCGTTGGGTTATGCTTCGGATCTCATCGTGCGCCATGGCGGTACGACGGTTCTGTCCGAAACACCGGAGATTTATGGCGCCGAGCATCTTTTGACTCGGCGTGCGGTGACCGCCGCTGTTGCGCAAAAGCTTCTGGACCGGATTGACTGGTGGCGGGATTACACAGCCCGCAACGGTGATGAGCTGAACAACAATCCATCCCATGGCAACAAGCTCGGAGGCCTGACCACCATTCTGGAAAAGTCGCTCGGTGCCGTTGCCAAGGGTGGCTCCATGCCGCTCAAAGCCGTCTACGAATTTGCAGAAACTATCACCCAAACCGGCTTCGTCTTCATGGATACGCCCGGTTACGATCCGGTTGCTGTGACCGGACAGGTGGCAGGCGGCTGCAATGTCATCTGTTTCACCACTGGCCGCGGCTCGGTTTCCGGTTTCAAGCCTTCGCCTTGCATCAAGATCGCAACCAATACCGACATGTATGAGCACATGAAGGAGGACATGGATCTGAACTGCGGCGGTATCGTCACGGGTGACGAAACGATCGAGCAATCCGGAGAGCGTATCTTCGAACATGTTCTTGCCGTCGCATCTGGCCAGAAGACACTCAGCGAGATCTACGACTACGGCGACAATGAATTCGTGCCGTGGCAGGTCGGAGCCGTTACCTGATCGGTCACTAATATATTGGCGATCACTGTTGCAAACGCCCTTGGTGCTTCCCACTTCTCTGGTCGCGGTCATAGGACCGCGGACGTTCTGGAGGCATGAAAAATGGCAGGTGCAGGCGCAAAGGCTCAATTCGGGTTTTCTTCTCGAAATTCTCGTCGGGCTCATGCTACGGGCGCACTGGACGCAGAAAAACTGCGCCGGATCGGGCGGCTTGTGCGTCTTGCCCGTGTCATGGATTCCGCTGTCCGCATTCCAGGAATTGGACTTCGGTTAGGCGCGGATTCCCTTCTGGGCCTGCTGCCTGTTGTGGGTGACGCCACTGGTGCGCTTATCGGTGGCTTTATCATCAATGAGGCGAGACGACTGGGCATGCCACAGAACAAGCTTTTGCAAATGGCTGGCAACATCGGTGTCGATGCAGTACTCGGCAGCGTGCCGTTGCTGGGCGATGTCTTTGACGTCTACTTCAAGTCCCACCGCCGCAACGTGCAGATGATCCTCGATCACTTCGGTGTTAGCCGGGAGCAAGCTTTGAGAGCATCCCGCTGATCAGTTGGACGTCAGTGCCCCATAGAGCACGATAAAAATGTAGAGGCTGAAGGCGCCGAGCGCGTAGATAACAAAAAAGGTCACGATGTTGCGTCCGGCACGCTGTTTCCGAACTGCTGTCGGGCGGCTGTCTTCCGGGCTTGTGATGGGATCATTCTGGGGTTTGATGCTCATTATCTTGCTTGCTCCTTTGGCAAGGCCAACAAAGCAAACGGAATGAAGTTTCAGCTGACCATCTTTTTGCGTTTCAGTAGAAAATAGACCGCACCTGCGGACATGGCTGCAAGGCTGTACCAGGTCAGTGCATAGACCAGATGGCTGTTGCGGAATTTCACAATGGTCATCCCGCCCACCGGAAAGCCACCCGGGTTGGGTGTCGCATCCGTATCGATGAAATAGGGAGCGACATTGGTGAGGCTGCGTGCCTTCGCGATCGCCTCCACGTCGCGGGAGTACCACCGGTCGGCTGACGGATCATTAGTGCGCAGAAAACCGCCTTTCGGCTCACTTATCCGCAAGAGGCCCGTTATGGTAACGGGGTCTGTATATTGAGCTTCCTTGCGGACAGCAGGATCCCGCTTTTCTTTTGGCACGAAGCCGCGATTGATGAGGATGATCCCCTGATCCGCCGTCTGAAGTGGTGTGACCACCCAGAAGCCGGGGCCAAGTTCCGTGACAGCCTGGACGAGCGCCTCCTTGTCGTTCAACAGGCGGCCAGTCGCGGTCACACGCTTGTATTCGTCATTCGCCGTGCTGACATTGGTTGATGGGGGAGGGGCGGGAACCGGTTCTGCATGGATACGGGAATCGACGCGGGCGATCAGATCCAGTTTCCAGAACAGACGTTGCACCTGCCAGGTGCCAAGACCCAGAAAAACAAGAACGAGGCCCGCCATGATGGCCGCAAAAGCTGTATGGCGTTTTGCGGTTGTGTGGCGAGCCTCGATCATGATTTTCACTCTTCTGTAAAAACCTGCCCGTCAGGGCATGTTCTTCATCATTTCGGGGCTCATCGGCATCATGTTCGTGTTCAGGTGGTGCATGACCCACATGGAGCCCGCCAGCATGATGACCACGATGATGATTGTGAATATCATCGCCAGCATGGTCCACCCGCCTTCCGACCTGGTGTTCATATGCAGGAAGTAGATCATGTGGACGACCATCTGGATGCCGCCGAAAATGATGATGATGCCAACGGTGAGCGCGCGGCTCTCCAATACGTCACCCATGACCAACCAGAACGGAATGGCAGTCAGGATGACAGACAGGATGAAGCCGGTCATGTAGCTCTTGAAGCTGCCGTGGGCCGCCTCGTGACCCTGGCTGTGAGCATGATGCGTATTGTGGGCGCTCTCATGCGCCGGTGCGTGAGGGTGCGAACTCATCCGAGCACTCCTACCAGATAAACGAGGGAGAAGACGCCGATCCAAATCACGTCGAGGAAGTGCCAGAACATGGAAAGGCACATCAGTCGGCGGCGATTGTCTTCGATCAGGCCATACTTTGCAACCTGTACCATCAGCGTTACAAGCCAGATGCAGCCGAAGGTAACGTGAAGACCGTGGGTTCCGACCAGCGCGAAAAACGCCGACAGGAATGCAGAACGCTGCGGCGTCGCGCCCTCTTGGATCAGGTGGTGGAATTCATAAAGCTCGATTGCAAGGAAGGCGAGGCCGAAGAGACCGGTGATGCCCAGCCACATCAAGGTGCCGCTCTTATCACTCTTTTCCATCCGCAACATGGCAAAGCCATAGGTGATGGAGGAGAAGAGCAGCATGGCGGTGTTGATCGCCACAAGCTTGAGATCAAAAAGATCGGCTGGCGATGGCCCGGCCGCATAGTTGCGGCCGAGGACTGCGTAGGTTGCAAAGAGCACTGCGAACATCAGGCAGTCGCTCATCAGGTAGATCCAGAAGCCCAGATTGGTGCTGTTTTCCGGATGATGTTCTTCCGTCAGGTAAAAGACGGGTTTTTCGGACGTCGCCGCTTGTGTGTTGCTCATGATGATCAAGCCTGTTCCGCAAGCTGCTTGGTCCGGGCGTTCTCCGTGGCTGTGACGGTTTCGGCCTGGATATAGTAGTCACGCTTGTAATTGAAGGTATGTGCGATCGACACCACCATAATGGCGATGAACGACAAGGCTGCGAGCCACCACATGTACCATATCAGTCCAAAGGCCAGCGAGACACTGAATGCAGAGAGGATCACACCCGTTCCGGTATTCTTCGGCATGTGGATCGGCTTGAATCCTTCCAGCGGACGCACGTAGCCTCGGTTCTTCATGTCATACCAGCTGTCATGATCATAAACGACAGGCGTGAAGGCGAAATTGTACTCTGGCGGCGGCGAGGACGTAGACCATTCCAACGTACGGCCATTCCACGGATCGCCCGTCGTGTCTCGTAGCTGTTCACGCTTGAAGAAGCTGACGACGATCTGGATGACAAACGATGCAATACCCAGGGCGATTAGGAAGGCACCGAAGGCTGCGATGATGAACCAGATCTGCAGGGATGGATCTTCGAAGTGGTTAACGCGGCGCGTTACACCCATCAGGCCGAGAACGTAAAGCGGCATGAAGGCGAAATAGAAACCGGTCAGCCAGAACCAGAAGGACATCTTGCCCCAGAACGGATCGAGGCGATAGCCGAAGGCTTTCGGATACCAAAAGTTGATGCCCGCCAGCAGGCCGAATACGACGCCGCCGATGATCACGTTGTGAAAGTGTGCGACGAGGAAGAGCGAGTTATGCAACACGAAGTCGGCCGGAGGAATCGCCAGCATGACGCCGGTCATGCCGCCGATGACGAAGGTCACCATGAAGCCAATCGTCCAGTACATCGGTACTTCGTAACGAATGCGGCCGCGATACATGGTGAAGAGCCAGTTGAAGATCTTCGCGCCAGTCGGGATCGAAATGATCATGGTCGTGATGCCGAAGAAGGCGTTGACGCTTGCGCCCGAACCCATGGTGAAGAAGTGGTGCAGCCAGACGATGTAGGACAGGATCGTGATCACGACCGTAGCATAGACCATCGAGGCATAACCGAAGAGGCGCTTGCCCGAGTAGGTCGACACGATTTCCGAGAAGATGCCGAAGGCGGGCAGAATGAGAATGTAGACTTCTGGATGACCCCAGATCCAGATGAGGTTCACATACATCATCGGATTGCCGCCCAGATCGTTGGTGAAGAAATTCGTGCCAACGTAGCGGTCCAGGGTCAGAAGGACGAGTGTTGCCGTTAGGATCGGGAAGGATGCCACAATCAGAACGTTCGTGCAAAGCGATGTCCAGGTGAAGATCGGCATCTTCATCATGGTCATGCCGGGCGCACGCATCTTTACGATTGTCGCGATTAGGTTGATACCGGATAGTGTTGTGCCCACGCCGGCGACCTGCAGGCCCCAAATGTAATAATCGACACCCACGCCTGGAGAATAGTCGGCACCCGACAGCGGCGGATAGGCCAACCAACCCGTACGAGCAAACTCACCGACAAAAAGGGATATCATGATGATGACCGCACCGGCCGTCGTCATCCAGAACGAGAAATTATTCAGGAACGGGAAGGAAACGTCACGTGCACCGATCTGTAGCGGAACCACATAGTTCATGATTCCCGTCACCAAAGGCATGGCGAAGAAGAAGATCATGATCACGCCATGGGCCGTGAAGATCTGGTCATAGTGGTATGGCGGCAGGTAGCCCTCATTTGCGCCGAAGGCGATGGCCTGTTGAGTCCGCATCATGATAGCGTCTGCGAAGCCTCGCAGCAACATGACGAGCGACAGGATGACGTACATGATGCCGATCTTTTTATGATCGACGCTGGTGAACCACTCCCTCCAGAGATAGCCCCAGAGGCGGAAATAGGTGATCGCGCCGACGACAGCACTGCCGCCGATGACGACGACCACGAAAGTCGCCAGAATAATCGGGTCATGGGTAAAAGCGAGTGAGCTCCATGACAACCGTCCGAAAATGAATTCCATCAGGTTTGTGTTCGTAAACATGGCAGTTTCCAATTACCTATCCAGCCTGATCAAGGCTTCGGGTTCGTATTGAGCTGGTCTGGCGCCACGCTGTGGCCTTCATGGCCTGCGGGGGCTTCAGCCGGCGCATTCACGCCTTCAGCTTGCGTCGGCTCCTTGGCACCATGGCCGGTCGCCGGATGTGTTGCGCCCGGGCCGGCATCAGCAGACCAACGGGTGTCATATTCGAGCCGCTTGCGGTTCTCGTGGCTGTCCTTGCCAGCACCGCCCATCATATCGATGTGCATCATCTCGTTGGCGCACATCTGGCCAGGCTTGACGCAGAGGTTGAGGATGGCGTCGTATAGCCCATCCTCAACCGTTGCAAAGTAAGTCACGGGTACGCGGTTGCTCGGGCGTTCCAGCTTGAGATACGCATCACGGTTCAGAGCGGATCCCTGTTCCTTCACACGTGCGACCCATTGTCCGAAGTTGTCATTGGACATCCCGTGGAACTTGAAGCGCATGCCGGAGAAACCGTCGCCGCTATAATTGGCGGAGAAGCCTTCGTAAACGCCTTCCTTATTCATCACCGCATGAAGCTTGGTCTGCATGCCAGGCATGGCATAGATCTGACCTGCAAGGGCCGGAATGTAGAATGAATTCATAACAGTCGAGCCGGTGATCTTGAATTCGATCGGTGTATCGATCGGAGCCGCGATCTCGTTGACCGTCGCTATGCCTTGCTCCGGATAAAGGAAAAGCCATTTCCAGTCGAGCGCCACCACTTCAATGGTGATCGTCTTTGTTTCCGGCGTCACCGGGCGATTGGCGTCGATGCGATCCAGCGGACGATAGGGGTCGAGCCGGTGCGTGCTAACCCAGGTGACGGCGCCCAGTGCAATAATGATGGCAAGCGGCGCTGCCCAGATTACCACTTCCAGACGGGTGGAATGGTGCCATTCCGGATCATACTTGGCGTTGATATTCGAGCGGCGATAATGCCACGCGAAGTAAAAGGTCAGGCAGATCACCGGAACGATGATCAGCAGCATCAGCACCACCGAAACGATGATGAGATCGCGCTGTTGCGTGGCGATATCGCCGGACGGTGACATCACGACGAGGTCACAGCCCGACAGGGCGAGGGGTAGGGCGAGGGCACTAAGCCGGCGAATGAGCTTCATCAACCGTGGCATCTTTCAATTTCGAAATTTGCGTTTCGTCTACTTTCGACTAATGCAATGAAACGAAGCTCCCTATGAGGTCTTTCGTCGCAGTGCAAAAATATTTTAGTGCGGCGCAATAAACGTCTGTGGTTCAATGCGCAATACCCTCTACTTACCGTGCAAAGGTTAGTTCAGAACTCAATTCTCTGTGTGCAAGCAGAGAAATAGCCCTGAAGTTGCGCGAAGAAAGCGCACTTATCGCACAAATTTGCGGTTTACGACAATCCGCACTTGATATGCGGCAAATATGTATCATCCTCACTGTTGGGGAGGCGACTATTCGCCGCATTAGAGGAGTGCATTCATGTCCGTAGCCAGTCATCCGACATCAGCCCATTTCGAGCGGGACGCGCGCCAGATGCACGATGATAAGCCGCTGTCGCCCGGCAGCATTGCCATCGGAGTGATCATCGGCCGCATGTCGGAATTCTTCGATTTCTTCGTGTACGGCCTCGCATCCGTTCTTGTTTTCCCTCGCCTTATCTTTTCTTTCGCGACCGATCCGGTAACTGCAACGCTCTATTCCTTCGCCGTCTTTTCTCTGGCCTTCCTCGCACGTCCGGTCGGTTCACTCGTCTTTATGTGGGTTGACCGTACCTATGGGCGCGGCATGAAGCTGACGATCGCACTTTTCATTCTCGGCGGCTCCACTGCCTCCATGGCGTTCCTGCCCGGATATGAATCGATCGGCGTCTGGGCCGTGGCGCTTCTGGCCCTGTTCCGTCTCGGCCAAGGCTTTGCCCTGGGCGGCGCCTGGGATGGCATGGCTTCACTTCTTGCTCTCAACGCGCCGAAAACCGAGCGCGGCTGGTGGGCGATGGTACCGCAGCTCGGCGCACCGATCGGCTTTGCCCTTGCCAGTGCTCTGTTTGGCTACTTCTACACCAGCTTGTCGGATGCAGATTTCCTGTCCTGGGGTTGGCGCTATCCTTTCTTCGTGGCTTTCGCAATCAACGTGGTCGCGCTTTTTGCCCGCCTACGCATCGTTGCCAGCCGCGAGTTCGGAGAATTGTTCGAAAATCATGAACTGCGTCCCAGCCCGGTTCTGGAAACACTGCGTGTTCATGGCCGTGATGTCCTCCTGGGTGCCTTTGCGCCGCTGGCCAGCTTTGCCATGTTCCATCTGGTCACCATCTTCCCGCTCACCTGGGTTTTCCTTCGCGGTGGTCAGTCTGCGGGTGAGTTCCTGTTCGTGCAGATCCTTGGGGCTCTCGTTGGTATCGGTTCCGTTGTCATTTCAGGCGCCATTGCGGACCGGATCGGCCGCCGTCGCCAGTTGATGATCGGTGCGGTCCTCATCGCAATCTTCAGCTTCTCGGCTCCCTTCCTGCTGGAAGCTGGCGGGAAGGGCCAGGACGCCTTCATTATTCTCGGCTTTGCGATCCTTGGCCTCTCCTTTGGTCAGGCATCCGGAGCTGTCTCTTCGCGTTTCTCCCTGCGTTACCGTTACACGGGCTCGGCCCTGACATCCGACCTTGCCTGGTTGGTCGGTGCTGGTTTCGCCCCGCTTGTCGCGCTGGGTCTCGCATCGGAATTCGGCATCATTTTCATCGGTGGCTACCTGATTTCGGGCGCGATCTGCACCTTCGCGGCGCTGACGCTGAGCCGAATTCTAGACAGTTCAGAACATCAGTCTGCTGCCGAGCGCTGAACCCTTCCAACCTCGACTGTGCAGGCCGCAGAAGTTCGTCTTCTGCGGTCTTTTTTCTTCATCCGACCGTAACGGAGGGCGCGTCTTTTGTATTGCCCGGTGAGAGTGGACATGCGACGAGCAATGGGACGTTTCGGGAGGACGATCCATGAACCAGACGCCTGTTTCGCAATATTCCATGCTTGTTGATCGCCTCGTAAACGCGATCCGTTCCGGCTCGGTCGTCGAGAAGGATTGTCTGACCGAACCGGAGGCTGGCGATTCCTACGTTGTTCAAAGCGCTGTTATCTCGGCTTTGGGGGGCAAGGTCGGCGGCTACAAGTTTTCGATCCGCGAAGGCGTTCTGATTGGCGCACCTCTGCTGTTCGTGTCCCGTCAGCCGGAGTTAGGCTTCGAGAACGAGATCAAGGTCGAGGTCGAGCTGGCGCTGGTGCTGGGGCAAGATTTGCCGGTTCGATCCGGAGGCTATAGCCGCGGCGAGGTGCTGGAGGCGATCGAAAGCGTGCATATCGGCGTCGAACTGGTTCGCACCCGTTATGTCGGCGGGGCGGGCAGTTCGCTTGGCCTGCTGCTGGCGGATTGCATGAGCAATGTCGGCTATCTGGTCGGTCCTGAGCTGGATCGCGCGCTTCTCGACGAAGGTGCCGATCTTGGCCATCTGCGTCTGGAGAACGAAGGGCGCGTGCTGTTCGATGGCGCTGCGGTTCATCCAGATGGCGACGTTCTGAAAAGCGTGGTCCGCTGCGCCAACGAGGGCCTGCCAATGGGCGGACACCTCAAGAAGGGCCAGGTTCTGACCACGGGAACGCTAAGCGGTGCGCCAGTGATCGAGAAGCCGTCACACTTTACGACCAAGCTCGGCGGGCAGTCTTTTACGGTCACACTGAAAACTGCCTGATCCCGTCCTCGCTGCGGAAACCTTTTGCGCCCAAGGGGAGTTAACGCGTGGCTTCCCCTCGCGCAAAAGGTCATAGCTTTGACAGAGTTCACATTCGGTCCGATCCTCCGTTCCACCGAAACCGAGTTTCGCTTCTGGTCGCCGCAATCGCAAACCGTGCAGCTCGTTATCGAAGGCGATGCTCCTGTCGAAATGGAGCCGGTCAAGAATGGATGGTTCTCCTGCACCGTGGTGGGCGCTGGCGCTGGCACGCGGTACGCTTTCCTGCTGCCGGATGGCCTGCAAGTGCCGGACCCCGCCTCACGCTTCCAGCCGGATGACGTTCATGGCGTGAGTGAAGTCATCGACCACTCGGCCTATGGCTGGCGTGCCCGCTCATGGAAGGGCCGGCCGGTCGAAGAACTGGTCTTCTACGAAATGCATATCGGCGCTTTCACGGCTGAAGGTACATTCAAGGCAGCGATCGACAAGCTTGACCATCTGGCGGGTCTTGGCATTACCGCGCTGCAAATCATGCCGATTGCTGATTTTCCAGGGAATTATGGCTGGGGTTATGATGGTGTCATGCCCTATGCCCCGGAAAGCAGCTATGGTCGGCCAGACGATCTGATGGCGCTGATCGACGCGGCGCACGAGCGCGGGCTCTGCGTCTTTCTCGATGTCGTCTACAATCACTTCGGGCCGGACGGGAATTACCTGCCCGCCTACGCGCCCATTTTCACCGATCACCACAAGACGCCATGGGGCAATGGCATCAATTTCGATGCCGAGCACAGCGAGGCTGTACGCAGCTTCATGATCGAGAACGCCATCTATTGGGTCCGGGACTTCCGTTTCGATGGGCTGCGGCTCGATGCGGTCCATGCCATCAAGGACGACAGTGAAGAGCATCTTCTCAAGGAACTTGCGCGGCGGGTCAGGGCAGAGGCGGGCGACCGCCACGTCCATCTCGTGGTCGAAAACGAGAACAATGACAGCGATCTACTGGAACGGGATGCGGATGGCCGGCCGATGTATTTCACCGCACAGTGGAATGACGATATCCATCACGTTCTGCATATTGCCGGAACCGGCGAGACCTTCGGCTACTACAAGGACTTTGCGGATGATCCCGCAAAACTCGGCAAAGCCCTGGCGGAGGGCTTCGTCTACCAGGGTGAGATGATGGAATATCGGGGCGAGGCGAGGGGCAAGCCCAGCGCTCACCTTCCGCCGACCGCCTTCATCTCGTTCATGCAGAACCATGACCAGATCGGCAATCGGGCACTGGGTGACCGGATGATTGCCTCGCAACCGCTCGACAGGATGAAAGCTCTGGCCGTTTGCTATCTCCTGTCGCCGCAACTGCCCATGTTGTTCATGGGAGAAGAGTTCGGCGCGAAACAACCGTTTCCGTTCTTTTGCGATTTCAATGAAGAGCTGAACGAGAAGGTGCGCAAAGGGAGACGGGAAGAGCTATCCCGCTTGCCCGGCTTCGACGCAGACGATCTGCCGGATCCGACAGCTCGGGAAACATTCGAGATGGCGAAGCTCGATTGGGCAGATCTTTCGTCCTCCGTGTCCCGCGAGATCACGGCTTTCTATCGCAATATCCTCAATGTCCGTCATCGGATCGTGGTGCCACTTCTGGCGAGCGGAAGCACGGCACCAGCCGCCTATGAGAACCGTGGGTCAGCGGTCTTTGTTCGCTGGGATTTTGGCGCCAGACAGTTGACGCTCATGGCCAATCTCGCTGACGAGGCTGTTCCGTTCGCACCGGAAGGTGACATGATCTTCCAGTTCGGCGCAATATCCGGTGGCAGAGCCGGTCCCTGGTCGGTCGTTTGGAGTGTGTCGGATGCCTGACGAGAAGCAATTGCGCCAACCGAAAGCACCTGCTGATCCAGAACTTGATGCCCTGGCGCAAAGTCATGGTATCGCGCCCACACGGCCTGAGCCGGATGGAACGGAGGTTCCTGTCAGCGACGAGACGAAACGCAAACTTCTCGCGGCGCTGAAGGTGGATATCGAAGCCGAAACACGGGACGGAAGCGGGTGCTTTCTGCCCGATTTCTTGAGGGATGCTCCGGTCTGGGGTATTTCCATTCAGCTCTACGAGCTTCGGTCGTCTCGCAACTGGGGGATCGGTGATTTCGCCGATCTGTCGGAGCTTTGTGCCATGGCAGGTGATTGGGGAGCCGATTTCGTCGGCCTCAACCCGCTCCATGCTCCGTTCCTTGCGGACCCCGCCCGATGCAGTCCCTATGAGCCGTCCAACAAACACTGGCTCAATCCGCTTTATATTGCCGTGGACAGAGTGGAAGGTTGGACGGGATCTGCGGAAGAGATGGATGCCATCGCCGCTTTGAGATCCGCTGACCTTGTGGATTACAGGAAGGTTGCCGACCTCAAGATGACCGCCCTGCGTCGCTATTGGCGGGACTGGCGTGGGGGTAACATCAAGACCAGCCTGCTCGATGCATCAGAATTCGAGCAGTTCGAACTGGCGGGTGGTGAAAGCCTGCGCCTCCATGCGCTTTTCGAGGTGATTTCCGCGGAGCAGGTGTGCACTGGTGGTTCAGCAGGCTGGCGCGACTGGCCGGAGGAACTTCAGCATCCGCAGAACGCAGCGGTTCGTGAGTTTGCCCAGTCTCGCCTGTCGGAAACGGAGTTTTACATCTGGCTGCAATGGATCGCGCATTTGCAGTTGGAGGAAGCTGCCTACGCTGCCCGTCACGCAGGCCTTCGGATTGGGCTTTATCTTGATCTTGCAGTCGGTGAAGCCCTTGATGGATCCGCAACCTGGAGCGAGCGGGACGTTTATGTCGCCTCCGCGAGCGTTGGGGGTCCGCCTGACCCTTGGGCTATCACAGGGCAGGACTGGCGACTTGCTGCCTATCTGCCCAACCGGATCGCGGATGGCGAGCCTTCACCCTATCGGTCCATGATCGACTCAGCCATGCGCTATGCGGGGGCGATACGCATCGATCACGCGGCTGCGCTCAGCCGGTTGTTTCTGGTCCCCTTTGATGGAACACCTGCGGACGGGGCCTATGTGGACTATCCCAATGCAGATCTCATCAAGGTTCTGCAGGAAGCCTCTCATGCGCACCGGTCCATCGTCATCGGGGAGGATCTTGGAAATCTTCCCGAGGGCCTGAAGGAGGATTTGCAGGACGCCAATATCCTCTCCTACCGGATCTTTTCCTACGAAAAGGATGACGACGGTTTCATTCCAGCGGAAGACTATCCTGAACTCGCGCTCGCCTGTGTCTCGACCCATGATCACCAGACGCTCGAAGGCTGGTGGAAAGGTGCCGACGTTCAGGCCCGGATAGACCATGATCTGGTACCGGCGGCACTGGCGCAGAAGGATCTGGACCTGCGCAAGCAGGAACGGCGCGAGATATGCGAACTTCTGGAAAGCGCAGGTTTTAAGGCGCCGGATCCGCAGGGTTCGAAGCTCGATCCGCAAGAACTGGACCGGTTCATCATCGATCTGCATACGCTTCTGGCGCAAAGCCCGAGCCTTCTCTTCTCTGTGCGTCTCGCTGACCTGACGAAGGAGCCGCAACCGACCAATATTCCGGGCACCAGTACCAGCCATCCGAACTGGCGCACGCGCCTGTCGGTTATGCTTGAAGACCTGGATGAGCTACCGCTTGTTCAGGATGTGACGGATGCACTCAGACGCGTAAGGCCGAAGTCAATTTAGGGAGAGCTGTCGACAGGCAGCGCTACCCTGTGATGGTTCCAAACGTTGCGATGGTGTCGGTCTCTGACCTTTCACTATCGGCGCGCTTCGCCTTGATGAATGCATCGCCGATGCCGATCAGGACCGGGTTGTGATAGCCGATTTCGCCCATGGCCTGTGGCATATCGGACAGCATTCCCACCCAGCGCTGTTCGTCGTCACGCGCAATCGAACTGAGGATAACGGCTGGTGTCGACGGGCTCATGCCGAAGCCTGTCAGTTTATCCGTGATGGCTTTTGCTGTACGTCCGCCCATATAGAAAATCGTGGTCACGGACGGGTCCGCTAGCTTTGACCAGTCGAGATCTGTGGGCAACTCTCCTTTCCGCGAATGGCCGGTCACGAAACGCACAGACTGCGCATGATCGCGATGCGTAAGGGACACGCCGAGACGCGCCGCCATGGCCGTGGCGGAGGTGATGCCGGGAACGATCTCAACCGGAATGTTTTCCCGTTCCAGGCTTTCGATTTCTTCGCCCGCACGCCCGAAGATCATCGGGTCGCCGGATTTCAGGCGCACGACGCGCTTGCCGGATTTGGCAAGGGCAACCATCGTGGCGTTGATGTCTTCCTGCTTGCAGCTTTCACGGCCACCGCGTTTGCCGACCAGCATGCGCTTTGCTTCGCGCCTTGCCAGTTCCAGCACATCAGATGACACGAGATCGTCGAACAGGATGACATCCGCCGATTGAAGTGCGCGCACCGCCTTTAATGTCAGAAGCTCCGCATCGCCAGGGCCTGCGCCAACCAAGGTCACCTTGCCAGTGCTCGTGTCCGTTTCGCTTGCACGTGCAATGGCCTCCGCTTCACGAACGAGCGTATCGCCTATATTTTCAGCAGGCTTTTCGCGGAACACGCGGTCTACGAAGCGTTCCCAGAAGGTGCGCCGCTCGGTTCCGGGGTTCAGCCGCTCGTTGACTGCGCCGCGAATGGACTGCGCGATTTCCGCCCAGCTTTTCAGCGTCGGCGGAAGCAGGGTCTCGATACGGCGACGGATCGCCTGACCCAGAATGGGCGCCGCACCATCGGTCGAAATGCCGATGATGACCGGAGACCGGTTGACGATGGAGCCGAACTGGAACTCGCAGAAGGCAGGCTTATCGATAACGTTGACCGGAACACGCGCCGCTTTGGCCGCGCAGTAGAACGCCTTAGCTTCCTCATCCGTCTCGCAATCGCCAAGCGCGATCGCCGCTCCCTCGAATGAGGTGATCGACCATGGCCTGTCATGATGGACAAGGCGAGGCTGCTCCAACGCTGCCTCATTGGTCAGCAACTGGCGAAACGTGTCTGAAAGCTCATCGGCCGGACAGTAGAGATCGACCCGCGCGCCACAGGCGACCAGAAGTTCGGCTTTCCAGGCCGCACCCTCGGAGCCACCCGCCAACACGACACGTCTGTCGTTCAGGTCCAGGAAGACCGGCAATTTTGCAAGCGGTTCCATCCGGGCAGGTGCTCCCCGGCGGCTATCGTTTTGCAAGGGATGCAGTGCGCTCATTTAAGGTCTCCTGCGGACATTTCTCTCGTTCCTCAGTTGGACGAGTGTCCCACACCTCTTTACATTCCCGAATTCCTGCCAGAAGAGGCTAAGTCCTGGCAAGGAATAATCCTGCAAAAAGCTTGCCAATCATGGAAAACTGCACCGGTCACACCCCTGTGGCCCGCCAATTTCCTTCCTGTCCCGCAACCCGACCACTGCTATAAGGAAGCGTTTTGAGCCTACTGAGGTTGAGAAGCCGATTGCCTCTGACACCCTCACGGCTTTAGGAAGAATAGAAGTCTCTGTCACAAGAGGCTGGACAGTTTTAGCAATTCTCATTATCCGCTTAAACGATTAATCTATAACTGGTGCAATATGAAGCCCAAGCCCAAACTTACGCTGCTGGCTGAAACCTTTAACGTCTCTGTTGCGACAGTATCGAACGCGCTCTCCGGAAAGGGCAGGATTTCGCCGGATCTAGCACAGCGGATCCGCGACAAGGCTCGCGAAATCGGCTATGTGCCCAGCAGTGCCGGACGGGCGCTGAGAACAGGCCGCAGCGGCGTTCTTGGGCTCGTGCTACCGGATATTTCCAATCCGCTCTTTCCCCAGATCGCACAGGCAATCGAGCAGGCTGCATCGACCAGAGGCTATGGCGTCCTGATCGGCGATGCGCGTGGCAGTTCGGAGGGACAATCAGAGGCAATCAGTCGGCTCATGGAGCGGGGCGTGGATGGCATGCTGGTCATTCCACGCCGGGGCACCCGCGTCACCGATATCAGGCGGCCGCTCGCCATGATCGATTCTCCTTCCACACCGGGTAACACCGTCTCTGCGGATCATCGCGACGGTGGTGTAAAAATGGGCGCCTATCTCGCCGAGTTGGGGCATCGACATGTTTTGATCGTGGCGATGAGTTCCCGCTCGATCGTTCAGGCCGACCGAATCGAAGGGGTGAAGCAGGGATTGGGCGAGAGGGCGCGCGTCGAACTGATCTTCACGGACGATATTGCCGAACAGGATGGGTCAGTCGGTTCTCTCGGTCTTGCAGACTACATCGCACGGGGTGTCACGGCCGTTGCGACATTGTCCGATCTTACGGCGCTGAGAGCGCTTACCGAACTTCAGGGTGCGGGTTTCAGTGTGCCGGACCGTGTCAGCGTCACAGGCTTCGACGATCTGATTTGGTCTTCTGCCATAACGCCGGGGCTGACGACAATGCGGGCAGACATGGCCGAGATAGGGCGGCTTGCCGTCGAGGCACTGGTCAAGTCGATCGAACGCCCAGACCAGGCAGAGCGAACGGAGAGCGGAACCGTAAAGGCAAAAGTGGATCGCGTTCCAATGGCGCTGGTCATTCGATCATCGTCCGGCGAAGCGAGATCTGCGGAGACGCAGCCATGAAAGATCTTCTCGGGCCGCGTCTGTGCCGTCGTATTTTAGCCTTGGTTGTGCTGTATCGCCGTAAAGTAGCATCTAGAAACCCCCGAAACACAACTGGCCAGGTTCGCGGCCTGTCCCGCATTGCCGGTCCTACTCCGGAAGCGGCGGAGTTCGTCCGGTCGTCGCGCGCGATGTACATGGCATCAGGTCTTTTCCGTGTCATCGTGCGCGGCCTTTTTGCGTCACGTTCACAACCAGCCATGCCGGGAGCGGCCTGAATGGGTGTGTGGATAGACACCGATATGGGTTTCGACGATATCGTTGCTTTGCTGGTCGTCTGTCACAGCACGGAGGCCATCGATGGCGTATCGCTGGTTTTCGGCAATGCACCGCTGGAGAATGTGGAAAAGAATGCTGCTGGCGCCGCTCATGTCTTTGACTGGCGCTTTCCCATTCATTGCGGTCGGGCACTGCCTGTTCTGAGCGTTCTTGAAACGGCGCAGAGTATTCTAGGAACCGCAGGAATGCCGTCAACGGGGCTGCATCTGCCGATGGGATTGACCCTTGCTGACACGCCCTCCGCTTTCGATGCCTTATCCGGCTATCTTCAATCGGGCGAAAGCCGACGCATTCTTGCGCTTGGCCCACTGACTAATCTCGCTGCACTCGTTCTTGCCCGGCCCGGACTGGCGTGCCGCATTGAAGAGCTTGTCTGGATGGGTGGGGGACTGACAACCGGCAACCATACTGCTTCTGCAGAATTCAACGCGCTCGCCGATCCGGAAGCGCTGGCCATCCTGCTTGCCCAGAATGTACCGATCAGGATGGTTGATCTCGATCTTTGCCGCAAGGTGCTGGCCTGCCCGTCCGATATTCTGCCCATCCGCCACGCGGGCGGCAAAAGTGCCAGGCTGCTTGCAGACCTTTTGGAAGGCTTTATCAACATTGCAATCAGTCGAGGGCGCAGCGCCATGTCGCTCTACGATGCCGTTGCAGCCGTTGCCTTCACGCGGCCGGAGCTTGTGTCCTGGCGAGAGGCCCGGCTTGATGTCGAGCTTTCCGGCATCCACACCCGTGGCCGCACCGTGATCGAGACCCGCACCGGCCGGTCACCCTTCAATGCCTTTTTTGCGCAGGACATCAATGTCGATGCCGCGCGTAATCTCATTTTACAAGTTCTGAAAGCCGAAGCCAGCCGATGACCCGCTCGTTTGAACTGATGGATCTCAACCTGCCGGAACTGCGTCGCAGGGCGGTGCAGGCTGCGCGCGGAGAGGTGCCGTTCGATTATTTGCTGAAAGGCGGTACGGTTCTCGACGTGATCACAGGTGAGAGAAGGCGAGCGGATGTAGGGCTTGTCGGTCCTCTGATCGCAAGCGTCCATGAATCGGGTCGCTTCGAAAACGCTGCTTCCGTTGTCAATGCCACGGGAACCTTCATCGCTCCGGGCCTGATCGATACGCATATGCACATCGAAAGCTCGATGGTGACACCGGCTACCTATGCCCAGGCCGTCGTGCCAAGGGGGGTGACCACAGTGGTCTGGGATCCTCATGAGTTCGGCAATGTTGTGGGGATGGCCGGTGTAAACTGGGCAGCAGATGCGGTGATCGATCTTCCGCTTCGTGTCATGCTGCTTGCACCATCGTCCGTACCATCCGCGCCGGGACTGGAACGGGCAGGCGCCGACTTTGACGCGACCGTGCTGGAGGATCTTCTCGCCCGGCAGGAAATCGCCGGTATCGCCGAAATGATGAACATGCGCGGCATCATCGAAGGCGATGCCCGCATGGAGGGGATAATCCAAGCGGGGTTGGCAACGCGCAAGCTTGTGTGCGGCCATGCGCGCGGCCTGTCCGGACCAGATCTTCAGGCGTTTGTTACGGCAGGCGTCTCGTCTGACCACGAACTCGTTTCCGCCGATGACCTTCTGGAAAAACTTCGAGCTGGCCTGACGATCGAGCTTAGGGGAAGTCATGACCATCTGTTACCGGAATTCGTTGTCGCCCTCAATCAGCTGGGGCATTTGCCACAAACCGTAACGCTTTGTACGGACGACGTCTTTCCCGACGATCTTTACCAGGACGGCGGACTGGACGACGTCGTGCGGCGGCTGGTCCGCTATGGTATGAGACCGGAATGGGCGCTGCAGGCGGCAACAATCAATGCTGCACGCCGACTCGAAAGGCAGGATCTTGGCGTTATTGCACCGGGTCGCCGCGCCGATCTCGTGCTATTCGAAGATCTAGCAAGCTTCGAGGCGCGTCGGGTTTTCGTTTCCGGTCGCGAAGTTGCCGCCGGTGGTGCACTGCTTCGGCCTGCTCCAGAGACATCGAGCGATATTCTGCAAGGAACCGTTAGGCTCGGAGCGCTTTCGCCGACTGATTTCCGGGTCGCGGTCGATAGTGCCAATGTCCGGCAGGCGAAGATCGCCACGATAGATTGCCCACGCTTCACGCGATGGGGGCAAGCGACCGCTGACGTGGTAGACGGCTTTATCATTCCCCCCGCAGGAACGACGCTCATCTCTGTCGTTCACCGTCACGGTTTTGCAGAACCAATCGTACGCACAGGCTTCCTTACCGGTTGGGGGGATTGGCGGGGCGCCTTTGCATCCACCGTCTCTCACGATAGTCACAATCTGACGGTTTTCGGGCGGGATCCTGTCGATATGGCCCTTGCGGCCAATGCTGTCATCGATGCCGGTGGTGGTCTTGCAGTCGTTACAGGCGGCGCGGTGCAGGCGCTGCTTCCGCTTCCACTCGGTGGACTCGTGTCACCTATCCATCTCGGTGAAGTCGCATGCCAATTTACCGCAATTCGCCAAGCCATGGATAGGATTGTCGAATGGCAGCCGCCCTATCTGGTGTTCAAAGCCTGTTTTGGTGCAACGCTTGCATGCAACGCAGGTCCACACCAGACTGATCTCGGCATTGCGGACGCCGAAACCGGTCGCCTGCTACTGACCCCTGTTCTCCAGCTTTTTTAATTGGCAGATCTGGTCCAGTTGATTCTGCGCAAAGCATGTTGCGCGGGTCCGCGCTATTTCATGGATCAGCGTACAAGCATTTTCTGGTGTGCGGAGATGAAGGGGCATTGTCCCTTGGAGGATCGATCATGAATCTCGCCTATCAAGTTGCCGACATGACGGTCCCGGAAATCGATCGCGCATTTCCACTTGCCACGGCTGCCGCGATTACGACAGACCTGGATCACTGGAGACGGTTCTGCGAAGCGATCATTAGTGGTCACGATCGGCCCGACCATACCGAAAGATTGATTGTTTGTGCCAATGGCAGGGGTAATCTCAAGGCCTTATGCGTGACCAGGGTGACGCAGACCGAGGAAGGACCGGTTTTGGACGTCCCGGTGCAGGTGATCGCGACCGTTGTCGACGAGGATGGCGTTCGTCGCGCAGTACACGATGGCCTTGTTGCGCTCGCCTACAAGACCGGCAGCGTTCTGCGGGAGACCGCCGCTACCTGACCATCCACATATTTCAGCCGTTGTTTTCTCCGGTGAAAATATAGCCGACCCCGCGAACGGACCGAATGAATGTGGGTTGAGCCGGATTTGGCTCGATCTTTTTGCGCAGCCGGGCAATCTGGGCATCGATGGCCCGGTCATAGGCGTCGAATTGCCGACCCCGGGTCTGGTCCATCAGCATTTCACGCGTCAGCACGCGGCCTGCATTGCGGATCATGACCGTCAGCATATCAAACTCACCGGTCGTCAGTTCGATTTCCTGCTGGTCAGGATTGAGAAGGCGGCGACGATGGATTTCCAGCCGCCATCCGTCGAATTCCAGTGTCTGGCCGGGGTCCACGTTGCTGGGCACCGTTTCCACCGGCTTGCGCCTTCTCAAGATGCTGCGCACGCGGGCTAGCACTTCGCGAAGGTGGAAAGGTTTTGGAATGTAGTCGTCCGCGCCAACTTCAAGCCCGATGATCCGGTCCAGCACGTCATCTCGGCCCGTCAGCATGACGATCGGCACATCGGAGCTTGCCCTGACTTCCCGCGCCAGAGCCAGGCCATCCTCGCTTTGCGGTAGCACCAGATCGAGAAGAATGAGATCAATGGTGTGATTGGCAAGTGCCTTGCGCATGCCATTGCCATCCGCGGCGCCATGCACGACGAAGCCTTCGTCTTCGAAGTAGCGTGTTACCATCTGACGGATACGCGGATCGTCATCCACGATGAGAATCCGTTCCGCACGCTTCTCCATCATCGCCATCCCGCTGACCTGACTGGTATTTTATGATGTTACAAACTGTTACACGATTTCACCAACCGTAACATGACAGGCATCCTTCTGTCACCGCCGCCCGACATATTGAGGCCATCAAGACAGAGGGATAGATCATGTTTTCGACAGCTTCCAACCCAAAGGTAGCAATTGCGGCAATGGCGGCCATGAAGCCGCAATTGGCAACGATGGATGAGCTGTTTTCTACTTCCCCGCGCGAGACGCTGGAGATGGGCGAAGGCCTTTTCTGGGAAGGGGACCGCGCACAGCATATTTTCGAGATCACGGAAGGCGTATTGCGCATCTTCAAGATCATTGCCGACGGGCGTCGCGTCATTACCGGCTTCCTGTACGCCGGCGATATGGTGGGTCTTTCGCTCAAGAATGTTTACCTCTACAGTGCGGAAGCGGTTACGCCCGTCAAGGTTCGTCGCCTGACACGAAAGGCGTTTCAGGATGCGATCGAGAACTCGCCGGAGCTTCGTCCGCAGCTTTTCTCGCTGATGTGCGACGAGATGGCGGCAGCACAGGACCAGATGGTGCTCCTCTCGCGAAAGAGTGCCGAGGAGCGTCTTTGCAGCTTCCTGATGATGCTCGGTCAGCGCCAATCCGGACAGACACAGATGCCAAAGACCATTCAACTGGCCATGAGCCGCCAGGACATGGCCGATTATCTCGGGCTGACGATTGAAACGGTGTCTCGTACTGTTACCAAACTTATCCAACGCGGCATCATCACGCCGAACGGTCGTCATGCCTTCGACCTGACCAAGCCTGGAAAACTGCTTGCGCTGTGTGGCGATGGCGATAGTTATGAGGATGTTGGAGATCCTGCCGTGAAAACCCGGCAGGCGGTATGGCCTCACTGATTGGACGAAAGGTTGACAGGCAAGCATGGCAGAGTTTCGAACCCCGGACACCGGCGCGGTTAACAGTGCGGGTTTGTTGTCGCTGCTCGATCCGGTCAATCTCATCGTTCATACGATCCAAGGCGTGATCAGCGACTGGAGCACCGGAAGTGCTGCGCTCTTCGGATGGACGCGCGACGAGGTTATCGGACTGCATGTCACCGAACTTCTATCGCCGAAGTCCGATATTTTGCTTGAGGATATCGCGTCTTCGATCCGAGCCTACGGATCGTGGAAATCCAACCTCGAATACAGACACAAAGACGGCCATACGATTTCGGTGCTCAGCCGCTGGATACCGTTCGGACGCGATCAGGACGGCAAGGATCTCATCCTGCAATTCAACGAGGATTTTCGCGCAGCCGCTACAATCCAAGAGAACCTTGCGGCTCGCGAAGCGCATTTCCGCTCGATCCTGCAAACCGTGCCGGAGGCCATGGTGGTGATCGACGAGGTGGGCACCATCACCTCGTTCAGTACCACTGCGGAAGATCTTTTCGGTTACGAAGCGCATGAGGTCGAGGGCCGCAACGTGCGCATGCTGATGCCCACGCCCGACCGCGACAATCATGACAATTACATCCGCAATTACTTGCGGACCGGACAGCGCCGCATCATCGGCCTCGGTCGTGTGGTCAAGGGTCTGCGCAAGGACGGCTCCACTTTCCCGATGGAACTGGCGGTCGGAGAGGCGATTTCCAGCGGCAAGCGGATCTTTACCGGCTTCATCCGAGACTTGACGAGCAGACACAAGATTGAGGAGGAACTGCGGCAATCCCAGAAGATGGAAGCCATCGGCCAGCTGACCGGTGGTCTGGCGCATGACTTCAACAACCTGCTCACCATCATCAGTGGCAATCTCGAAATGCTGGAAATGCGGGTGCGCGATCCCAAGGCGCAAGTTCTGCTGCGAGAAGCGCAGGGTGCGACCGACGACGGTGCAAAGTTGACAGGTCAACTGCTTGCGTTCGGCCGCCGCCAGCCGCTCAATCCGCGTCTGACCGATCTCGGGCAGATGATTTCCAGCTTCTCGGAACTTATCCGTCGCACCATCGGCGATCGAGTGGAATTGCGCACGGTTATCCGGGCCGGGGAAAACGAGGCGCTCGTTGACGGGCCGCAGTTGCAGAACGCGCTTTTGAACCTCACTCTCAATGCTCGTGACGCCATGCCGGGTGGCGGCTTGCTAACCATCGAGGTGAGCCGTAGTCATCTGGATTTTGACTATGCGCAAATGTATCCGCAGGTTCGCGCAGGCGATTACGTGCTGGTGTCGGTCACCGATACCGGGACTGGCATGACGGATGAGGTGAAGCAACGCGCCTTCGAGCCATTCTTCACCACCAAGACCATGGGGGCGGGCACAGGGCTTGGCCTCAGCATGGTCTACGGCTTCGTGCGGCAGTCTGGCGGACACATCCAGATCTACAGCGAGCCGGGCCAGGGGACCAGCATTCGTCTGTTTCTGCCTGCCGCGCAGGGGTCCGCTGCGTCTGGCCATGCAGAAGACATGTCACCGCTGGCGCTCGATTATCCAGGCGGTGACGAGGTCATTCTGGCGGTCGAGGACGATGCCCGTGTCCGCCGGGTTGCGGTGGCGCGGCTGGAAAGCATGGGCTACAAGGTCCATGAGGCATCGAACGGCATTGAGGCACTTGAGGTGCTTGAAAAGCACGACGATATCTCTCTCGTCTTTACGGATATTTCGATGCCCGGAATGTCGGGAGATCAGCTGGCGGAACATGTGCGTGAGCGATGGCCCGACATCCGCATTCTCTTTACATCGGGCTATGCCGAGCCGGAGGTGGCTGGAAAAGAACTTGCGGCTGACGAAAGCTGGCTGAAAAAGCCCTATACGGCGCGCGAACTTGCCGTGCAGCTTCGCGCCCTGCTGGACTGAAGTTTTCCGTCTGAGGGGTCTATCAGGTCTTTCGGCGGGCCTGCTTGCTTGGCGGCTTGGCGCGTGAGGCAAGCATGGCCTCGATATCTGCCGCGGGAAGCGCTTTTCCGTAGAGATAGCCCTGGCCGTAATCGCAACCCATCAAGCGCAGGGCAATTTGTTGCTCCAGCGTTTCAACGCCTTCAGCAATCGTCTTCAGACCCAGATCATGGCTCAGCATGATGAGCGCGCGTGTAATTGCCGAATCTCTCTGGCGTGTCAGGAGATCGCGCACAAAGCCACGGTCGATCTTCAGAGTCGTAATCGGATAGCGCTGGAGCGAGCCGAGCGAGGCATATCCGGTGCCGAAATCGTCGAACGCGATGCCAATACCCAGTTCGCGAAGTTCGCTGATCAGTTCGAAGGCTCTGCTTTCATCTTCCAGCGTAGCGGTTTCCGTGATTTCCAGCTCCAGCCAGCGAGGATCCACGCCATGCTCATGCGAAAGACGACTGACCTGTGCCGGAAGATCGCTGCCCCGCATTTGCGACGGAAACAGGTTCATGCCCATCTTGATCGGTGGCAATCCCTTGGCGACCCAGGTGCCCAGTTGACGGATCGCTTCGTTCATCACCCATGCGCCAACATCGAGACTGAGCGCACTCTGCTCCAGGGCGGGCAAAAAATGCCCGGGCATCAGGGGGCCCTTTTCAGGGTGCTGCCAGCGGATCAGGGCTTCGATACCGTATAGTTCCCCGGTTTCCAGCAGCACCTGTGGCTGGTAGTGCAGCACGAATTGTTGCTTGCGCAGCGCTTCCAGCAGTTCGTCACGGGCAACGCGGCGCTGCTGCGATGTCTGTTCGACATGACCTTCATAGGCGATTGAGCTGTTGCCGCCCATCTTTCGCGCATGGGCAAGCGCGAAATCCGCATTCGCCATCCATTCGCGTGCATTCGCCGTATCCTGGCGCAGGGCATATCCGATTTCAGCTCCAAGCTTGAGCCGCATATTGCCCAGATCGAATGGAAGGACGAGTTCCTCCATGACTGCCTGAGCGAGATTCCGCGCTTCATCAGAAGTTTGTGCAGACCGGACGAGTAGTCCAATCTGTTCTTCCCCAAGCCTTGCGATGACGCTTTCCCTTGTCAGCACGCGCGGCAGGCGCACAGCAATGTTCTGCAGCAGGGTATCAAATATGTCCTGACCGAGCCGATCTCCCGTTTCCTTCAGACCATCGAGTTCGATCAGCATCAGCGTTCCCGCTCTGTGTGTCTGACAGTGCTGATCGATGAGTTCATCGAAGCGATGGCGGGTACTGAAGCCGGTGACGGGATCCTGGTTGGCGAGGCGCAGGAGACGCTTGTCGCGTTCTCGACGTTCCGAAATGTCGTTTATGATAGCGCCGATGCCCATGCTGCCTGCATCGTTCCATGCCGATAGCGTAATTTCGATCGGGATCTCGCTTCCATCGCTGCGCCGCGCGAAAACTTCGACCGTCTTGCCATCGAGAAGCGGGCCCTTCTTGTCGGACAGACGCCCGAAACTTTCGTGATGGGAGGCACGAAACCGCATTGGAATGATGATTTCGACATCTCTGCCGATCAATTGGCTACGCTCGTAGCCCAACAATTTGAGCAGGCTATTGTTGACGAACTGGATACGGCCCTGTCGATCCACTGAAATCATCGACAGTTCTGTCGCATTGACGAAACTGGCAGCGGCCTGACCGGGGAAGCCTTCGCGACGCTGTTCGTAGTGGTTCATCAACAGGCGCGCGGCCTGTTGCAGACGCGCGGTATCCGAGGTTGAAAGTTCGGCTCTCGCGCGGGTGTCTGCAATGCAGAGCGCGCCCATCGTTTCGCCGCTAAAGGTTTTCAAAGGTGCGCCGGCGTAAAAGCGTATCGCAGGATCGCCCGCCACGATCGGAAGATCCTTCACTCTGTTATCGGTTGCGGTGTTGAGGATTACGAGGGGACTGTCTCCCTTAATGGTCAGATTGCAGATACTGTCCTCGCGCGACAGCTCTCTCAAATCTGCGCCGACGCTTGCCTGGATGATCTGCGTCGTATCATCAATCAAGGAAATATAGGCGATTGGGGCATTGCAGAAATCTGCAATGAATTCGCACAAGGAGCGGGAGAACAGATCGGGGTTCGAAGCGCCAAGCCGGAACTTTTCGATCAGTTCCGTGCGCAGACGTGACTGCCCTTGTCCGTTTCGCTTGCCTGGCATAACGCCCTCAACTCAATCTATGGGTGCTAGTTTATCAGTTGAAACCTTATGAAAAACATAACGTATTTATCAATTGTGCTGGTATTGCGTCATTTTGCATGCAGTTCTAATAGGGCTGGAGATGTATCAGTCGCGTTGAAATTGGCAAAAAGGTCTCCGATCGTCCGACATAGATGATGGCTGCCTCCGACATGGCATCCAGGATTGCAAGGAGTTCGGACTGGGTTTCCGTCTCCAAGGCTTCGAACGCATCATCAAGAACGATCCAGCGTGGTTTGACCAAAAGCACATTTGCGATGCGCAGGCGCATCTGATCATCTTCCTGCAGGACACGCTCCCATCTTTCGCGAGCCGACAACTTTTCCGTCAATCGGCCGAGGCCGACTGCTTCAAGCGCATTGCCCATCGCGTCAGGCGTGTACGTAGCGGACGGCATCGGGTAGGTGAGAACCTCATCCAGAGTCGCGTCCGGAAAAAAGCCCTTCTGCGGCACTAGAAGCATCGAGCCGGATTTCGGCAAACGGATCGTTCCCTTACCCCAGGGCCACAGCCCCGCAATCGCCTGGAACAAGAGGCGGCGGTTGGCCCGCGGATCACCGTTGACCATGATCCGTTCACCGGACAAGATGACATATTGTCCATCGAGCCGCAGCCCACGGTCACCGCCGGGACTGTTGGGTCTTGGCGACAGGAGCAGGTCCTTGAGGGTCAGTTGCTCGGCCTCGTCCTGTTCCACAGTCAATGTTTCCGGTTCTGCATGCTCATTGTCGAGATCGATTAACGCCCTTCGAAACACCGAAACGCGATAGAGAGCGGCTTTCCAGTCGGCAATCGGACGGAAGTTATCGATATACCAGCGCAGCGCCGTGTTGACCTGATTGAACGCACCGACCGCCATCATCAGACCGCCAAAGGAAAGGCCGCCACTGAAATAGACCGGTGCCGCAATCAGGATCGGTGCGATGGTGGTGAGCCAGCCGAACCCGGCAGAAACCCATGTCAGATTGGTGTAGGCGAAGGCCAGCCGCCGGATGATGGCGAGAACCTCGCTGATGGCCTGCTGAATCCGCCGCCGCTCGCTGTCTTCGCCATTGGTCAGCGTAATCGCCAGCATGTTTTCGTTGGTTCGCATCATGGTGAAGCGCAGCTCGGCTTCCTGTGAGTAGCGCTGCGTATTCAGTGTCGGCAGCCTGCGGCCAACATAGTTGCTGAGCATCGACGCAGAGCCCGCGTAGAGTAGTGCTGCCCAGACCATATAGCCCGGAATGGCGATCTGCTGACCGTTGAAGGTGAAGGCGAAATCGGCCGAAAGCACCCACAGGACACCGATGAAACTGGCCAGAAGGATGGTGGCGTTGACCAGCCCAATGGCAAGTGTCGTCGTCAGTTCCGCGAGATTGCGCGCATCCTCATGAAGCCGCTGATCCGGGTTGACGCCGATCTTGCCGAGGCTTGCCAGTCTCAGGGCCCTTCGCGGATGCATCCACTGATCGACGAGGTCTCGCGTCAATCCTTCGCGCATGAACAGTGCCGTCATCTGGTTCAACCAGGCCTGGATGACGTTCAGCACAAGCAGAGAACCGGCGATGATGAAGAAGACCTTCAATTGCTCAAAAAAACCGTCGAGATCCCGTTGCTCAAGCGCATTGTAGAACGGCGTGTTCCAGTAATTGAGACGATATTGCGCATAGACAGTGGTCAGAATGATCGTCAGAAGCCCAACAATCAGCAAAAGCACCTTGTTTCTGACTTGAGACGACCAGAACGCGCCGGCCATCATTTTCAATTGGCAGCCAAAGGTGAAAGGCGGGTAACCCGTGTCAGGGTCGATCTGCGGTGTTTTCGTCTCGATACTTGCCATTGCTTGGTCCGGGCAGAGGCTTCTGCTATGCCTGTTATCAGGGGCTAAGTGTTAATTCTAAATCATCAAGCTTGCCGCTGACGGACCTGACATCCGTCAGGGTTACCCAATAGGCCAGGCAAACGAAGAAAAATTGATCGGCACGGGGCAGTTCCGGTCAAGTTAATCCCGTCTGAGCCGTATTGAAGGTCGGGGATGGTCAGGCACCTAAGTGCTCGCGCTCGGCGGCGGGCATGGCGGCTAGCCGTCCGGCGAGGCTTGCCATGCGGCGGACCGCCTCCTCCAGCACATCATCCGGAACTGTGAGCGAAATGCGGATGAACCCCGCCGCCTGATGTCCGAAAGACGAGCCAGGCATGACGGCAACCTGCTCCTTGCGCAGCAGTTCCCAGGCATAGTCGGCGCCGCCGAGGCCTGTCGCCGTCACATCCACCACCACAAACATTCCGCCTTCCGGCATCATGGGCTTCAGGAGGTTGCTTCCGGCCAGTGTCTTCTGAACGATTTCGGCACGGCGGCTGTAATTGTCGCGCATGATGCCTGCCGTCTCGAAGGGGCGGGAGAGCGCAAGCGCGGTCATGTCGGAAATGAAAGGTTGTACGCCGAACAGCATAGTTTCCGAAACGGGCAGAAGTTTTTCGCAAAACTCCTCCGGTCCTGCTGCCCAGCCGCTGCGGAAACCGGGTGCTGCATGGGATTTGGAGATCGAGGCGACTACGATCGTACGCTCTGCCAGCTCCGGCATATCGAAAGGAGAGGCGAAGTCCTTGCCAAAAATCAGCTGTTCGTAGACTTCGTCGCACACAATCCAGAGGTCGTGCTTCTTGCAGATTGCGCCAATGGCCGTGATTTCCTGGTCGGTGAGGACGGCACCGGTCGGGTTGTGCGGCGTGTTGAGAAGAAGGACGCGGGCTTCCGGCGTGATTGCGCGCTCCAAATCCTCAGCCTGCATGTGGAAGCGGTTCTCAGGCCGCAAGGGAACGGGGATGAGATGTGCGCCCGTTGAGGCAATCACGCCTTCATAGGTCGCATAAAGCGGATCCCCGACCAGAACTCCATCACCAGCTTCAGCCAGTCCCATCATGACTGCGTAAAGTGCCGATTGTGTGCCCGGAAAGCAGAGGAAGTTCTTTTCGCTGACACCCGGTCGCCGCTTCGAATATTTCGCGATCAGGGCTTTCAGAACGGCAGGCTCGCCGCGTCCGTTCGAATAGCGGGTGCGGCCTGCATACATGGCGCGCGAGCATTCGGCGAGCAGATCTTCGTGCGGCGGCAAATCGGGTTCACCAATGGTGAGCTCAATGATGGGCTGACCTTCCGCTTTCATGCGTCTGGCCGTGGCGTGCAGAGCCCAGCGGCCCGAGCCGAGATCCGCAAGACGATCAGTTATGGATGCATAGCGCACGGAAAACCCTCCGTTGAAATCGATGTGAGGCCGTTTAACCCGATCCTCCCGCCACGGCAATGCACCCGTGCAATGTCTGACCTCTGCGCTCCTGCGCCTACCTCGCCAAAGTTATGGATACTCGCTCCGGAAGCATGACGTGGATCTTTAATGTGCTTGAGTAATTTTCGAACAAGTGCAAAAGTCATATCTTAATTGAAGCGCCAGCACTGCCTCACAAGAAGAAATGCTGGGGGAAAATGGGCAAGTTAGATCGGCAGATAAATGCCGACGGTGAAGGTAACATGACGGACAAGGCGCAAGCCATAGAGGTTCGCGATCTGTACAAGCGTTTCGGCCCGCTGGAGGTTTTGAAGGGGGTTTCCCTCTCTGCCAGCCAAGGAGACGTGATAGCCCTGATCGGTGGGAGCGGATCAGGCAAATCGACCTTTCTCAGATGCATCAACATGTTGGAGCTGCCGACAGCCGGCAGCGTGACCATTCACGGCGAAACGATCGAGATGAAGCAGGATGGTCATGGCGGGATGATGCCTGCCAACCGTCGCCAGATCCAGCGTATCCGTACCAAGCTTGGCATGGTGTTCCAGAGCTTCAACCTCTGGCAGCATATGACGGTCCTGCAAAACGTCATCGAGGTGCCGGTGAATGTGCTCGGTCAGCCGAAGGATCAGGCGATTGCCGTTGCAGAAACCCTGCTTCGCCGCGTGGGGCTTTACGAAAAGCGCGATGCCTACCCGGCATTTCTGTCCGGCGGCCAGCAACAGCGTGCTGCCATTGCCCGTGCGCTGGCCATCCAGCCACTGGTGATGCTGTTTGACGAGCCGACCTCGGCGCTCGACCCTGAGCTGGTTGGCGAGGTGCTTTCCGTGATCGGCGATCTCGCAAAGGAGAACCGCACGATGATCCTGGTGACCCACGAAATGAAATTTGCGCGACAGGTAGCAAGTCACGTCATCTATCTGCATGGCGGCGTTATCGAGGAGCAAGGCTCGCCAGAGGCTATCTTCGAAAACCCTCAATCGGAGCGGCTGAAGAAATTCATCAGCTCCATCCACTGAGAAAGCATTTCCAGGAAAAGTGTCATTGCGGTTTTCCGTCCGGAAATGCGTGAAAGCAAAACCAGAAAATCTCGAAAGGGGAAATCATGAAAAACTTCGTCCGTACCACCGCCCTCGCGTTTTGCATGACGGCGGCAGCCTTTGCCTCGGCCTCCGCGCAGGAAGTCAAGGTTGGCGTCGATTCCGGCCCGTACCCGCCATTCAGCTCGCCGGATGCCAGCGGCAAGTGGGTTGGCTGGGAAGTGGAAATCATGGATGCGCTGTGCGCCGAAGCCAAGCTAAAGTGCGTTCTGACGCCGCTCGCCTTTGATGGCCTCATTCCTGCGCTCACCTCAAAGAAGATCGACGCCATTATGAGCTCCATGTCGATCACTGATGAGCGGAAGAAGACGATCGATTTCTCCGACAAATATTACAACACGCCGACCGCCGTCATCGGTCCGAAGGGCGTGAAGTTCGAGCCGACGGCTGAAGGCCTCAAGGGCAAGATCATCGGCGTTCAGGTTTCGACCATCCATGCCGAATATGCCCAGAAGTATTTCGGCAAGGCAGTTTCCGAGATCAAGGAATACCAGACGCAGGACGAGGCCAATGCGGACCTCGCAGCCGGTCGCCTCGATGCGATTCAGGCCGACCTGATCACGCTCGACGCCTTCCTGAAGACAGATGCCGGCAAGGCCTGCTGCGAGCTGAAGGGTAACGTCAAGGACGATCCGGCTATCCTGGGCTCGGGTGTCGGCGTTGGTCTTCGCAAGGAAGATACGGCCATGAAGGACAAGTTCAACGCAGCCATCAAGGCTATCCGCACGAACGGAACCTATGACACGATTTCGAAGAAGTATTTCGACTTCAACATCTACGGCAAGTAAGCAGCTTCGTTGCAGCCGGGTTTCTTCGTCGGGAAGAAGTCCGGCTGTTTGCTTATTCCACATGGCAACGCGTTGTTTCCGTAGTCTAGAGCATTTCCGGCGAAAACACGGGATCACCTAAAATGCTCTATCCATTTGTTTTGACGCAGTCCGGACGCAAAACCGCTGACGCACTTTTGCTGGACGTGCTCTAGCCCGGAAAGCCTTATCCCATGGGCGCAACAAGTTTTGACTTGAGCCTTTTGTCCTTATCTTCCCCCGGCTGGGGTGGCGTGCTGCTGATGGGCCTTTTGATGTCCCTGCAGGTGGCCATCGGCGGCTATCTGCTCGGGCTTCTGATTGGTATAGGCGGTGCCGCAGGCAAACTCTGGGGCGGTCCCATTCTGCGCGACCTTCTTGAGGTTTACACGACCGTTGTGCGCGGCGTGCCAGAACTCGTGTTGATCCTGATCCTGTATTATGCCGGCACCGATGCGGTGAACCAGTTGATGCAACTTCTCGGGCTTCCTGCGGTCGACATCAGCGGGTTGACGGCGGGTATTTTCGTGATCGGGGTGGTGCAGGGCGCCTATTCCACCGAAGTTCTGCGTGGTGCCATTCTTGCGGTGCCTCCGGGTCAGCTGGAGGCGGCGCGTGCCTATGGCATGTCGCCTCTGCTTTCGCTTCGTCGCATCACCTTTCCGGCCATGTTGCCCTATGCCATTCCGGGCCTTTCGAACCTCTGGCTGATTGCGACGAAGGATACAGCGCTGCTGGCGGTCGTCGGTTTTGCCGAATTGACGCTCGTGACGCGGCAGGCGGCGGGCACGACCAAGGCTTTCCTCACCTTCTTCCTTGCGGCGGGTGCGCTCTATCTCATGGTAACGCTGGTTTCCAACCTCATCATCGGGATTATTGAAAAGCGGGCGCGTCGCGGTTTCGCGAGAACGGAAGGTGCTGCATGAGCGAGGTAACCGCTATCCCCGCCTATCAGGCTCCCAAGGCGCGCAGCCTTTTCGAGCCGCATCGCATCTTCCTGATGGTCCTTTTTGCGATCATCCTGCTTTCCATGGCCTGGTTCATGCGCTGGGACTGGATACCCAGATACCAGACACGTCTGCTCTGGGGCATCTGGGAAACCATCGTCATGCTGTTTTCGACAGCGATTGCCGGGTTCATCCTCGCCGTTCCTCTGGGGCTCGTGCAGGTGACAGGACCAAAGCCGCTGGCCTGGCTTGCGCGAGGGTTCTGTACGCTGATCCGTGGTACGCCGCTCCTGCTTCAGCTCTGGCTATTGTATTACGGCCTTGGTTCGCTCTTTGCGCAGTATCCGGAAATTCGCCAGTCCTTCCTCTGGCCTTATCTGCGTCAGGCATGGCCCTACGGCTTTGCCGCCTTGACCATCTCCTTTGCGGCCTATGAAGGCGAGGTCATGCGCGGCGCCTTTGCGGGCGTGCCGAAAGGGGAGCTGGAAGCTGCCAAGGCCTATGGCATGGGGCGGTTCACCATGTTCCGCCGCATCTGGCTTCCGCGAGCGATCCAGCGGACGCTGCCGACGCTGACGGGCGAAACCGTGATCCAGCTGAAGTCGACGCCGCTGGTGGCAACCGTGACGGTGGTGGATGTCTACGCCGTGATTTCCAAGGTGCGGCAGGATACGTTCCTGACCTACGAGCCGCTCTTGCTGCTGGCCGCCATCTATCTCATCCTGACCGGCATTCTTGTTTTCTCTTTCCGGCAGCTGGAGAAGCGAATCCCTAACCGCGGGGTTTGATCTACTGGCGATTCTGGCGGAAGGAGGCGGCCATGTGGCTTTTGGGCAGGCGGGCGTTTCCGAACAGTTTTTCGCGTAGTGTGCCTTCGCGATATCCGGTCTTGTAGACACCGCGTTCCTGCAGGATCGGGATGACATGGGCTATGATGTCGTCGAAACACTCCGGCACCACGGTGCGCGACAGGTTGAAGCCATCAATGCCTGCCTGTTGGCTCCACGCCATCAGCTGATCGGTAATCTCTTCCGCAGAGCCGACCATGGGCGGTTGGCGGCTTCCCAGCACCATCTGCTCCAGCAGCTTGCGCTTGGTCCATTGCGGTCCGGCGCTGCGGCTGACCGCTTCGATGTTCGAGACAATGGCATTGCTCTTGCCGGTTTCGATCGGTTCGTCGAGATCATATTTCGCGAAATCGATGCCTAACGAGGCGCTCGCATGCACTAGGGCTGCCTCCGAACTCACATAGCGGCGGTACTCTTCGAACTTTTCCTGCGCTTCTTTCGCTGTTTTGCCCGTCACGATCGTGGCCCCCATGAAGACCTTGATGTCGCTGGCGGAGCGGCCCAGTTCAACAGCCTTTGCCCTGATGTCATCGACGATGGCGCGAACGCCTTCCATTTTCTGGCCGTTGACGAAAACGCATTCCGCGTGGGTCGCGGCGAACTGTCGACCGCGTGTGGAAGAGCCCGCCTGATAGAGCACCGGCGTGCGCTGCGGCGAGGGGCTGGAAAGATGCATGGCGTTGAGGTGGTATTGTTTTCCCTCATGCCGGATGGCGTGAACCTTTGCCGGATCGGCGTATAGATGGTTCTCACGGTCGAGGCGCACGGCATTATCCGCCCAGCTTTCCTCCCACAGGCGATAGACCACCTGCATATATTCATCCGCCAGATCGTAACGGTCGTCATGGGCGGCCTGCTGGTCCAGCCCTATGGCTTTCGCAGCGCTATCGAGATAGCCGGTCACGATGTTCCAGCCGATCCGTCCGCCCGTGAGGTGATCGAGCGTGGACATGCGGCGGGCAAACAGGAAGGGCGCGTCATAGGTGAGGTTTGCCGTCACCCCGAAGGCCAGATGCTTCGTCACCGCAGCCATGGCAGGCACCAAGAGAAGCGGATCGTTTACCGGCACCTGCGCGGCCCCTTTGAGGGCCGCATCGGCATTGCCACCGTAGACATCGTTGACGCCCACCACATCGGCCAGGAAGATCCCGTCGAACAGCCCTTCCTCCAGCCGCCGGGCATAGTCCATCCAGTAGGAGATCTCGTTGAAGCGATGCGACTGATCGCGCGGATGCGCCCAAAGACCTTGCTGGATATGCCCGACACAGTTCATATCGAACGCATTGAAGCGAATTTCCTGTTTCGTTCGATCTGCCATGGTTCCCTCTGGTGCCGTTTACGGTCGGCCGAGTGTTTCTTATAGATTTCATTTCGTCTACTATAAGAGACGAAATTTGAGGATTGCAAGATGGATCTGCATGAACAGCAGGCAGCGGGGGCGATTGCAGAACGTATCCGGCTGGAGCGGGAGGACCGTGGCTGGTCGCTAAGCGAGTTGGCTGAGCGTTCCGGGGTGTCGAAAGCCATGATCAGCAAGATCGAGCGTTGCGAGGCAAGCCCTACCGCGACGGTTCTCGGGCGGCTGTCCGGTGCCTTCGGTCTGCCTCTGTCGCGACTTCTGGCGCTGGCCGAGCAGGCAAGCGAAAGACTGATGCGTGCCGACCGACAGGCCATCTGGAAAGATCCGGAAACCGGCTACACGCGTCGCGCTATCTCTCCGGCAACCGGCAACGGACTGGAATTGCTGGAGGTTACTCTTCCTGCAGGCGTTCGTATTCCTTATCCGGCCTCCGCCTTCGCCTTCCAGCGGCAGCAGATCTGGGTAACCGGCGGTGAACTGGAATTCGCCGAGGGTGAGGTGGTCCATCACCTTCGCCAAGGGGATTGCCTGGAACTGGGATCGCCGCAGCCGTGCGTGTTCTTCAATCCGGGGAAGATCGATGCCCGCTATGTAATTGCGCTGACCCGGCGCTAAAATTTATGCGCCGAGCCAGAGCTTGATGATGAGGCCGACGATGCCGACGGCCAGAACGCCTGCCATCCACAGACCGACGAACCAGAGAATTTGCCTGACTTTCGTCCCTGGCATCAGTGATACCCTTCCTCCGGATCGATCTTCCCGCGGAAGACCCAATAGGCATAGGACGTGTAGATCAGGATGGCCGGAACCAGCACAGCCGCCCCCACCAGCAGGAATTTCAGGCTTTCGTCCGGGGCTGCCGCATCCCAGATGGTGACGGAGGTCGGCACGATATAGGGGTAGAAGCTGATGCCGATACCGATATAGGCCAGCACGAAGAGGCCCAGCGCGCAAAGGAACGGGCGGGTGTCCTTCTTGTGCTGCAGGCCTGTGACAATGCCGTATAGTCCAGCACCGACGAGAAGCGGAACGATGACCGTGAACAGGGCGCCGGGATAGAGAAACCACCGGTCGAGATATTCAGGTTTCAGGAACGGCGTCCACAGGCTGACGATGCCCATGGCGGCCACGGTGCCGAAGGCCGTGACGAGTGAAAACCAGCGCGCGCGTTCTGCAAGTTCTCCCGTCGTTCGCATCACCAACCAGGTTGCGCCAAGCAGCGCGTAACCGATCAAGAGCGCAAAGCCCGTCATGATGGAGAAGGGCGTCAACCAGTCCCACCAGCCGCCGGAATAGGCGCGATTGGCAACCGGAATGCCCTGCACGAGTGCGCCAAGCGCCACCCCTTGCGTGAAGGCAGCGACGGTGGAGCCACCGGCAAAGGCCCAGTTCCACAGCCATTCGGCCCGTTTTGTGCGCCAGCGATATTCGAAGGCCACGCCGCGGAAGATCAGGGCCAGAAGCATTGCGATCAGTGGCGCGTAAAGGGCTGGCAGAATGGTGGCATAGGCGAGCGGGAAGACTGCGAGAAGTCCGCCGCCGCCCAGGACGAGCCATGTCTCATTACCGTCCCACACGGGAGCGACGGAATTCATCATGACATCGCGGTCATGCTTTTCCGGAAAGAAGGGAAACAGGATGCCGACACCGAGATCGAAACCATCCAGCACCACATAGGCGAGAACGGCAAAGGCAATGATGGCTGCCCAGATGAAGGGAAAATCAAGCTCCATGATGGGCACCCCCGTGTTTGGCATGGTTCTCGGCAAGTGCCGGAGCAGGCGTGATGCCCGCGCTGCGGATCGGGCCCTGGCCCAGATGCGGTTCCGGGTCACGCGGCAGGCGGCCCATGAGGCGCAGGATGTAGAAGGTGCCGGCACCGAAGACGAGGAAATAGACGATGACGAAGGCGACGAGCGAGGCGCCGACAGCCGGCGCGGAGATCGGCGAGATCGAATCCGCCGTCAGAAGGTGGCCGTAGACCGTATAGGGTTGGCGGCCGACTTCGGTGGTAATCCAGCCCGCCAGAACGGCAACGAAGCCTGCCGGACCCATGACAAGCGCAAAACGATGCAGCCACGCGTTTTGATATAGTGTGCCGCGGAAACGGCAATAGAGGCTGAAGAGACCGAGACCCAGCATGGCAAAGCCCAGTGCAATCATGACCCGGAATGACCAGAACACGACTGCGACCGGCGGCTGCTTGTCACGCGCAACGGTGTCCAGACCGTTCAACGGGGCATTCAGATCATGCTTCAGGATCAGGCTCGAAAGCTTGGGGATCTGCACAGCATAATCGATCCGCTGGTTTTCCTGATCAGGGATGCCGAACAAAATGAGCGGCGCTCCATCCGGATGGCTCTCGAAATGGCCTTCCATGGCCATGACCTTGGTGGGCTGATGTTCCAGCGTGTTAAGGCCGTGCATGTCCCCGGCGAAGATCTGGATTGGCGCGACGACGGCAATCATACCCATGGCCATGGAGAACATGGTGCCCGCGCGCAAGGGAGCGGTGCGACGCAGCAGATGCCAGGCACCGACGGCACCGACGACCAGCGCCGTGGTGAGATAGGCAGCCAGTACCATATGCGTGAAGCGGTAGGGGAAGGACGGGTTGAAGATGACCGCCCACCAGTCGGTCGGCACGAACTGTCCCTTGTTATTCATGGCAAAGCCCGCGGGGGTCTGCATCCACGAGTTCACCGACAGGATCCAGGTTGCGGACATTAGCGTCCCGAAGGCCACCATCAGGGTCGCAAAGAAGTGCAGGCCAGGGCCAACGCGCTTTCGCCCGAACAGCATGACGCCGAGGAAACCCGCCTCCAGGAAGAAGGCGGAAAGCACTTCATAACCCATCAGCGGCCCGATAACCGGCCCTGCTTTGTCGGAAAAGACGCTCCAGTTTGTGCCGAACTGGTATGACATGACAATGCCGGATACCACGCCCATGCCGAAGGCCAGCGCGAAGATTGTTTTCCAGAAATCGAAAAGTTCCAGATAGACCGGCTTCTTCGTCCACAGATACAGCCCTTCCAGAACAGCCAGGTAGCTCGCAAGCCCGATGGAGAAGGCTGGAAAGATGATGTGGAAGGATACGGTGAACGCAAACTGGATTCGCGCTAGAAGCGTTGCGTCAAAGTGCTCGAACATTGTCTCGCCCTCATTGTGGACCTCGTCCCCCGAAATCCTGTTGATGAAAGCTATGTGGCTGTCGCTTGACGTTTAGCAATAGGAAGTTTGGCCGCAGGCGCGAATGGTCGCACGTATTGCGCTATGTCAAAGAAAGGGCGCCTCCTCGATCAACGAGGGGACGCCCAAGGGGGGAGGTTCTATGACGCTGCCGCTCTGGCTCTCGCCTGTGCGACATTCTGAAAACGGCCGTGCAGCATCATTGTTCCGAATCCTGCAATATCAATCAGGAGTTGATCAGGTGGGGACTTCCACGACTGCCAGCAAGGGCAGATGGTCGGATGCAATCCGGGTGGCCTCGTTCCTGACGGCTTCAGCGGACAGGATGCGCGGACCATTTGCAGTAAAGATATGGTCCAGTCTCAACAGCGGAAAGCGCGAGGGGAATGTCGGGTCGGGGCGTCGCCCCGTCTGCTGCTTGGGATCCTGCAGAGGTTTCAGCAAATTGCGATAGGCTGCGGATGACGGAATGGAATTGAAGTCGCCCATCACGATGAGGGGTTTATCCGCGCAGTCGCGATGACCGATCCAATCCGGACCTGTCAGTTCTTCCGTCTGTCGCAGGCGATCGCGTCGCAACAGGCCAAGATGGGTGTTGAACACGTTGACCTTCACTGCGCCCACCTCGACCTCAGACCATATTGCTCCGCGGGGTTCTCCATAGGATTGCAGGCTGCCCGCCCGGACCAGCCGCACCGGCAACGCGGTCAGAAGCGCATCTCCGTAGAGCTCCTCCTCGACGCTGAGAGCCGGGTGAAAATGAAAATCCATCTTCAGCCGATTGGCGATGACTTCCGCCTGGTCGATGCCGCCGCTTCGACGCCGGCGGACATCCAGTTCCTGCAGGCCGATGATATCCGGCTTCAACGACGCGATCACGTCCGCGACGCGACCTGGATCGAGCTTTCGGTCGGTGCCCACGCAGCTGTGAACGTTATATGAGAGAATTCGAATGGTCCGGCTGCTCCGAGGCGCCGTATTGATGTCAGGTTCGATCATGACGCGGGGAACCCCTTGAGGCTGCGTTTCGTTCCCTCACACCCTGCAACTGCGGTCCTTTGCGACGAAACGGAAGGACGAGGAGACATCGTGAGACGGCATCTTCTTCGTATACTCATTCTGCTGATCATCTGTGTGGCGCTCGTTCTGGTGTATCGCAGTCTCAGTCGCTACAGTCTGGAGGACATTACATCCTCACTATCGCAAATTCCGTCCTACCGGATCATAACCGGCTTCCTCTGCGTCATTGCATCCTACATTTGCCTCTCGCTCTTCGATTATCTGGGCTTGCGCTATGTCGGAAAGGGGCAGGCATATCCAAGGGCGGCGCTCGCATCGTTCTGTGCCCTGTCCATTGGCCACAATGTGGGGGGAGCCGCTCTTTCAAGCGGCGCCGTCCGCTATCGGTTCTACACGCGTTGGGGACTGAGCGGGGATGAGGTTGCGAAAGTCATTCTGTTCTGCGGTGCAACCGTTCTGCTGGGCCTCAGCATGTTGGCGGCCATTGCGCTGATCTTGATGCCCCCGACCGGAGAGACGATCCTGCAGCTTGACCCCGGTCCGCGAAAACTGCTGGGGCTGGCATTTCTGGCCTATCCGGTTGCCTATGTCATCTGCTCGATCTGGGGCCGACCACCCCTGAAATTCCGCTCCTTCCGCATGGAAATGCCGACCACGTCCATGTGTATCGCGCAAATTGCTGTGGGAACGGTCAACTTCGGCTTCGTGGCTGCTGCTCTGCATCAACTGCTGTCCGCCTTCACCGATGCGGGATATCTGCAGGTGGCAAGTGCCTATGTAACAGCAACGATTGCCGCCATGCTCAGCCATGTCCCGGGAGGTTTGGGGGTTCTGGAGGCGACCATGCTGATGGTGCTGCCTGCCGGCGCATCCATCGGGTCTCTGGTTGCGTTCCGCGTCCTCTACTACTTCGTGCCGCTTCTCATCGGCGCGCCTCTGTTTCTGTTGACAGAAATTCTGGCGCGCCGGGAAGGTCCGGGTCGTTCCGAGCCTTCAGGTGAAGCTGCGCATCAGGCGTGACAATGCCCAGCGCGTGCCGACCTTCAACTGGCGGAATGGCCAGAAGGGTCGGCGTGGATCGATCAGCGAGGTGCCGATCAGCGAATCCGTCTCTCCGTGCAGCACATCGACGTTGAAATGACGCAGGCCCCGACGCTGATTGTTTAGCCGTTCGATCGTGCGGATCAACGAGCCAGTTTCCTCGACAAGGCTGGCAACGGCTTCCGGCGTCGAGCCGAGATGTTCAGCGAGGAGATCGTGACGAAGATCGAGGACAGCCTTTCGATCTTCTGCCTTCTCGGGTTCGAACGCCAGGTCGGATTCCGTATCCAGACCTTCGGATCGGTTATTGAGGTTGGATGATCCGATGCGGATGAAACGGTCATCGATGATGACGAGCTTGGCATGGACGATAATTTCCGTCTCCTTGCCTTCCTCATCCTGTGTCACCGAATAATAGACGCGCAGGCGATTATAGCGGTCATGACGTTTCATGCGCCGGATGAGACGGGTCCGATTATGACCCATCATCAGCTTTTCCAGAAAGCCGTGCGATTCCTGGGTCACGAGGATGATGATTTCCGGTCCATCCGCCTCCGCAAGCCGATCCATGATCGTGCGGGCTACGGCAAAGGAGGCGAGATATTGCGATTCCAGGTAGATGTGGCTCCGCGCGGCGCGCAGGGCGTCATGCGTCAGCTGGATGGCTTCGCGACGTCCGCGGCGACCGTTCCACTTCAGCGGTTCGGTGAGAGCAAGGGCGACGGGGCAATCGGTTAGAACCGGTGCCAGGTCCGCTGGCCAGAGATCGTCAGAATGTGGCTGGCCAGGCGCCAGTTCCTGCTTCGTCGCCCATTTCCAGCGCTTGCGGCATGCATCGCCCACCAGCCTTGCGGCATCGCCGGATACGATTGATTGCGCATCGTGAACAGGGCCGTAGCAGGTTCCATCGGGCGAGCAGCGCAGCTTGTTCGGAATGGAATGATTGCGATCGTCCCAGCGGCGGGCGGTCAGGTCTATGCCGCCGAGGAAGGCAACCGTATCGTCGACGCAGACCATCTTCTGATGGTGGCTGGCGCGGATTGGGTGGCGGAAGTCGAATTCCATAATGATGCGGGGATGGTCGTTCCAGCCCGTCTTGCGGAATATCTTCAGGCTCTTGCCGGAATAGACGGGTCCCATGCCCCAGACCAGAATGCGGACGATGAGATCCGGCTGGGAATCCACACGCTGGCGAAGGATCTGGCCAAGCGTCGGACTGCCAGGAACCGCGGGCTGAAGGCGGATATGGGGGTTGAAGTCCCAACCGACGATGAAGATCGAATGATGAGCCTTGTAAAGCACCTGCTCAAGCCTGCGATAATATTCCGCACCGTCGATCAGAAATGCCGCCTTGTCGCATCTTGAACTGCGCCAGGCATTGCGGCCAGGCTGGACGATGCTGCCTGTTGCCGATGTATCCGTTTCTGCCGATGATCTGTAGTCCACGGTCTTCACCCCTTCGCTATCCGTGCCGCAACAACGCATCGGCCGCGCGCGGGTTCCGTGGCGGCCGATGGTGGATGGCGAAGGGGGGGGCTGTCAGCGGACCTGCATGGGGGGATCGCGCGTTTCATCCGGGTTCGGAACCGGTTCTTCGTCCGGCAGACGGTCGGGTTCCGGCTCCTTGATGGGTGGCTCGGGCACCCATGTGGGCGCCGGCATCGGAGGCTGGTCGCTGGGATCGCGGGGATCGGACATCCACTTTTCCTCTTGGTTTCTGCTGACACCAACCCACATCAGTGGAAATGGTTCCGGTCGAATGCTGGTTGGCGGGTTCGGGAAAGAGGAGAATGCAATGACCCATGCTCGAGATCATTTCGCCGTCTGGCTTCGTGATGCGCATGCCATGGAAGTTCAGTGCGCGACCATGCTGCGCAGCCAGATCGGCCGCATCGAGAACTATCCGGACCTGCGCGAGCGATTGCAGGAGCATCTTGGTGAAACCGAAGGCCAGGCCCAGTCTTTGCGGGAGTTGATGGAGCGTGCGCCCAGTCCGCAGTCAGTGCTGAAGGATGTCGCCAGCAAACTGTCGGCGACCGCGCAAGGTCTCACCGGCCTGCTTGCCAGTGACGAGATCGTGCGTATCTGCACCAGCATTTACAGCTTCGAGCATACGGAAATCGCCACCTATCGCGTTCTTTTTGCAGCCGCCGACGAGATCGGCGACGGCAAGGCTGTCGATGTATTGGGTAAGATTATCGAACAGGAGAAAGCCATGGCTGACTGGATAGAGAGCTATCTGGACGGCGTGACCCGCCTCTATCTCATGCGTGAGGAACGCGACCTCATCGCGAAGCGATAACTTCATCCCGCCTTGAAACGCTGGGTCAACTCATCCGGATCGCGCACACCGGCCTGATACAGTTCGATGATCTGTGCTGCGATGCTGCTTGCATCGCTTGACCGGATTTCTATGCCTTTTGTTTGTCTGATGCCGTCGAAGACCGACTGTAAAAATTTCAGATCGCTTGGTTCGAGTGTGGATTTGTCTAAATTCATATCTCGCCTCCATGAGGAGGGCGAAAGTCACCGGGCGCATGGGCCTCGGGCTTCCAGCCGCCGATGCCCGTTTAATCAATCGGCGGTAATATGAGTGTACGCTCATGAACGAGGAATGCAACCGTAGGCGCCTAACAGAATGCGAAGTACTCGTGAACGTCTGGTGCCTGTCTTTCAGGCTTAAGGTCATCAAACTGTCTGTTGCGTCAATTGATCCTGCCTCCAAAGAATCTTGTGTCTGCATGAAATTTCAGCCACCCTTCAAGCCGGACCAGGAGGATAAGGGTTGGGAAAGCGATATCTGTCGGCATTGATAGGCTTCATCCTGATCGGTGTCGTTTTCGCCATCCACGGCGGCGACATCATCAAGGCGCGCTATCTTGCCGAAGCGGTAACGCAGGGCGGCACCACCTTGAGGCTTGCTGTGTCGGCGCTCGAGGGGCACCTCAAGCGCTATGAGGCACTACCGGCGCTGATTGCCGACCAGCCCGATATCGAGGCTCTGATCCTCCAGCCGGACAACCTGATCCGCCGCCATTCCACCAATCTCTATCTCGCCAACATCAATGCGCTTCTGAAATCCTCCGACATCTATATGCTGACAATGGACGGCGAGACGATCGCCGCCAGCAACTTCGACCTGCCCACCAGTTTCGTCGGTCAGAATTTCAGCTACCGTCCCTATTTCCAGGAGGCGGCCAAGGGCAAGCAGGCCCGCTTCTATGCGCTGGGCACCACATCGGCCAAACGCGGCTATTATTTTTCTTCGCCCATCGAGATTGGCGGCATCGTTCGGGGCGTGATCGTCTTCAAGGTCGATATCGATGTGCTGGAAGCCTCATGGGAAGGAGGGGATGCGCGCATCTTCGTGTCCGATCCCGAAGGCATCATTTTCATGACGGGCAGCCCGCACTGGCTCTATCATTCGATCCTGCCGCTTACCGAAGAGAGGATTGCCCGAACCTCCGCCTCCCGTCGCTACTCCGATGCCGTGCTGAAACCGCTTCCTTTCACCGAACGCGTCGAGGATGGTCACAGGATCATGAGCGTTGCCGAAGCTGGTGGAACGCGGGATTACCTGGTGCTGTCTCAAAGCATGCCGGATGCGGACTGGACCGTGAATGTGCTGACGGACACTGCCTCGGCACGGGCGCAGGCGCAGACCGTCGTGATTGCCGTTCTGCTGGTCCTGTGTCTGGTGGGCCTCGGTGTTGCAATCCTGATGCAGCGCCGCGCACGGCTGGACGAGCGGCTGCATCTGCAGGAGGCCGCCCAAGTGGAACTGGAGCGCCGGGTCGAGGAGCGCACGGCGGATCTCGCGCGGGTCAACACTCGCATCGAGGAAGAGATCGCCGAACGCCGCGCAACGGAACTTCAATTGCGGCAGACACAGGCAGACCTGATCCAGGCCGGAAAGCTGGCAGGTCTTGGCCAGATGTCGGCAGCACTTTCCCACGAATTCAACCAGCCGCTCGCGGCAGCCAAGACCTATTCCGACAGTGCGGATGTCCTGATCGAGCGTGGCAGGCTCGAAGAAGCGCGCGACAATATCCGGCGTATTTCGGCGCTCATCGACCGGATGGCCTCCATCTCGCGTCACCTGCGCAATTTTGCGCGCAAACCGAACGAGAAACTGAGCGGCGTGGCGCTGGATGACGTCATCCGCGATACGCTGGAGATCGTCTCGACCCGCCTGAAGAGCGCGCAGGCGGAGATCGATATGTCGCTTCCCCGTGATATCCCGCCCGTACTCGCCGGGTCCATTCGCCTGCAGCAGGTTCTGGTCAATATCATCACCAATGCAGCGGATGCGGTCGAAGGTCTCGACGACAGGCGTATCGAACTGACGGTCGATGTAGATGAGATGGTGCATATTCGCGTACGCGACCATGGCGCGGGTGTCGCGGCGGCGATCAGCGAGCGCATTTTCGATCCGTTTTTCACCACCAAAGGTGTTGGCAAGGGCTTGGGACTTGGCCTGTCCATATCCTATAACATCATCAAGGATTTCGGTGGCAGCCTGAGCGTCGCGAACCACCCGGATGGCGGGGCGGTCTTCACGATCTCGCTCATGGCGGCAACGGGGCAGGTGGGCCTAGCGGCGGAGTGAACATGCAGCGTGTATTACTGGCGGATGACGAGGAGGAGCTTCGCCGTTCCACAGCCCAGGCGCTGGAACTTTCCGGCTTTCAGGTCCAGACCCTTGCGAGTGCCGAACAGGTTCTGGAGCTCATCGGCTATTCCTTCGAGGGCGTTATCGTCAGCGACATTCGCATGCCCGGCATGGACGGCATGACCCTGATGCAGCGTGTCCGCGAACTGGATGCCGAAATCCCCGTCATTCTGGTCACCGGTCACGGCGATGTGCAACTGGCCGTCAAGGCCATGCGCGAGGGCGCCTATGATTTCATCGAGAAACCGTTCACCACGTCGCATCTGGCTGGCGTGTTGCGCCGTGCCCAGGACCGCCGCAACCTGGTGCTGGAAAATCGGCGGCTTCGCGCAGTCGCGGGCAAGCGCGACGATATCGAGACACGGCTGCCGGGGCGTACGCAGGTCATGGTCGATCTTCGCTACCAGATCCGCGCTATCGGTGCCGCGGACGCCGATACGCTGATCATTGGCGAGACAGGGGTCGGCAAAGAGGTGGTGGCCCGCGCCTTGCACGATGTCAGCGCCCGCGCCAACCGTCCCTTCATTGCCATCAATTGCGCGTCGCTGCCGGAAACCTTGATCGAGAGCGAACTTTTCGGGCATGAGGCAGGCGCTTTTCCCGGCGCTCTTCGGCCTCGCTATGGCAAGTTCGAGCATGGGCGGGGCGGTACGATCCTGCTCGATGAGATCGGGTCCATGCCCATTGATCTCCAGGCGAAGTTCCTGCGCGTCCTGCAGGAAAGGGTCATCACCCGGCTGGGCTCCAATGAGCCGGTAGGACTTGACGTGCGCTTCATTGCAACGAGCAAGGTGGATCTGGAGGCAGAGGTTGCCGCGGGCCGCTTCCGCGCCGATCTCCTTTATCGTTTGAACGTGGTGACCCTGCGGGTCCCCTCTCTGGCACAACGCCGGGCGGATATCCCGCTTCTGTTTCTGCAGCTCGTTCGCGAGGCGGCGGCTCGCTATGGCCGGGAAGACATGGATGTGCCGCAGGAAGTGGTCATGTCCGTTGCGCAACGGGACTGGCCGGGAAATGTCCGCGAATTGCGCAATGCAGCCGATCGTCTCGTTCTTGGTCTGGACATGCGACCCGGCGATGGCGGCGCGCTGGTCAAGCCGGAAAGCGGTCGCCTGGCGGACCGTGTTGCGGCGTTCGAACGGAACATCATTGCAGCTGCCATTTCCGCCAATGGCGGTGCTCTGAAGCCCGTCTACGAGCAGCTGGGAATCAGCCGAAAGACGCTTTACGAGAAAATGCAGAAGTATGGTCTCGACAAGAAACTTCTGTCTCCGGACGGGCTCGCGGAACTGGGCGAAGAGATCTGACGGACCAGGTGACGGCGTGATGGGTGGAAATCCACACATGGGGTGATCGGCTTGGGGCGGAATCCACCCATGATCACGCAGGGACAGGCACACTTGTGACCATTCGGTGGCAGGAAGCGGTTGCTCGCGCCCACGATCCTCAGCCACATAGTCGCCATCCGGTCGTTGCGGGAGGAGCCGCGACACCGTCGATTGTCATGAGGAGGATGACCATGAAGCTTTTTAAGGCTCTCGCTTGCGCAACTGCATTTGCCGCCGTTGCTTTCTCGTCCGTTGCACAGGCTGCCGGTTACCCTGAGCGGTCCATTACCATGATCGTACCGTTCTCTGCAGGTGGCCCGACCGATACGGTTGCACGCCTTGTTGCAGAATCCATGTCGAAGGATCTCGGTCAGCAGATCATCATCGAAAACGTCGGCGGTGCTGGCGGAACGCTCGGGGCCGGCCGCGTGGCGAAGGCGGATGCAGATGGTTACACGCTGCTTCTTCACCACATCGGCATGGCAACCAGCGCGACCCTTTATCGCAAGCTGCCCTATGATACGCTGAAGGACTTCGAATATGTCGGTCTCGTCACCGACGTCCCGATGACCATTGTCACCCGCAAGGACATGGCAGCATCGGATCTGAAGGGTCTCATCGAGTTCGCCAAGGCCAACAAGGACAAGGTAACGGTTGCCAATGCGGGTATCGGTGCCGCATCCCATCTTTGCGGCATGATGTTTATGAGCGCGATCCAGACCCCTTTGGTCACTGTGCCTTACAAGGGTACGGGCCCTGCGATGACCGACCTTCTGGGCGGTCAGGTCGACATCATGTGCGACCAGACGACCAATACGACGAAGCAGATCCAGGGCGGCACGATCAAGGCCTATGCCGTGACGTCCCCCAAGCGTCTTGACGTCCTGAAGGATGTGCCAACGGCTGTCGAAGCTGGATTGGCTGGCTTTGAAGTCGGCATCTGGCATGGTGTCTACACGCCGAAGGGAACGCCTGCTGCTGTCAACGAGCGTCTGTCCAAGGCGCTGAAGGTGGCGCTGAAGGATCCGAATGTTGCCGCCCGCTTTGCCGAACTTGGCACTGTGCCGTCCTCTGAAGCGGATGCGACACCCGCCGCTCTCAAAGCCAAGCTCGAGAGCGAGATTGCCCGCTGGCAGCCGGTGATCAAGGCCGCAGGCCAGTACGCGGACTAATACCGAACGTGCCGCACACCCAAAAAACGGGTGTGCGGCATTCTCTTCTCGCGGCTGGCTGGAACTGTGTGTCATGCGCATCATGACCCTTGCCCGCCGCCTGCCACGTCTGGCGTATCTGTCTCAGGATAGGGATCAATGTCCTGAAAGGTACGATGCGGGGAGCTTCAAAGGGTTAGAGCGTCGCCAGTGTGTCCGAATGGACGTCCGGCGTTCTGGGGAGGCATCATGAAATCTGTTGAATTTGACAAGACAAACGCCGTCTGTGGCGCGCTGTTTGTCGCCATAGGGCTGTTTTTCGGCTTCGAGTCGCTGGATCTGGAACTGGGTACGGCGTTTCGCATGGGGCCGGGTTATTTTCCGTTCCTGCTGGCCTGCGCGCTCGTGCTGCTGGGTGGCATCATTCTGTTTCAGGCGTTCCGCGTCGAACATGAGGGCATCGGCCCGATTGCATGGCGAGGACTTTTCTTCATCCTGCCGTCCGCGATTTTCTTCGGCCTGACCATTCGCGGGCTCGGCTTCGTGCCGTCGCTGTTCCTCACGGCCTTCATTGCAAGTTTCGCCTCATCCAGAATGACGCCCATTCTGGCGATCCTGCTCTCGGCCGGTTTGACAGTGTTTTCGGTCCTGGTGTTCGAATACGGCCTTGGCCTTCCATTCCGCACATTCGGCCCCTGGCTTGGCTTCTAGGAGATAGCCGATGGATCTTTTCAATAATCTTGCACTTGGTTTCTCCACTGCGACGTCTCTGGCAAACCTGTTCTTCTGCCTGATCGGTGTTCTGCTCGGAACCCTGATCGGCGTCCTGCCGGGGATTGGTGCGACCGCGACCATCGCCATGCTGTTGCCCATCACGTTTCAGTTGGAGCCGGTTTCCTCGCTCATCATGCTGGCCGGCATCTATTACGGTGCGCAATATGGTGGCTCCACCACGGCCATCCTCATCAACATGCCGGGCGAAAGCTCTTCGGCCGTGACCGCCATCGACGGTTACCAGATGGCGCGCAAGGGGCGGGCAGGGGCGGCCCTGGCTATCGCTGCGCTTGGCTCCTTCTTCGCCGGTACGGTCTCCACATTCCTGGTTGCCATCTTCGCGCCGCCGCTGACGAAAATCGCCCTGCAGTTTGGTGCTGCGGAATATTTCTCGCTGATGGTGGTCGGTCTCGTCTCGTCCATCGCGCTTGCATCCGGCTCCATCATCAAGGCGCTCGCCATGGTGGTTCTCGGTCTGCTGCTCGGACTTGTGGGAACCGACATCTATTCCGGCACGCCACGCTTCACGCTGGGCATTCGCGAATACTCGGACGGTCTGAACTTCGTCGCCGTCGCTGTCGGTGTATTCGGGATCGCGGAAATCCTGCGCAATCTTGAAGGCGAGAAGAACAGAACCGTACTGATGTCGAAGGTCAGCGGTCTTCTGCCGACCAAGGCCGACTTCAAGGAAATGTTTGCGCCGGTGCTTCGCGGAACGGCAATTGGTTCGGCGCTCGGTATTCTGCCCGGCGGCGGTGCCATCCTGGCCGCCTTTGCGTCCTACACGGTGGAAAAGCGTGTTTCGAAGAAGCCGGAGGAGTTCGGCCATGGTGCGATCGCGGGTGTTGCGGGTCCGGAATCGGCCAACAACGCCGGTGCCCAGACATCGTTTATTCCGCTTCTGACGCTTGGCATCCCGGCAAATCCGGTCATGGCGCTGATGGTGGGTGCAATGATCATCCAGGGCATTGTTCCCGGTCCGAATGTCGCGACCGAGCAACCGGCCCTGTTCTGGGGAATCATTGCTTCCATGTGGATCGGCAACCTGATGCTGGTCGTGCTCAACCTGCCGCTCATCGGGCTTTGGGTGAAGCTTCTGACGATCCCGTATTATGTGCTCTTCCCCATCATCATGGCCTTCTGCTCCATCGGGGTCTACAGCGTTAACTCGAACGTGTTCGATCTCTATGCGGTCGCCTTCTTCGGGTTCATCGGATACGTCCTCGTCAAGTTGCGGTGCGAACCGGCGCCCCTTCTGCTCGGTTTCGTGCTGGGGCCGCTTCTGGAGGAAAACCTCCGTCGTGCCATGATCCTGTCGCGCGGTGATCCAACGACCTTCCTGACGCGACCGATCAGCGCCACACTGCTGGTGATTGCCTTGGGTGTTCTGGTCATCGTGCTGCTGCCGAGCGTGCGCAAGAAGCGCGAGGAAGTGTTTCAGGACGAAGAATAGCTTGCCGGACGTTATCGCAGAATGCTTCAATTAGTTCAAACCCCGCTCTAGACAATCCGCCGCTGCTCTTTCGCCAGAGTGGCGGCGTTTTTTTGTTTTGCAGGCTCGAGTTGTAGCGCATTTGAACCAATGCGTTGTCACTTTGTATCCTGTACGGTGAACGTCTCTTGGTTCGTCAAGCGAACTCGGATAGAAGTATTGGATCGGTCGCCGTAAGGACCACTGGGGGGATAGAGACGATGATCGCCATAATGGTGATGTTCAGCCAAGGCTTCAGGGCTTAACTTCTCCACATGAAGAGGTTTTCCGGACTTCTGCCGACTGCTCCCATTGGAGCCTATCTCGTTGCATTGGCAGCCGTTATTGCCTTGCCGCTGATTGCCTTTGTGATCTTCCTCATTCTGCGGCTGGAAGCGCAGCAACGTGCCATTCTCAACACCGATACAAGGGATGATGCTCGAACCATTGCGCGCGCTATCGATCAGGAGTTGCGGGACGCGATCACGACCCTTAAGCTGATCTCCACCTCACCCGAACTCGATACGAACGACCTTGGCGGCTTTCATAACAGGACGCAGGTGAGTCTTAGGGGAAGCTCCCGATATGTTCTGGTTGCCGACGAGAAGGGTCAGCAGCTACTTAATACGCGCGTCGATTATGGAATATCTCTGCCCATATTGTCGGATCTGGAGACGTTTGCGCTTGCGAAGCAGACCGACCGGATCCAGGTTTCCAACATCCTTTTCGGCAATACCAGTAAGCGCTGGGTCTTCAACGTCATCCTGCCGCTCGGCGGACCTGCACGTGCATCCGGTGCCGCAGCACTCATCCTCACCCAGAATGCGGAGGACCTGCAGAGGCTGATGTCCACTGACGGTTTGCCGAAGGGGTGGTCTGTCGGCGTTCTGGACAGGCGGGGAAATGTGGTGACTGCCACCAATGCGGCTGCCGGGGATCCAACGCCGATTTCCTTGTCTACGCAAGCCCTTATGACCGGCAACAGCGGGACCATCGAGGGTGTGAACGGCAGTGACCGACTGATGTACGGCTATGCCAAGCTCACACCATGGGACTGGAAGGTCGTTGTCTGGGGTCCAATCAGTACAGCTCAGGCGACTATCGTTTCGACCTGGCGCTACTTTGTGATTGGCAGTGCCACCTTCCTGACCGTCGGTTTGCTGATTGCCTATCTGCTTGGGCGCCAGTTACGGACGCCCATCCGGCAAATCGCGGAAATGGCGGAGAGGATTGGCCGGGGTGAAATTGTTTCGCCTGTTGAGACACGGATAGCCGAAGCCAATCAGGTTGCGATTGCTCTGTCCAATGCCTCGTTCGATCGTAGCGAGGCCGAAGACCGGGCTCATCTGGTCATGCGGGAGCTTGTTCATCGTACGAAGAACATCATGACCCTCATACAGGCGATGATGCGGCAGCTAGCGCGCAAGGAAACCAATATCAATGTATTCCAGAGCGCCATAGGTGAGCGACTTCAGGGGCTAGGCCGATCGATCGAGATGCTGGCGCAGGAACAATGGGCTGGCGTTCCGCTGATGCGAGTCGTGGCGCTGCATCTGGAAGCTTTTGCCGAAGCTCGAAGCAGGGTGCGTGTCACCGGTCCGGACTTTGTACTACGCGCCGAAGCTGTTCAGAACCTTGGTCTCATCCTTCACGAACTGGCGACCAATTCGGTCAAGTATGGTGCCTTGTCAGCGCCGGAAGGTCGGGTTTCGCTAAGCTGGAGGGTTGAGGAGGTCGCGGAGGGGGAGCCGCGCATCATCATTGAATGGACCGAGCAGAATGGCCCACCTGTGCAGGAGCCTGCAACGACCGGTTTCGGAACGACAATCATCAAACGGCATGCGGCAGCAGCCTTCAGCGGGCATGTGGAGGTTGATTATTCGGAACATGGGTTCCGCTGGACACTTTCGGGCCCACGGCGGGTTTTCGAGCGCTGTCCGACCGAGGCGCAAAAGGAAGAGGCCTGATTTTCGGGGGAGCAGCGTTGCTCTACAGGAATTCGATAATTACAAATTTCCCCTAGGCGGTAGTGACGATTTAGCTATTTGAGCCAGATGGCGATGGCTGCGAGTTTGACGAATCCCATGAAGTTGGC